>NZ_JAMYQW010000027.1:0-92142 GCF_040321085.1 Mesorhizobium sp. M0522
CCATCAAAAACTTGACGCCGGCACCGCGGTGCTCAGGTCCTCATGGCCGCCGGATACACGTCTGCGGTCTTCACCGGATGGGTACGAAAAGCAGTCGCAAACACCCTTACCACGCAGATTGCCGCCGATGTAGCTGCGCTGAGATCGGCAACCGGAAAAGTGCCGGGCTTGGCAGTGATCTTAGTGGGAGAAGACCCAGCGAGTGCTGTCTATGTCGCATACAAACACCGTCAGACGCTTGCGGTGGGTATGGCGTCCTTTGAACACAAACTTCCAGCCGACACCAATCAGGACGACCTGTTGTCAATCGTTAATGAATTGAATCAGGACCCTTCTGTGCATGGCATTTTGGTACAGCTACCATTGCCGTCTCAGATTGATCCGAACATGGTTCTCAACGCGATTGATCCGACCAAAGACGTCGACGGGTTTCATGTCCAGAATGCCGGCAGGCTGGCGACCGGCCAAGAAGGGTTCGTTCCGTGCACTCCTCGCGGCTGCCTATTGCTCCTGAAGCATCGTCTCGGCGATTTAGCTGGTCTCCACGCGATCATAGTTGGACGAAGCAATATCGTCGGCAAACCAATGGCCCAACTGTTGCTGGCTGAGAATTGCACTGTAACAGTCGCTCATTCGCGGACCCGCGAACTTCCGGCTCTCTGCAGGATGGCCGACATTTCTAGTCGCCGCGGTCGGACGCGCAGAAATGATCCGAGGTGATTGGATCAAGCCAGGCGCGGTTGTCGTCGACATAGGTATCAATCGGGTGACCCAAGGCGGAAAGCCGCGCCTTGTTGGCGATGTCGCATTTGCAGAGGCTGCTCACGTTCAAGCAATTACACCTGTCCCAGGCGGCGTGGGTCCGATGACAATCGCGTGTTTGCTCGCGAATACCCTTTCCGCATTCCGTCACACCTTGGCGGCGCGAAACAACTGAGGAACGAACAATGTCGAAATTTGCACTTCGCGTGAAATGTCGTTCCACCAGGGGCATAGTGGCTGCGATCTCCAGCTTTCTCGCTGATCAAACTTGCAACATCACGGACAGTGCGCAGTTTGACGATGTTGATACTGGCAACTTCTTTATGAGAGTGAGCTTCCGGTCTGAAGGTGGGCGAAACCTGGACGAGCTCCGCGTCGGCTTCGATCCAATCGCATCGCGCTTCGCGATGGATTCAGAATTCTTTGACGAGGCCGTGAAGCGAAGAGTTATCGTCATGGTCTCTCGCTTCGGCCACTGCCTCAACGATCTCCTCTACCGTTGGCGCATTGGCGCTCTCCCGATCGATATCGTGGCGGTGATCTCCAATCACATGGAATATCAAAAGGTCGTGGTGAATCACGACATTCCGTTTCACTGCATCATGGTAACGAAGGAAAATAAAGCCGAAGCGGAAGCCCAGCAGATGCTTGTAGTGACCGAGACCAAGGCCGAGCTGATCGTTCTAGCTCGCTACATGCAGGTTCTCTCGGATGAAATGTGTCGGAAGATGTCCGGCCGCATTATCAACATCCACCATTCGTTTCTTCCTTCGTTCAAGGGCGCCAATCCCTACAAGCAAGCGTATGAACGCGGAGTGAAATTGATCGGCGCGACCTCTCATTACGTCACTGCCGATCTGGATGAGGGGCCGATCATTGAGCAAGACATCATTCGGGTGACACATGCGCAGTCCAATGAGGATTACGTCAGCTTGGGTCGTGACGTTGAAGCACAGGCCTTGGCACGGGCGATACACGCCCACATCCATGGCCGAGTTTTCCTAAACGGGAACAAGACGGTTGTATTTCCACCATCACCCGGTTCGTTCGCCTCAGAACGAATGGGGTAGCGATAGAAAGGTTCTGTCGCAACCTTTTCGGAAAGGTCATTTGCTGCATGATGCTTGCTCTTTTTTCCGGGAGTTTGTCATGTTCAAAGGCCGCCATTTTGGTATCTTGCCTACAATCTCAGCCTGCGCGATCTGGAAGAGATGATGGCCGAGCGCGGCATTCACGTCGACCATTCCACTGTCCACCGCTTGGTCGTGCACTTCTCGCTTGAGCTGCTGGACCGATTCAACCGGCGCAAGCGGAGCGTCACTGGAAAATGGCACATGGACGAAACCTACATCAAGGTTCGAGGCCAATGGATGTATCTCTATCGTGCTATCGACAGCCTCGGCGATACGGTCGAATTCTTTTTCAGCGAGAACCGTGACCTGCCGGCGGCCAAACGCTTCTTACGGAAGGCCCTGCAGCGCCATGGCAGGCCGGAACGTATCGCCATCGACGGCAGCCAGACCAATCACGAGGCCATCCGATCTTGCGATCTTGAAAATCGCCTGCGGGATCGATCGCGACGAGCACTGAAGTCGATCAGAATCCGCAAGAGCCAGTATTTCAACAACCGCATCGAACAGGATCATAGGTGCATCAAGCGCCGCGTCCGGTCCATGCTCGGCGAGTCAACCACAACCGCCGAAACTATCCTCTCGGGCATCGAGATGGTTCATATGATGCGCAAACGACAGGCCAGGTTTGCCTACAATCCCACGCCCTCCATTGCCAAGCAGTTCGAAATGCTCGCCGCATGAGCGCCGCGTGACGCTCAACCCGCCCTTGCGACCTCAGCTGGAGTTTGCGACGGAACCGCCTGGACAAGGTCTGGACGAGATCAGATTACGGCCACATTGGAACTCGCATCATGATCGAACTCGTCATCGCCGAGCGTTGCACGGGTTGCAACGCCTGCGTCGAAGTATGCCCGACCAACGTGCTCGAAATCGTCTAGCAATGTGCCGCACATCGCCCGGCAGGAGGACTGCCAGACCTGCTTCATGTGCGAGCTCTACTGCCGGGAAGACGCGATCTACGTCGCGCCCGATTGTGAAAACGCCACTCCAGTCGACAAGGACGAGATCCTGGCTTCCGGCCTGCTCGGCGAATTCCGCCGCAATCATGGCTGGGACGAATGGGCACACGACCCCCGCTACACCAACGAGCACTGGCGGATGGAGAGCGTCTTCCTGCGCGCGAGGGATATGGCCATCGCCGAGGCGGCCGGAAACGCGTGAATGGAAATTGTGCCTCAGCTGACATTCCTATGACCTGAGCGTTTATCCGGGACCTCATTTCCATGATACAGAAACGGCAGTTGCGGCTCGGAGCGTAAGACGGCAGAGCTTGCCGCCACTACTCCGCAGCCTCGGCATAGTGCGCTGGCACATAGTTGAGAATGGGTCCGAGCCAGCGCTCCACTTCCGCGAGCGGCATGTCCTTGCGGCGTGCATAGTCCTCAACCTGGTCGCGTTCGACCTTGGCGACGCCGAAATAATAGCTTTCGGTATGCGACAGATAGATCCCCGACACAGACGAGCCGGGCCACATCGCATAGCTTTCGGTCAGGCTCACCCCGGCATTGCGCTCGCTGTCGAGCAGCCGGAACAGTGTGGCCTTCTCGGTGTGGTCGGGCTGGGCGGGATAACCGGGCGCCGGGCGGATGCCGCGATAGGGCTCGCCGATCAGCTCGTCCGGCGCCAGCTTTTCGTCGACCGCATAGCCCCAGAACTCCTTGCGCACCTTCTCGTGCATGCGCTCGGCGAAGGCCTCAGCGACGCGGTCGGCCAGCGCCTTGACTATGATCGACGAATAGTCGTCATTGGCCCTCTCAAATCGTTCGGCGATCGCCACCTCCTCGATGCCGGCCGTGACGATGAAGCCGCCGATGTAGTCGGGCTTGCCGCTGTCCACCGGCGCGACGAAATCCGACAATGCGACATTGGCCTTGCCGTCGCGCTTGGTCAGTTGTTGGCGCAGCGTGAAGAAGGTCGCCAGCTCCTGCGATCGCCCCTCATCCGTGAACAGCCTGATATCGTCGCCGGTGGCATTGGCCGGCCAGAAGCCGATGACGCCGCGTGGCGCAAACCATTTTTCGGCGATGATCTGCTTCAGCATCGCCTGCGCATCCTCGAACAGCTGGCGCGCGGCGGGTCCTTGCGCTTCGTCTTCGAGGATCTTGGGATAGCGCCCTTTCAGCTCCCAGGTCTGGAAGAACGGCGTCCAGTCGATGTAGCGCGCGAGTTCCGTGAGATCCCAGTTCTCGAAGACCTTCACACCTGTGAAGGACGGCTTCGGCGGCTCATATTCAGACCAATCGATCCGATGCGCATTGGCCCTCGCCTTGGCCAACGGCAGCCGCTGCTTGTCGGCTTCGGACCGGGCATGCGCGTCGGCGACTTTCTTGTATTCGGCGCGCAACGTGTCGACATACTTCGCCTTGCTGTCATTCGACAGCAAGGACGACACCACGCCGACCGCCCGGCTGGCGTCGGTGACGTAGACGGTCTGGCCTTTCGCATAGCGCGGGTGGATCTTGACCGCCGTGTGCACGCGGCTGGTCGTCGCGCCGCCGATCAAAAGCGGAATGTCAAAGCCTTCGCGCTCCATCTCGGCGGCCATGTGCGCCATCTCGTCGAGCGAGGGCGTGATCAGGCCGGACAGGCCGATGATGTCGACATTTTGCTCTCGCGCCGTCTGCAGGATTTTTGCCGCCGGAACCATGACGCCGAGATCGATAATCTCGTAATTGTTGCAGGCCAGCACGACGCCGACGATGTTCTTGCCGATGTCGTGGACATCGCCCTTCACCGTCGCCATCAGGATCTTGCCCGCCGTCTGGCGCTCGCCATTGTCGATGCCATTGGCGGTATTGGCCAGCTTCTCGGCCTCCATATGCGGCAGCAAGCCGGCCACCGCCTGTTTCATCACCCGCGCCGATTTCACCACTTGCGGTAGGAACATCTTGCCGGCGCCGAACAAGTCGCCGACGACGTTCATGCCGGCCATCAGCGGGCCTTCGATGACATGCAGCGGGCGCTCGGCGGCCAGCCGCGCTTCCTCGGGTCGGCATCGATGAATTCGGTGATGCCGTTGACCAGCGCATGGCTGATCCGCTGCGCAACTGGCAATTCGCGCCAGGCGAGGTCGCGCTCCTTGGCTTCCTGGCCCGCCGTGCCCTTGAAGCGTTCGGCGATCTCCAGCATGCGTTCGGTGGCGGTGCCGCCGCCTTTCGGTTGACGGTTGTTGACGACATCCTCGCAGGCTTCGCGCAGGTCGGGATCGATGGATTCGTAGACGGCAAGCTGTCCGGCGTTGACGATGCCCATGTCCATGCCCGCCTGGATAGCATGGTAAAGGAACACCGCATGCATGGCCTCGCGCACCGGCTCGTTGCCCCTGAACGAGAAGGACAGGTTCGACACGCCGCCTGAGATATGGACATGCGGCAGCGTCCCGGTGATCTCTCCCGTCGCCTCGATGAAGTCGACGCCGTAATTGTCGTGCTCCTCGATGCCGGTGGCAATGGCGAAGACATTGGGGTCGAAGACGATATCCTCGGGCGGGAAGCCGGCCTGTTCGGTCAAAAGCTTGTAGGCGCGGGTGCAGATTTCGACCTTGCGCGCTTTGGTGTCGGCCTGGCCGTCCTCGTCGAAGGCCATGACGACCACCGCCGCGCCATAGGCGCGCACGAGTCTGGCATGATGCAGGAATGCCGCCTCGCCTTCCTTCATAGAGATGGAGTTGACCAGCGGCTTGCCCTGCACGCATTTCAGGCCGGCTTCGATGATCTCCCATTTGGAACTGTCGACCATGACAGGAACACGGGCGATGTCCGGCTCGGCGGCGATCAGGTTGAGGTACTCGACCATCGCCTTCTTGGAATCGATCAGGCCCTCGTCCATGTTGATGTCGATGATCTGCGCGCCATTGGCGACCTGGTCGCGCGCCACGTCGAGCGCGGTCACATAGTCGCCCGCCGTGATCAGCTTCCTGAACTTGGCCGACCCGGTGACATTCGTGCGCTCGCCGACATTGACGAAGGGAATCTCGTCGGTCAGCGTGAACGGCTCCAGGCCCGACAGGCGCATCTTGCGTTCGATCTCGGGAATGGCGCGCGGCGGATACTTTTTGACCGCCTCGGCGATGGCGCGGATATGATCGGGTGTCGAGCCGCAGCAGCCGCCGACGACATTGACCAGCCCTTCCCGCGCAAAATCCTCGACCTGCGCGGCCATGAATTCCGGGCTCTCGTCATACCTGCCGAATTCATTGGGCAGGCCGGCATTCGGATAGGCGCAGGTGAACGTATCGGCGACACCGGATATCTCGGCCAGATGCGCGCGCATGGCGTTGGCGCCGAGCGCGCAATTCAGGCCGATGGTGAAGGGGCTGGCATGGCGCACCGAATGCCAGAAGGCGGTCGGCGTCTGCCCGGACAGCGTGCGGCCGGACAGGTCGGTGATGGTGCCGGAGATCATCACCGGCAGGTACACGCCCTTCTCGATGAAGATCTCGTTGCAGGCGAAGATCGCCGCCTTGGCGTTGAGCGTGTCGAAGATCGTCTCGATCAGGATGATGTCGGCGCCGCCGTCGATCAGGCCGCGCAGCTGCTCGCCATAAGCAAGGCGCAGGTCGTCGAAGGTCACGGCGCGATAGCCGGGATTGTTCACGTCTGGCGACATCGAGGCGGTGCGGTTGGTCGGCCCGAGCGCGCCGGCGACGAAACGGCGCTTGCCGTCCTCCTGCTCGGCACGAACAGCGGCGCGGCGCACCAGTCGCACGCCATCGCGGTTCAACGCGTAGACCGCATCCTCCATGCCGTAATCGGCCTGGGCGATTGAGGTCGAGGAGAAGGTGTTGGTTTCAAGGATATCTGCGCCGGCGATGGCGTACTGATAGTGGATCTCCTCGATCGCCCCAGGCTGCGTCAGGATCAGCAGATCGTTGTTGCCCTGCTGGTGGCAGGCACAGCCGGCGAAGGCCTCACCCCGGAAATGGTCCTCGTCAAACCCGAGGCCCTGGATCTGCGTGCCCATGGCGCCGTCAAGGATGAGGATGCGTTCGTGCACCGCTGCGGTCAGCGCAGCAAGCATTTCCGACTCGTCGGGCTTTGCCGCGACGGAGCCGAACAATGCGTCCAGCGATGCAGAATTCTGCGACATTTTCATCCTCAAGACGACAGTAGTGTCCAATTCACATAAAGACATCTTTATGTCAACATACGCGCTCCAGCCTGGGTGTCGCGCACCGGAGAGAAAGTTTTGTGTCAAAATCGGTCCAAAAGCAGATGAGATGGATGAGCGGCATGCCCTCGAAGCGGCTTGGGCGGCAGCGCTCAAGCCGGCGCCGCTCCCATGGTGTCTCGACCGATGCAAACAATATTGTGGCCTTTGGCCCAAACTGTCCACTATCGAACGGACGCATTATAGTCGAACGTTTTGCATTTCGTGCGAAGCCCTCAAAGCAACAACAGAAGACGCGCGCGGGGAGAAGGCGCGCCGGCCCAACTTGAGTATCAGCGCGGAGCTACATCATCAGGATGGCACGTCACTTGCACATCAACTTTGGGAAGCCATCGTGACGGCAATTGCCCGCAAACCAAGGGAGATGACGATGGCAATTGGCCTGAATTGCTCGGAGCAACTGAAGATGGCTGAAGATCTGCAGGCGTACCATGCCGAGCCACGGGGACTGATTATGTGGCGAGCCGAGTTGAAGCAATTCATTGACGATCGGGCGAAACACAATAGTCGGCATTGTCTCGCCGTCTGAGGTTGGACGTGAAGGGACCGCGGGCGGGAATATCAGGCAAGAGCTCGGGTCAGAGCTTCCCATACCGCAAGCGTCGAGGCGACGGAGATCGGTCAGGAAATGCTCAGCGTTATGAGCGGGCTCGGGAGGAAGAGAATGCGGAAGGTTGAGAAGATCAGACGAAGCGCTGCTGCAGGCTCCTGCCGAATGAAAGCCCTGCATCGTCCGCTAACGCTTTCGCAGCGTTAGGTGGGAATTCTCAGTCTGCTGGTGCGGCTGACGCTATTCCTAAAACGCGACGAACAGCTCGAATCTAACCAGGACGCAGGTCAGGGGCCTAGCGCGACACTTCTACAAAATCTCGAAATGAAGAGTACCAATATGACAGATAAACTCTCGGTCTCTATCCTGAAAGAAACCCGCGACAACGAGAAGCGGGTTATCATGCTTCCGCAAGGTGTTCGACAGTTTGTCGAGGCCGGTTTTAAGGTTTACGTTGAGCATGATGCCGGAGCCGCCTCGGGAGCGTTTGATGGGGACTACAAGGCGGCAGGGGGCGAAATCGTTTCAACAGACGAGGCTTGGACAGTTTCTCCATTCCTCTTGAAATATAAGTTTCCGAGCGTCGCCGAACGGCGGTACCTGTGCCGCCCGCTGCATATTGGCGCATACTTTTACCCAGGCGAAAACTACGAGCTAACGCACCACCTGCGCGAGCATGGGGTGACAGCCTATAGCTATGAGTACTTTCAGGCCGCAGATGGTTCGTTTCCGCTCATGACGCCCGATAGCGAGATCAGCGGGAAATTGGCTGTGCTCTTTGGGGCCCATCACCTGCTATCGACGCAGGGAGGGCTCGGCATAATGCTGGCTTCCCTACCGGGGATGAAGCCGCCGAAAGTCGTCGTCATCGGGCATGGAAATGTCGGCGCAGCAGCTGCTCGAACAGCCGCAGGTCTCGGAAACGAAGTTGTTGTCTTTGGCTACCGCGAGGAAAGCCTCCGCCGATTTGAGGGGACCGTTCCCTCGAACGTCAAATGCCTGATTGTCTCGCAAGAAGCCCTGGAGCGAGAGATACCCGACGCCGACCTGGTGATCGGAGCGACTTTGATTTCGACCTACGATACACCAGCGATGCTCACAGACGAACTCGTCAAGAAGATGAAGGAAGGCTCGATGATCATCGACGTCACTTGCGGCTATGGAGCAGGATACATCCCGACGGCCCATACATTCACCTGGATGGGCGCGGCACCATATAAGGTGCATGGCGTTTGGCACTACAAGGATCCCGTCATGCCAGCTCACGTGCATCAGACGGCGTCGATCGGGGCAACCACAAACCATACGCGTTATCTTATTAGTCTCGGCAAATCGATTTTCCTTAAGGATTTCCAGGACTCGGTTTCCCAAAAGGGCAAATTTGTTGAAAACGGTGAGATCATCCATCCGCACGTGATTAGCGACTTTGCCTTGATCGATGCATTGGCCAAGAAATCCGCGTGAGGGGGCGGCCATGGCGATGCGGCATAAGATATCATATAAAGAACGGGCCGCGTACTACGATGTCGAATATACGGACACTGTAGACCATGCTTTTCTCGCCAGTCTTGTTGGTGGTTCTACGCGCTCGGTCCTTGAGATTCCGTGTGGGGTCGGGCGTAACGCGCTTAATTTGGCTCGAAGCGGATGTTCGATAGTCGCTGTCGACAACGAACCGGCTATGGTCGAACGGCTGACAGAAAAGGCTGAAAAACTCGGCGTCAACAATGTGTCAGCACTCGTTGGGGATCTCCGGACGTTGGACCTCGAAGAGCGGTTCGACCTTATCCTCGTGCCCCGAGAGGCATTTCAGCTGTTGGTGGACTTGTCCCAGGCGCGGCAGTCGCTCAAAGCGCTGCGACGGCACCTCTCGGACGATGGGACATTGATGATCGACCTATCGTCTTTCGCAAAGGTCAGGCCAGAACAGGCCTACCTCCAGCCAGACTATTTCGATCCTACTGCCCCTGATGGCAGTTGGCGCTTTGAGTGGACGCGCCCGCTAGCCGCCAGGCTCACGTTGTCTCGTCATCGTATGCAGCAACACAATTGTGACGGCACAGTCGACGTGTCGTTCAGACACATTCGTGAGACTGAGACGGCCATCGACGAGACCGAGACGACCATTCGACTTAGGCCTTACTGCGTCGACGAGTTCACGGCGCTTTGCGTCGATGCTGGATTGAAGGTTGAAAAGGTGTTCGGCGACTACGGACGCAACTGGTACCAGCCGAACGACGCCCGAATGATTTTTCTTCTCAGCGCAACTACCGACATTCGGGACGATCAGCTCCCCCCGTCCGGGGTTATGTGGGAACTCGGCCGAGGGTTCCAGAACGACCGTGATGCCTTTCGAACGAAAGACCTGCAGTTGGTTCCAATGCGTCCGTCCGTCCGAGCTTATTTTGAGACCTATCTGACGGAGTATTTCTCCGGCCCCTTCATCAAGGGCCAAGGGGCCGAGGATATTTTGAAGGCGATGGCGGAATGGGGCGTTATGGGAAATGCTCTCGATCTGGGATCTGGAACTTCGACGCTGTTCTGGTATCTCCCAACCAAGGGAGTCAATCGCCTCTCTTGCTGCGACATCGCGCCTGAAGCCCTTAGCGTGCTAGCGAACTTCGTACGGAGCAATCAACCGCTTCCTGAGTGTTACGGTTGGGTAGCCGATCATTTCAAAATATCCAATCACTCGGTCAACCAGCTTCGCGAGCGCTTTGCCGAGTTCTTGATTTTCGACTGCCTGAAGCGGTGGCCAAGTTGGATGGACAGCCACCGATACGACTTGATCACTGCCTTCGGTAATCTAGCGATTTCGGGGACAGCTGACGCGTACGACGATTGCTTCCAGCACATCGCTGATCACCTTGCACCCACGGGCCGAACTATCGGAGCGGATTGGGCAAGGCGGCAGTCATTTGCGCAGAAGGATGGGCACGACAATTCGTATTTGAGCATCGAACTGATAGCCAGCGCGATGAAGAATGCGGGGCTCACCCCGCTGGAATGCCGTCGTATCGAGATACAGCGGGACCCACTTTACGACGCCATTTTCGTTTGGGTCGGCCAGAAAAATAGCTGAGCGATCTCCTTCGATATTTTGGAGCTTTTAGCATGTCGCACAATCGCGAAGGCGGTGCAGGTAGCTTTGTTTCAGTTAACGGCGTGATCTGCGCTGGCGCCCATTATATTGTCGATCTGTTCGGCGGCACAGGTTTGGCAATCCCGCTTTTATCGAAACAGCCATTACGAAAAGCGCACAGTCCGCTGGAGCCACTATACTTTTTTCAAACTTCCATCGGTTTTCACCCGAGGGTGTCTCAGGCGTACTGGTATTGGCGGAATCTCACATCAGTATCCATACTTGGCCAGAGCACAGCTATGCGGCATTAGATGTGTTTATGTGTGGCCGGGCCCGCCCCAAAGAGGCTATTGCCGTTCTGAAGGAAGAGTTCAAGCCGATCCGTGTCGTCGAGTATTTGCTTGCCCGCGGCAGAGCCGACAATGCCGACCAATACTCTCAACCGGATCGGATCGACTCCGAACGTTGGCTCAAGGGGCTTGAGCGCTAATTTTCGATTCATCAATCGCGCGTCGTCGATCTCGTGCGTCAGGCGCCCGTGATTTCGGGCACTGCATCCCGGCGGCCGCCAAGGCGAAGAAAGATCAGAGCTGCTCGATCACCGTAAGCGCCACGCCGCTCCCCTCGTGCGGGGCATGAGGTGAATGTGCGAAGAATCCCCCCGATCGCGAGAGACGCGGCCGACAATCCACGATCTCGCTACCGCGGCAGGCGTTTCGGTGGCGACTGTGAACAGAATTCTGAGTGGCACCGTTTCAGTTCGCCCGAAAACCGTCCAACGCGTTCAAAGCGCAGCGGAAGAGATTGGGTTTTACGGAATCGGAGCCATTGATGATCGGGCTCGTAAGATATCTCCACATTACCGACTAGGCTTCCTGCTTCAGCAGTCGACCCGCGACCTCTATCAGTTGTTCGGGAAGAAGATTATTGCCGCCTGTCGTGAGCGTCGGGATGAGGTCATCGATTCAGTAGTCGACTTCGTCGATCTGCTGACACCCGAGACAATCGCGAGCCGGCTGATTGCGCTCGGCGATTCATGCGACGCCGTTGCGGTGGTCGCGGCAGATCACCCAATTATTGGCCAGGCGATCCGCTCACTGACGGAAGTGGGAAGACCGATTGTTTCTTACATTACGGATCAATCCGCACCGGAACGTGCAGCTTATGTTGGCACAGACAATTGGAAGCTGGGTCGCACGGCGGCCTTCCTGATCACCCAAACCACTCAAGGACCGGGTCGTATTGCGGTTTTCATAGGAAACCATCGGTATCAATGCCAGGACGTCTCAGACGCCAGTTTCCGTTCGTATTTGCGCGAACACGCTCCGCGGCTCACAGTGGAGGAAAGCCGCCCAACCCACGAGGAATCGAACGAGGCTTATCGAATGGTGGCCGAGTTGCTTAAGACGAATGACGATCTTGTGGGAATTCTGATCGTCGGTGGCGGAATTACCGGTGTACTTCGTGCTTTGAGGGAGGTGTCCTCAGAGAGGCGAGCGGGTATCAAGGTGGTATGTCGTGACATTGGCCCCGAAACCCGAAAAGGACTGTCCGAGGGCTTGATCACAGCAGCTCTCTGCCACCCCCTTGAAGCCACTTCGGCCCTTCTTGTACAGACAATGATTGATGTCATTGGACCACAGGCGCCCTTAGCTACTCTTCAGCGGTCCATACCTTTCGAAATAGTCACCCCGGAGAATATCTGACGCAAATGTCAGCTAGGGGTCGCCCACTCGATTGTTTAAATAACATGTAACCTTTTGAAATTGCTGTGGAATATTTTCCAGCGTCGCGCAAACTCCGACATCAAGATCGTCATGCGCGGCAGATATCGAGGTGCAGCGCCTGTGTGGCCGCATGTCCGCCGGTGCGCCGCATCTCGTCGTACAGCATCGGAAAGATGTCGAAGCCGAACTCGAGGTCCTGACCGAACGGCCCACGAAAATCGATATCGGCGAGTTGCCCAAGATTGTGGAAGATGAACCAGCCCGGATTGGTGGCGCGCAGGATCTCGACCTGGTCGTGTTGAAAAGCCGCCGTCGCCCCAGCCAGGAACCGGTGGTAGTCCTGTACATGCCCGGGGCTCGGATAGGACGGCATAAGCGGCCGCGGCAGCTCGATCTGCGAGAAATCGTCATAGGCCGTCGCCCAGAAATGGCCACCCCAGGCGAAGTTCAGTGCGTCGATCGCGCCGGATTTGTGCTGCAGGAATTTCTGGAACTCCAGCCGCGTGGCGGGTGAGAATGACTCCGAAACCGTCGTGTTGAGCTCGTGTCGGTCTGCCAGCCGATGACGCGAGGATTGTTGCGGTAGTGGTCGGCCATGGCGCGGGTGATGCGGCGGCTGTGGCCGCGGAACACCGGGCTGGTGGTGTCGGCATGCTGGCGCGAGCCATGACTTGCGGGCGGCCGTGGACATCGACGCGCAGCACCTCCGGATAGTTGATGGTCAGCCAGCGCGGCGGCGTCGCCGTCGGCGTTCACATGATCGTGTCGATACCAGCGGCGCCGAGAACCCTCGATTGCCCGTTCACCCATCCGCACCGTGTTGACGCCGGCCGCAGCCATGCGCTCGGCATCGCGCCGCCAGCAGGTTTCGTCGACATGTTCGGGATAATGCGGTGCTCCCAGCAGGAAGCGGTCCAGGTTGAGGGGCCGCCAAACGGAAAGCGGAGCGGGCGTCTTGCGCTGCATGCGAATGATACTCTTGGATTGAAGGGTCAGGTTGCGGGGACGGGTTTGCCCGGCGTTAAGGTGCGGCCATCGGGCCCGAAGAGATAGCGTCGGCGATCTCGAACCCGGCCGTCAGTCGGGCGCCGACACTGATTGGCGATACCATATTGAGCTGGACGGTGAAATTGCCTGTGCCGCTGTCCGAATTGGTCGCCTGAAGGGGGGAGGCGTCGAGGTAGAGGACCGTTTCCCGCCCGAGATGTTCAACCAGCCGCACCTGACCCTGGAACGATGGCTGGCTGGCGTTTGCCGGTTCGAGAACGTGGAGGTTTTCCGGTCGGATTCCGACAGTCACCGCATCTCCCGACGAAATGCCGGTCCCGTCGATGTCGGAGAAGGCAAGTACGCCTTACTCTTTTCGCGCAGCCAGAGTTCAAGATCGGCGACAATAGCGCGGCTATTTTCCTGACGCATCGCACGGCGTTCATCGGCCGATCGGCCACGGATATCGTCCTCTATTCTGTAGAGCTCGGCGATCCGTCTCAGCGCCTCGCTGGCGATCGGCGCCGGTCCGGACACGGCCAATTCATAGAACCGCCGGCGAACGTGCGCCCAGCAGAAGGCGAGCGTCACGCCGCTCCTGTCGGCCAGCACACGATAGCCGCCATAGCCGTCGACCTGCAGGATTCCAGTGAAGCCTGCGAGATGAGCGATCGGACGCTCGGCCTTCGATCCGCGCCCTGCTGGCCGTCAAGCGGGGTGAGCCGCGCGTCTGCTCGATGGTCCGGGTGCCGACGCCCGAGAATGAGGATCGCCGCCGGACCAACCGCGAGCGCTGGTCGCCGAACGGGTCGAGCACGTCAACCGCATCAAAGGCCTGCTCTTCAGCCAGGGCATCCGCGACTACGAGCCTTTGCGCCGCGACCGCCGCGATCGCCTGGAAGAACTGCGGACCGGCGATGGCCGCGCCCTGCCGGCCCGCATGAAGGCCCAGATCGGCCGCGAACTTGACCGTCTCGAATTGCTGCTCGGCCAGATCAAGGCGATGGAGGCCGAGCGCGACGCGCTGCTCGCCGCGACGGCGGTGGACGCCTCGACGCCGGCGGCGATGTTGCTCAAGCTGAAGGGCATCGGGCCGGAATTCGCGACGATCCTCCACGCCGAAGGGCTGTTCCGGCATTTCAACAACCGCAGGCAGGTGGCCGCCTACGCGGGACTGGCACCTTCCCCATGGAAGAGCGGCACGATCGATCACGAACAAGGCGTGTCAAAGGCAGGCAATCCGCGGCTGCGAACGACGATGGTCGAGCTTGCCTGGCTGTGGCTGCGCCATCAGCCGGCCTCGGGCCTGGCCCGCTGGTTCAGCGAACGGGTGGCGCGCAACGGCGGCCGCCTCAAGAAGGCGATGATCGTCGCGCTCGCCCGCAAGCTGCTGGTGGCGCTGTGGAAATACGCGACCGCCGGCTATTTGGGCCGGCGCACGACGATCACACGCAGCTGCGCCGGCACGATATCGCCGCTCGCTAACATCTTCGCCGATCCGGTGCAGGCCATTGCGGCAGCACGGGCAGGCATGGTCCTCGACGTCGACGACCATCTCCGTGCGCGGCAGATGGAGTGGCAACGCGCCGCGGTTCGCCCGGCGCTTCGTGGCCTTTGCTTGGCGCTCGGCGAGAGCAGATTGTTCCTTCGCTTTCTCACCGGCGGCCTCGATCTGCTCGGCCTCTTCGAGCCCTAGCAGCAACTGATCCTCGGGGAGCGTCTCCGCACGACGGCCGAAGCGATGACGCTGCAATTCCTTGATGATCTGGATCAGGCGGGCATTCTCGACGTCGCGCGCCAGGACCATCGCCTTCAGCGCGTCCGGATCGTCGGGAAGCTGGTCAGCCGTCATCGCCATGAGCGGATCAGACCATATTCGCCGACAGCCCGCGACAGCGGAATCCAGACTGATTCACTTCGTCGCGGGTCAGCCGGCCTGGGCTGGAACGCGGGTCCGGCGCGCCTCATGGACGCGCCGCCAGTCGAGACCTTCGAGTAGCGCCGAGAGCTGCGCGGCCGTCAACCGCATCATGCCGTCATGCACTTTCAGCCAGCGGAACTCCCCATCCTCCAAACGCTTGGCATAGAGGCAGACGCCGGTGCCGTCCCAGAAGATCAGCTTGATCCGGTCAGTGCAGTTCGTTTCATAATGCATCCCCTTGTCAGAGTCCGGGCAGTCGGACGACTTTATCGTATTGATATTGCTCGCAGAACTTCGGTCGACGAGCGACGATACCTTGCACCCCTATGCGTACCGCTTCTGAAGCGAGTGCTTCAACCGGGACCAGCCAGGGCGAACCGGGCAGAATCTGTTTCGCCGGCAGGATGCCCTTGAGAGCCAAGCTTTTCGCGGACCCGACGCAGATGCCAAGCCGTTCGGCGGCTTTCATCAGACTGATCATTTCGCCATCAGCCTTGGCTGGATCGTATCCGGGTATGCCGAGCCGCTCGCGCATTTCGCGCACGCGCACCGTCGTCCAGGTCTCGCCATCGCCGGTCTTGCAGCGCATCCGGTTGAGCGATACGGCAAGCTCGCGGTCCGGCCAGTGTCCGGCGAGTTTGCGCAGTGCTTCGACGGCGCTCGGCGCCATATCTGGACAACGGCCGGTCTTGACGCGGGCAACACGCACCTCGGTGTGACGCCCGCCGGTCCAATGGATCAGCAGCACGGCTTCGTTGGTCGCCTCATCGAGATCACATACGATCTCCTGAACCAGGATATGGATAAGGCGCTGCTTGGTCCGAGTGTCGGTTGAGGGTGCGTTCCATACCGCCGGTAGATCGTGGGCAAGCTGAAGCAAACGGGCGCGATCGACCTTTGGGCGTGTCGCCGACAGAGCCGACAGCTCCGCGATCCGGCGCTCCAGTGTGGCCACGCGGTCCAACGCATCGTTCCAGCGAGCCTCGAGTTCGCGTGCGACATGGCGCTTGGCGGGGTCGACCAGTTCGTAACGACGCCCGGCCAGCGAGGCATCGTATCGGGCTGCTTCCAGCTCCCGCTCGACGGCGGCAACGATGTCCTTTCGCGAACGCTCGGCCTGCTCCGAAGCAAAGATCGCGGCTTCCACGGCACGATCGGAGACGGCTTCTAGGATCTGCAGGGCGACGGCGCGATCAATCCGCAGACCGCCAATGCCGATGCACAGGCCAGCGCCGACATGGGCATCATCGCCGCGGCACTGGTAGCGATGGGCGTTGCCTTTCGCCATGCCATAGAAGACGCGCATCATTCGTCCGCATCGCCCACAACGCATCAATCCCGTGAGCAGGGCGCGGCCTCCACGTGCAGATTTGCGCGCACAGTTCTTCTTCATATGCGCGTTCTCGAGCAGGAGCTTCTGATTCTCCTCGTATTCCTGCCAGCTGATGTAACCAGGATGATTGTCACGCAACAACACATGCCATTCGTCGCGAGAATTCCTGAAGCCGCTGGCCTTACGGGCGCGCCCCTCGACAATCCGTGTCCGCTGCGCCGTTCTGCCGAATGCGTAGGCGCCGCCATAAAGCGGATTGTGAAGAATCTGCATGACACTGTGGTAGGCGGGAGGCTTCCAGACGAGTTTGCAAACCTCGACATTGCGCCGGACCACGGGCATTTTAATGTCTGCCGATCGCAGCCATAAGAAGACCTGCCGCGCGCTGCCCAACTCGCGGAACTTCGCGAAGACCAGCCGGATGGTGTCGGCCACGTGCTCGTCAGGATCGATCTCGACCTTATCGGCCTCGCTCCAGCAGAAGCCTGGCGGAAGCATGAAGCGGAACTCCCCACGCTTGGCCTTGGAGTCACGGGCGGCGATGCCGCGCTGTCGCATCAGGCTCAGTTCGTATTCCGACATCGTTCCCTTCAGCCCAAGCAGCAGGCGGTCGTTGACGAGCCGCGGATCGTATGCGCCATCCGGATCGACGACCAGCGTGCCGGCCAGCGCGCACAAGTCAATCAGATGATGCCAGTCCCGTCCGTTACGCGCCAGTCGTGACGCCTCGATGCAATAGACCGCACCGACATCGCCGGAGCAGACCATGGCGACAAGCCGCTCAAAGCCGGGTCGCTGCATCAGGCCGGACCCCGAGCGGCCAAGATCGTCGTCGATCACCGTCACCGATGCAAAGCCGACCGCTTCTGCGGCTCCCGCCAGGTCATACTGCCGGCGCTGACTTTCCAGATTGCCCGTCACTTGCGACATGGTCGATTGACGAACGTAAACTACCGCCGAGCGGGCGAGGTGATCAGGCGTGATCTTCGGGTTCATCACCGCCTCCCTGATCCGCTTCGGCCGCCAGCGCTTCCAGCAGAAGGTCGGCCAATGTCTCGACCAGTCCCTTTGTGTTTTTGCCCACTGGCGGATGAGGAATTTGACGCTCCAGCTGCAGGATGAGCTGCGCGCGATTGTGATATCGGCTTCTTCGCACCGTCCCTCTCCTTCTTCCTTGAAGGGCGGGATTGTGCGCCTTGCTTGCGATTCGCGCCGAGCGCCGGCAGGACGATCGTCAATTCATTGAGACCCTCGATGCCGATTTCGGGTCGCCCAAGCGTCATGCCCGCGCAGTAGCCGGCGTCGAACATCCAATTCGGGAGTTCGCGGCAAAGGTCAGGACGCTCCTCCGTGTAGATGCACGTCAACGCCTTCCCACGACGAAATGGCGAAACCTGCAACGTGCTCCCAAACAACGGATGCCAGCGATAGGCAACCGTCGCAAAGCGGAAACCATATGCAGAATGTCGATAATTGCGGCAATCTGATCAAGATTATCTGGCATGATAGGCTCGGCATGTCGCTGTATGCAAAACGGCTCGAGAAGAGCCGGTTTCTTTGGCCGTCTCCGGCGGACGGCAAGGGCCAGCAATCTTCGAAGTGATGGAGTTTTTCGGCAACCGCGATCTTCTTTGGTGGCGGTGCCGAGGAGAAACAATTGATCGAACGGTTTCGCGAGATGCCGATCCGCGCGGTCGCTCCTGCCATGCCCTGGCTGTAACGCGGCTAACCCTGCCATCCATCCTGACATAAATGCGCCGGCAGCCGTGCTACGGTGAGAGCGCGGCCGGGCCGGTGTTACGGCACCGATCTGGCAGTCTGCCATGAAGTGAAGAGGAGAGTTCACCATGTCCAGGATCAATCGCCGCGCCTTGCTTCTCAACGCCGGCAGCGCCGTTATCGCCTCGACGGTTGCGGCAACAGCTCTCGCCACAGAGCCGCGACGCTGGGACCAGGAACCGTCCAGCGATCTGCGGGCGCTGATCAAAGCGCACAAGGCAATGTACACTGCGTTCGGCAAGGCGATCCACGAAATGGACTGCGGTCAGGGAAGGTGATCGCCGGGCCAAGGCACGATATCTTTTGAAGATCGAGGCGCGCGGTGAACTCGACTTGGCCGAGCATTTGCAGGCTCTTCTCCGCTCGACGATGTGGACTGGCATTCGCGTCGTGTAACTTAGACGTCCGCGCCTTAATGCGGCAAGACCGGTCGCATCTATGTTTGAGGGCATCGCGTTCAAACACCAAGAGCGCTACGGGAGAACAAGCGGTGATTTTGGTGGGCGATCGCTATGATCGCTGCCCGGGTCGCCCGCAGTCAACTGTGCCGGCCATGGGAACGAGTTAGGAGCGCCAAATCCGGCTATTTAGTTGCGCGCGAGGAACATGAAAGCCGCGATCAGCCTTCGGTAGTTCCGGCCTGTCTGGAGCACCTATCAAATTGCTCTAGTCGACTGGAATCGCGCCAAATCACCAGTACATACATCGGCTACTTGCGGTTCGCCTCAAGCTTTTCGTCCCCAAAAGAATTACCTCCCAGGTGTGGCTCGATATCCGAAGGTTTATGATCCTATCCCACATCCGAGATATCCCCTCCGATCGATAATAGTGTTGCAGACGCGCCACCGCAATTGCTTGCCGCGATCACCTCCGAGAGCGCAATCCGAGGATTGCTCATTCCGACGACGTACATCAATAGGGCGTAGCGAGGATCGACTCGCCTCCGCCAATCGGACCGAGCGTACACCCGATCAGTGATCCTGAAACCGATCGCGGGCAGGAACTGCTGGAGAGAGCCATCCAATTCGTCAACTAATCCCAGACCGATGCTGGCAGCGCGTCGAGCGGTATCCTCAGATAACGCCGGCCATTTTCCTCGACCTGAGGCAGTTCCCCTCCGCGGATATTGACCTGCAGGGCATGCAATATGAGTTTTGGCATTGGCAATGTCCTGTCTCGGGCCTCTCGAAGCCTGATGAACGTACTCCGACAATGACCGGCGACATGCGGGTTTTTCTCTTTCTGCTCCGCTACCGAACTCTCCCACAGAGCCTGGCGCCCTCCCGGCCTGTAGTCATGCCCGGTGAAGAGGCGCGTCCGGTCGGGTAGGCTCAAAACGTCCTGGATGGACTGCCACAGATCAGCTGCGCTGCCGCCTGGAAAATCTGCCCGGGCGGAGCCGCTATCGGGCATGAAAAGTGTGTCGTGAATGAACGCTGCATCGCCGATGACATAGCTTATCGACGCCAAGGTGTGTCCTGGCGAGTGCATGACGCGCGCTTCCAGCTCGCCGATGTTGAAGGTCTCGCCGTCGCAAAACAGCCGATCCCATTGTGAGCCGTCACACGGGAGATCCGAGAAGTTATAGATCCGTTGCCAGATCCGCTGCACTTGCTTCACGCGCTCGCCGATCGCTGTCGGCACGCCGGTTTTCGCCTTGAGATAACCCGCGGCCGAAAAGTGATCGGCATGCGGATGGGTGTCCAGGATCCACTCGAGCTTCAAATTGCGGCTGTTGATGTAGTCGAGGATCGCGTCCGCATTTGTCGTTGCTGTCGAGCCAGACTTTTCGTCGAAATCGAGTACGGGGTCGATGATGGCGCATCTTCGTGAACTCGGGCATGCAACGACATGTTGGATGCTGCCCGTCCGTGCATCATAGAAGCCGGCGACTTCAGGCTGCTGCATGGGCGATGCCCTCGACTGCGGCTCGCGGGAAGAAGATCGCCCGGCCAGGATCGAGGTCGTAGTCATGCTCAAAGTCCGTTGCGTCGGACGCAATCTGCGCCAAGGCATCGAGTATGAACTGCACCTTCTCGTCCGGCAGCAGAACGCTGAAATTCAGCCGGGTGAATCCCGGCTTTTTCATTTCGTCGCCGGAGAGAATGGCTTGCCTGATTTCCTCGGACTGTTCGTCATCGATCGACAGCAGTCTGTGAACATACGGGCCGGCGCAGGCGCAGCCACCGCGCGCCTGGATCCCGAACCGGTCGCTTAGCATGCGCGTGATCAACTGCTGGTGGACGTAGCCGTCCTTTCCGTTTTTGATCCGGAAGGAAAAGATCGGAAGCCGCTGAGGATCCGATAGACCGAGGAGCTCCAGCCGCGGCAGGGCTTTCCATGCGCGAAAAGCACGACGCGCCAGCTCGCGATTGCGCGCTGTTATCGCGTCGAGTCCGATCGCATCTTTGACGATGAAGGCCAGCGCGGCTCGTATGTCGCCGATCACGTTCGGCGTGCCGGCTTCCTCGCGGGATTCCAGGCTGTCGCTGTAATCGTGTGTCTTCGGGGAGACAAACTTCACCGTCCCGCCACCTGGCCACGACGGCGTCTTCGTCGAAGATCCGTCGCGTCGAACGATCAAGATGCCGGAAGCGCCGGGGCCTCCGAGGAACTTGTGAGGCGAAACAACTATTGCGTCGATCTCGGCATCTGGGGCGGGCGACATGGAAATCGGCAGGTAAGGACCTGCGCTCGCATAGTCCCAGATCATCTTTGCGCCGGCGGCCTTCACGATCACGGTGATGGCCGCCACATCGCTGGTGATGCCCGTGACGTTCGAGGCCGCGGACATCGAGCATATCGTCAGATCTGACGACCCCCCGCCAACCGCGTCCTTGAGCTGAGACAAGTCCGGCCCGCCAGACGTATCCTCAGCGATTTCCACGATTTCTGCTCCGCTCTCGCGCCAGGGCAGAATGTTGGAGGATGCTCATAGGGACCGATAATGATCCGAGCGCGCTTGCCCGCTGCCACGGCTTCAGCGACCCCGAATAGCTTGACGAGGCGGTTGATCCCCGACGTAGCGCCGGAGCCGGTGAAGATCACGGCATGCCGTTCGGTGGCCCCGCAGAATTGACCGATCTGGGCGCGCGCTTCCCGACGCATGCGGGTCATGAAGCCTCCGCAATACGAGGCTTCCGTGTGGCTGTTGGCGTAGTACGGCAGGACCTCCTCAAGCACAAAGCGCTCGATCTGACGGAGTGCGCGGCCTGACGCGACATAGTCGGCGTACACCAAGTCCTTTTGCCCGTAGGGACCCACGATTTTCGCCGTCGATCCCACAAGCCCATCCCGGAGGTCGGCGGTCACGTCAGCCGTTTTCTTCAGCCCCTGGCGGAACCATTCCAAGGAGTGGAGTGAGGCGTTCCGTACCCATGTCGAACGGTTGCCGGAGGTGATCGATTTCTAATCGGATCGGAGGAGATTGGGACTACCTGATCAAGGTCGTGACACAAGGCATGTCCGGCTACGATGCATTCTACCAGAAACTGATCACGAACTTCGACCTGGCTACGGTGTCAGGCTTCTTTTCCATGGAAGCGATCATCAACAATCGTCCAGTGGATCTGACCAATCTGCGATAATGCGGCGCCTGCTGTTAGACACTTCGCCTTCATCGTCGCCAAGCCGTCGACCGTGGCACCACCAGGGTGAGGTGTCGATTACATGAGCCCGCAGGTCTGGCTGCGAGTTCGCCCCATCAGCTGTTTGCAGGCCTCAACTGAGCCTTGAGTTCCTCCGCCCTTGCTGCGCGGGTCCTGACGACGCTTCGGTCAGGTCCGCACCCTCAGCGCCTGCTCCAGCCTGTCGGCAATCTGGGTGACGATATAGGCAATCACCATGTAGATCACGACGGCAATCACGAAGGCTTCGAGGTAGTAGTAGTTCAGCGCGGCGGTCAACTGGGACTGGGCGAAGATGTCGACAACCTCGATGGCGAATCCGAGAGAAAGCGCCTTCATGATGACCATCATCGAGGTTGTGAGGTCGGGAATTGCCGTGAGGGCCACCTGGGGAAATAGGATACGTCGGAACAGTTGGCCGCCCGTATAGCCCAGCGAATGGGCTGCGTCCGACTGACCGGTGTCGAACGCATTCAGGGCTCCCTTGATAATCTCCGATTGGAACGCGGCGACACAGCCGGTAATCGCAACTACAAGGATGACCCAATTGGGGGTTTCGTGGGCGTTGAAGTTGATCCCCAGCAATGAGACCAGGAACTGGAATGCGGGCGGCAGACCGAAATAGGCGAGGAAAATCACGATAACCATCGGAACGCCCTTGAAGACAATCTTGTAAGTCATGATGAGCTCTCGCAGCACCGGCACCCGTCTGTATTCGATAAGCGCGAATATGCTGCCGACGATCGTCGACAGGACGAAGATCATGAGCGCCATTCCAATTGTCATGGGTACGGCACTCAAAATTTCCTGCGTGTCCTGGAGCAAAATATCGGTATCGAACATGGTTTAATACCCTTTAGGTCAGACGCTGGCGACGGCCGCATTCTTGATCGGAGTTGTTGTCGTCGCCTCAGGCGCTTGCATCGGCGATCGAAGCTCGAAGAAGCGCACGATGAGCCATGCGACCAGGCACATCAGCGAATAGATGACCGCCAGGACGAGGTAGGTTTCGAACTGGAACTGGTTGTAGTCGCGCTCCATGATCAGATGCGCAGTCGCCATCACGTCGGCCGCCCCGATGTACATGACCAGCGCAACGTTATGGATCAGGTAGATGATGGCGTTCCCATAGCCCGGCAAAGCGAAGTGCACCGCTTGCGGGCCGACGACGCGGGTGATCTTCTGTCGGAAGGTATATCCCAGACTGTCGGCCGCATCATGCTGGCCGCGATCGACGGCCAGGTATGCAGGTCGCATGACTTCCGACAGATACCCTCCATGATAGAGGCTCAGCCCCACCATCGCAGCGATCGTTGCAGAAATAAAATCCTCGGCGCCGAACAGGATCACCAACAAGGGCAGCCCGTAGAACGCGACGAATAACTGCAGGACGACGGGAACACTCCGGGCATAGGACACGTAGAGGTCAGTCAGGTGACTGATCACCGGTATCCTCTGAACTCGGAGTGTTGTCGCGACGAGAGCCAAGCAAAAGCCGACGACCATGGCCGTAACGGTGATGGCGAGAGTCAGCGGCAACGCCGAGACCAACTCGGGAATCATAGCAGAAACATCCACTTTGAAACGCTCCTTCTTGCAATTCAGCCTTACCGCTGGCTATCGCTACATGGTTGGGAAAAGGTCCTGTTACTTCATGTATTTGACGATGTCCTCGCCGAACCATTTCTGCGAGAGCTTTTCGATCGTGCCATCGTCTTTTAATTCCTTGAGAACCTTGTTCACATCGTCGGCTAAAACCTTGTTTTCGTCCGACCTATGAATCAGCATGTAGGTGTTGTTGCTGAAGACCGGATCGGACGCCACGATATCGAGCTTCTTTTCCTCGATGACGGTCTGCTCACCGAGATTCGAAGGCAGAACAAGCGCGTCGAATTTGCCGTTCTGAACTTCGTCCAGTCGGTTGGGATAGGGAATACCGGCGCTCGATGCCGTAACATCAAGCTTGTATTGTGGATTTTCTTTTTGCCAGTTCATGATGAACTTGTAGGTGCCGCCGCCGGCCGTGGTCGGAACGATCCTCTTGCCGACCAGGTCCTTCATTTCCTTGATGCCGCTGCCTTTTTTGCTGTAGATCTTCATCAGGCTGGCGCCCATGGGGTTTTCCGGAATGAAGAACTGCTTGGCGCGCTCAGGGGATTTGTAGTAGCCACCGACGGCGATGTCGTACTTGCCCGTGGCGAGGCCGGTTTCCTGCGCGATATCCGAAACACCTTCCATTTCGAACTTATACTGCGGCAGCTTTGCGTTGATCGCTCTCAGAAGATCGGGTTCATAGCCTTGCGGCTCTACGCCGATCGCACCCCATGCCAGCGGCTTGGATTCGGCAGACGTCGCGATCTTGATCGTGCGAACGGTCTGACCATTGCTGATCCCCGCGGTTGCAAGAGCAATTGCGATGCCGCCGGCAACAGCCAGGGCAGCGCGACGGGAAAAACTGGATGTGATTGCAGACATTTCTTAGGTTCCCTTCTTGTTGAGCTATTGAAAAGCGAGTTCTGACTGCAGGAATTGAGCAAGTCGTGGGCTGGATGGTGCATCGAAGATCTCAGCTGGACTGCCATCGGCGGCAACCACGCCACGATCCATGAAGACGATCCGGTTCGAGATGTTCTTTGCGAATTGCATCTCGTGGGTCACGAGCAGCGAAGTGATCCCTGACGACGTGACATCCTTGATCACCTTCAGAACTTCACCGACGAGTTCAGGATCCAGCGATGACGTAGGCTCATCGAAGAGCATCACGTTGGGACGAACCGCCAGCGCACGCGCGATGCCGGTGCGCTGGAGCTGGCCGCCCGACAGCTGGGACGGATAGCTGTCCCGCTTCGCTGAGAGACCGACCCGGTCAAGCTCTCGCAGCGCGATTTCACGCGCCTCGTCCGTTGACTTGCGCTGCACGACGACCAGCGGATCCATCACGTTCTGGAGGACGGTCATGTTCTTGAAGACATTGAACTGCTGAAAGACCATCGCTGTGCGAAGCCGGATCGCCTGGACAGCGGTCTTGTCGGCGCGCTGGTAGTCCATCCGAATCTGGTCGAACGCGATGGTTCCTGACGACGGCTTGGCCAGGTAGTTGATGCATTTCAGCAGCGTGGTCTTGCCGGTGCCGCTGGGGCCGATGATCGACACCACGTCACCCCGCTTTACCGAGAGATTGACGCCGTTCAGGACCTGCGTGCTTCCGTAAGACAGCTTTACATCTTTGAGTTCAAGCATTTCTGGTTGGTCCTTCAGAGTGGGACGGACTGCTTTGACCGTATGCGACGTCATCATCCGCTCTCCGCGTGGCCGAGAACGTGCATCAGCCTGTTTGCCCAGCCGAAGATCGCTATGGCGTGGACAAGGTCGATGATCTCGGCATCATTCATGCCGACGGCACGCAGCGAGGCGATGTCGTCTACCGTTGCTTCCGACGGCGCCGCCGACAGACGGCGGGCAAAGCTGTAGATTGCCGCATCGCGCGGCCCGAGCGCCTCGGGTTTGTCGAGATAAAGCGCGGTGACCACATCATCGCTCTTGGTCAGCTCTGCATGGCGGCGGGCGTGAACAACGGCGCAGAATTTGCAGCCATTGACGATCGAGGCACCCAATGCGCCAAGTTCGCGGTCGGGACGGGCAAGCCCGCCTTCGACATACATGATCGCGTTGAACAGAATCGTGCGGGCAAGATAGCTCTCTGGGTCATGCACAAGGGTGCGCACATATTCCGAAACTTTCTTGGCCGATGGCGTAACCTTCATCGCTTCAAGCTGTTCCGGCGTCGCCCCGGAGAGCTCGACCGGCGCGATGTACGGGTGCCAATTCAATGGCTTCAGGCGAACCGAGGAAATCATATCGACCTCATCAGGCGCAAGCCGGCCGCCACCCGTGTCTGGAAGTTCACAAAGGCAATCAGTTCGGAGAGCGCGACGATTTGAGGATTGTTCAATCCGGCCTTGGCGAGGAGGGCGATATGGCTCGCTTCCGCCTTTTTCGGCATCAGCGTGATCAGGTCGACGTGACGGGCGATGGTCGCCAATGGCTCATCGAGATCCGTTTCGCCCCGAGCCAATGCTCTGAGCTGCTCTGTCGGACCAAGTTGGGCCAGTTGCACATCATATTCGGCCATCAGGACGGGATCGGCATTCAGAGCGGCCATGCGACGGGCCAGAGCAACCCTCAAATTCGGCGCCAGCCCCTGATCGTTTGCCGGCTGCAGGACGGAGAGGCGACATTCCTCCGCCCCTTGCACAAATTCGGGCCGAAACCGCCGCGCAGCGAAAAGTGCATCGTTCGGCGAAATACCGGCGGCCTTGTCCATTGCGTCGATCACAGCGCGGCCTCCTTATGCAGCAAGGGTGTTGAATCGACCCATTCGTCGCCCAGAAGCTCGGGCGTGTCGTAGGCGATCAGATTGGCGAAGTGGGTTTCGACATCTTCGGCAAACAGCGATGCGGCAATGCCGCGGACGAGACGGTCGGCCCCGGCGCTGACGGCCGGGATGTCGCCGGAGACCTTGCCATGGGTCAGCATCGCGGCGTCGTTGAAGCAGTGGATATGCGCCAGCATCGGGCAGGAGCCGGGGACGCGTTCGCGAAACTCGAAGGCCGGACCGAGATCCGGCGCGTCCGACATGCCTGCACGAGCCGGCCCCATATCCGGCCTATATCGGCCATCCGACCAGGTGCGGATATGTGGGGCGATCGCCGCAAATTCCGGGCGGCCGCTGAAGTCATTTGAGAAGCCGGTTGCCGCGATCAGGAAGTCGTATCGCATCGGCCCTTGTGTGGTTTCGACCAGAAGGCCTCCCGCATCTTCCTTCACCGCAACTATGCCGCAGTCGAGAAAGAACCGGGCATTCGAGTGGCGAGACACGCGAAGCGTCGATGAACGCGGCGGCGGTGTCTGGGTCGAGGCGGTATAGTCGAAGAATTTCCACTTCCAGGCATCGGGCAGGTGGTAGATGCCGAGGACGACACCCTGGCTACCTATGCCGGTCAGCTTGTTGATGCGCGGCATTTCCTTGCGCCGGATTAACATGTCGACAGAGCCGGCACCCGCTTCGAGTGCCGTTGCGGCATTGTCCATGGACGAGGCACCAGCGCCGATAACCGCTACACGCTTACCTTTCAGCGCGTCGAAATCGATGTCGCCGGCAGAATGGGCCCAATAGGCGCGATCGATGCCCCTGAGGAAATCGGGCACGGCAAAACCGCCGAGACCGGACCGACCGGTGGCCAGAACGAGGCGACGGGTGAGAACCCGGCCGGCTTCCGCGCCCTCGATATCGATTGCAATCAGATCACCAACGGCTGCGACGCCGGTCATGCGTACACTGTTGCGCACCGGCAGACCAAGAACCTTCCGGTACCAGACCAGGTAGTCCATCCACTGGCCCTTGGGGATTTTGTCCAGCGACTGCCAGGCCTCAGGTCCCCATTGTGCCGTAAACCAGGCGCGGAACGTGAGCTGCGGCAGCCCGAGCGACGGACCGTGGAGGGTCTTCGGCGAGCGCAGCGTCTGCATACGCGCAAACGTTACCCATGGTCCTTCGAGCCCGGCCGGAGCCGCATCGTAGGCAACGACATTGGTTATCCCGGTCAGCACAAGCTTTGCCGTGGCAGCAAGTCCGCACATGCCGGCGCCGATCACTACGACGTCACGGACTGGGGCGCCATCGTGCGTGCGCTTGGGAACCCATGGCTTGGCGGGCAGTTCGAGAAAGTCGAGATCTTGCGCGAGCTGTGCTTCGAGCGCAGCAAGACCTGTCGGCGTTGGCGCGGCGGGGGTATGCTTCATATTCCCGTTCCGTGATTTGTGCCGGATGCAGGATCGCTCACCAATTGGCCAGCGAGGGTCGGATCTAGCTTCTTGAAGCCGACGATCGACCGTTCAGCCACCGCCTCGACCGCATCCATCAACGCCTGCGCGACTGGACGAAGGGGACGTTTTTCGGCAGCCACAACCCCCCAATAAAAGAGAACGGTCGCGTCAATCGGGCGGATGGCGACCCCAGGCAAGGCCACGCCATAGGCGGTGAGGGGATCAATGACAGCGGCAACGCCGGTCCGGCGCACGAGCTGCAACGCGCCATAGGCAGTATTCGTCCGGATCACTGGCCCGGTGTCGATGCCCCTGGCGGCCAATGCCTTGGAGACGTGCAGTTGGAAACGCAGCGGGTTGAGCAACGTAGCGACGCGACGGCCGGCAAAGGCCGAAAGCGGTATGACACCAAGTTCTGCCAGCGGATCATCCTCCCGCACGGCAGCAACATCGGGCGCCGAATAGAGCCGCAGGACATCCAGACCGGGCGTATCGAGCGGCAGGCTTGAAAAGCCGATCTCGGCACGACCGCTGCGTACTTCCTGGGCGACGGTGGAAGGAAGAAACTGTCCGAGATGTGTCTCGTGCGGAAGCTCGATACCCTTGAGCTCGGCCATGGCCGTCGGAATTAGGCCAGTGCCGATCGCAGAGGTTGTGACGATCTGCAGGATCCGACCCCGGCCGGCGGCGATCATCTTGGCCCGCGCGGCAAGCTCGGTGAAGGACATCAGCAGTCGCCGCGCCTCCTCTTCGAAAGCTACACCCTCTTCAGATAGCTGCACCCGGCGACCGACACGGTGCAGCAATTCGAAGCCGAGCTCCGCCTCGAGGTCCTGAATGGTGCGTGTCACCGAAGGCTGGGAACAGCCGAGCATCTCGGCAGCCTTGGTGATGCTGCCGTTGGCGGCAACGGCAAGAAAGGCCTGGAGATCTCGTGTTTCCATTTACGCCTGCATGCGCATTGTGTATGAGTAAGATCGTCTCATGCAGATTTGATATATGTCAAGGCGGAAATGAAATATGGCCGGAGGCGCGTGATTCGCCGTACGGTCGGAATAATTCGCAAGCCCACAGAGCGTCGTCGGCCGTCTCGGCCATGTGGCTCGAACGCGTTCCAGCTGAACCCCGTGGATGACGATTTCATGGGTAGCCAGGCTCTAGGAAGCGATGGGTTTGGATCGAGCTGTGCCTGCCTGTTGGCTGTGCATGCAATGGCGTTCGCCGCGCTGCGATCCATTAGGACTGGAACAGGAGAAATCCTATGCGCGTGAGTATTCTGGGGGCCGGCGCAATTGCTTACGGCCTTGCTGCCTACCTGGCGGAGGCGGGGCACGATCCAATGCTTTGGTCGCCGTCGGGAGAGCGCACCAAGGCGCTGGCCACCGGCGAATCGCTAACGGCCACGGGTGCTGTCGAGGTAACGGTCTCGGTGCGTATCGCCAAGGATTGTAAAGAGGCTATTGCCACTGCAGACGTTGTGATGATCGCGATGCCGGCTAATGGGCACAAGAAAGTGATGGATGCTGCCGCTCCTTATCTGAGGGAGGGAACGCCGGTAATCATCAGCTCGCACAGTTCCTTCGGAGCGCTGTATCTCTCCAGGCAGTTGGCGCAACGCAAGGTTAGTCTGCCGATCGTCGTCTGGGGCACAACGCTGGTGACAGGGCGTCAGTCCGGGCCGACAGAAGTCCATGTCGCCAGTGTTCGCCAGAAGCTCGATGTTGCGACCCTGCCTTTCGAGGCGATGGACCAAGGGTTCGAGCTTTGCACGACCTTGTTCGGCGATCGTTTCGTCAAGCGCGACGGCATGCTTGCTATCGCGCTCAGCAACCTCAATCCGCAGAACCATCTCGGGATCGCTCTTCTCAATCTCACACGCATGGAGAAGGGAGAACAATGGAGCCAGGCCGGAAATGTCACGCCGGCTGTCGGTCGCGTTATCGAGGCTCTGGATGCGGAACGATTGGCGATCGCCGCCCGTTTTGGAATTGCCGTGCGCACAGTTGAAGAGCATTTTTCATTGTCGTTTCACGTCCCCATGGCCACCGTTTCGGAAATGAACCAGGAGATGGATCGCCAAAGCCGCGGCGGCTTCGGCCCGTCAACCATCGAAAGCCGCTATATTCTCGAGGACGTTCCGTTCGGGCTGCTGCCGACCGTTTTGTTGGGGAAGATCAGCGGAAATTCAGCGATTCTCCATGAATCTGGAATTGCCATATTCTCGGCGGCTTACGGTCGCGATCTTAAGGGAGATAATGATATTCTTCCCGCGCTGGGCTTCGAGGGAATGGCAAAAGCGGACCTCGAAAACCTTTGCCGTAAGGGATTTTAACAAGTTTCCACAGTGGACTGGGACATAGGCCAAGTGCCCGAAAAACCACCGGGGCTGGTTGCCGGCGAGCACGACATGCAGGTTCCTCGGCGAGCGCCGGGAGATGTCTCCAGGAACTCAGCACGAGATCAAATGGTCCCGCCCGGCGGTGTGAGTGGGTCTGTAGCAGGGTCCGTCATCGAAACCCAGTGCGGCATGGTTCCGTCAGTTGCCAGATGCCTGAACATTGCATCAACTGCGCAGGCGCTTCGCGCCTCCATCAAGCCATGCAGGCGCCGACAGTCCGGAACAACGAGTGTCGTAGCCCGTTCAGGATAAGTGGTTCGTCCACAATCAGCTACGCGAGATAGACATGTTCCGATTTCTAGCGTTGGCAGGGACCATCTTGGGTCTGACGATCTCGCCGGCGCAGGCCGCCAGTGATGCGGATCAGGCTGTCGAACAATTTCACCGTACCTGTCTGGCCGAGGGTCCCAATTTCGAGCGCATGATAGAGACCGCGCACGAACGCAGGTGGACACTTATTGCCGAAGCAGGCTTCGCCGAACTCGCGCCAATCGCTAATCCAACCTCAGTGGAGGCATGGCTGGTGGCCGAAGCGGAGGAAGGATTGCCAGCAGGAACCATCATCGGCACCACCAAGGCAACGATGAGCGGCAAACCGGTGCAGACGTGTACGCTGGCATTTCCCGATATCGATCATGAGGCATTTCGGAAGAGTTTCTTCACCCGTACGGATGCCGAGAAGATTGCCGAAGATCGCGATACGGAGGAGTTCTCGCGTCTCTACATCCTTATTGCCGGCGGACGTAAGCAATTTGTCCGGCTGGTGGTCCTGCCTTCAACGCCACCAGGAAACCCGCGCGTCGTTGCCAGTTCGATCATCGCCGACTGACATGTCATTCCTCCCGCCCCCGTGCTCCTCTGGAGGGCGAACACTGCGAAATGTCGCGAGCAGCAGAAGGTCGTAGATAATTTTCAGCCCACCGGCGATGATCAGGGGCCAGCCGAAGCTGGAGACGGCAAGGAGAGCCCCTGCGAGGACTGGACTGGCGGCCGCCGCGAGGCTGCGCGGGACGGCGGTGATGCTCGCCGCGGCAGCCCGCTCTTCGGGCGTCACCACGGCCATGACGTACGATGTGCGGGTCGGCACGTCCATCTGCGACAGCGCGCTTCTAATCAGCAGAAGAACGATAGCCGGAGCGACGCTCGGCATGAACGGGATGAGCACCAGACAGAGGCTCGACGGAAGGTGCGTAAACACCATCGTGTTTATGAGTCCGATCTGCTGGGAAATTCGCACAGCGACCAAATAGGACGCAGCCGAAAGGACACCCGTCCAGAAAAAGATTGCGCCGGTCGCGGCGAGCGACAGGCCGAACCGTTGAAAGAGCCAGAGGGCCAACAACGACTGGACGACGAAGCCGCCTGCGAAAGCATCGAGGCTGAAGAGTGCGGCGAGCGTTAGAACGATGGAGCGAGACCTGCGCAATGGCTGTGCCGACACTCTGTTTGCGTCAGGCGCGTCACTCGGCAGCCGCCGATAGAGGAGCACCGCCGCCAACCCAAGCGAGGCATAAAGTAGAAAAGCTGCCTGGAGGGCCTGTTTCATTTCCAGACCGATGGCGTCGCGGAGAAAGTCGGGCGCTCCGGCGGCCAGCGCCCCGACGGCGCCGGCGAGGGAGCCGATGAGGCTGTACCGCGCAAAGAGCGCCGTGCGGCCGCGGTCGGTGACGTTCTGAGCAAGCTGCGCATGTTCGAGCGGTAGAAACACGCTGACGTCCCCTGAAGATGGGTTCAGCGTGCCGACGAATGCGATGAGAAGCAGCGGCCAGAAGTCGTGAACTGCAGCGAAGACGATCCCCGTGGCTATCATCAGGACAGCCGCTGCGGTCAGCAGGGCACGACGGGAGAAGCGATGCGCGACGATCCCAACGGCCAGGGTGAGGACGGCTGAACCGGCGAGCGTCGCCGTCGACAGGGTTCCGATCTCGAAGGCGTCGAAGCCGAGCGTGGCCAAATAGGCGGGAAGCAGGATGCTGACCAGACCGTCACCGAACGCCCGCAGTCCCCTTGATATCAGCAGGTTCGCAGCAGTCGGCTCAGCACCGGCGGGAAGGAGCCTGAAGCGCCGCTTCGGAATAGCTTTGCGCAAGCCGTGCACGAGCCGCTGTAACGTCAACGATGCCTCCTTACCCCTGGTAAGCGGCGCTGGCTGCACGGCTTAGATCGCTCCTGTCGCCATCCCGTAGAGCAGCCCGAGGATCGAACAGCCGGCGAGCACCGGGAGCATGCCGATCTTGAAGCGAAACACCGCTAGCAGCGCACCCAATGTCAGGACGAGCGACGCGATGTTGACGGAGCTGGGCACGGGCACATCGAATGTCATGCCGAACCCTTTGACCTCGCGCAGTGCTCCAAACAGGACGTGAAGCGCGAACCACACCGCCAGGTTCAGGATCACGCCCACCACGGCCGCCGTGATGGTCGCCAGCGCGGCGGACAAGGCCTTGTTGCTGCGCAGAGTTTCCACAAATGGCGCACCAACAAATATCCACAGGAAGCAAGGCGTGAAGGTGACCCAGGTGGTGAGCAGGCCGCCCAGCGTTCCGGCGAGCAGTGGATTAAGCGATCCCGGCGCCCGGAACGCGCCCATGAAGCCGACGAACTGGGTCACCATGATCAAGGGGCCAGGCGTCGTCTCCGCCATGCCGAGGCCGTCCAGCATCTCGCCAGGCTTCAGCCACCCATAGGTATCGACAGCCTGCTGCGCCACGTAAGCAAGGACGGCGTAGGCGCCTCCGAAGGTCACGACCGCCATCTTCGAGAAAAAGACCGCGATATCGGCGAAGACATTGCCGGACCCGAACAGCACGAAAAGGCCGAGGACAGGTGCCAGCCATAGCACCAGAAACACACCTCCGATCTTCAACGACCAGCTGACCGGCGGGCGAGCATGGGCAGGAATGCCTTCGCCGAGCGCCGATTCCGCGTCGGCGACCTGCTTGCCGCCGACCTTGCCATGGCCGTTGCCCGCCATGAACGCTGTCAGCCCGGCCCGCCCGCCGACGTACCCGATCACTCCGGCCGTCAGGACAATGAGCGGGAACGGGAGATGGAACAGGAAGAGCCCGATAAAGGCGGCGGCGGCGAGGCCTATCATGACCTTGTTCTTGAGCGCTCGCTTGCCGACCCGGATAACCGCCTCGAGCACGATGGCGAGGACGGCGGCCTTCAGACCGAAGAAAAGCGCCTGCACCGCGCCGACATTGCCTAAAATCGCATAGATCCAGCTCAGCGCCATGATGGCGAGGACGCCCGGCAGTACGAACAGCGTGCCGGCCACGAGCCCGCCTCGGGTTTTATGCAGGAGCCACCCGATGTAGACGGCGAGCTGCTGGGCCTCCGGTCCTGGCAGGAGCATGCAGTAGTTCAGCGCATGCAGGAACCGCGTCTCGCCGATCCAGCGCTTCTCCTCAACGAGGATGCGATGCATTACCGCGATCTGGCCGGCCGGGCCACCAAAACTCAATGCAGCGACTCGCGCCCAGACCCGCACTGCTTCGCGGAAGGGGATGGCATGCGAAGGTTCATCCCCCAGCGCATTCGGATGGACGGCATGGACGCTGGTCATTGGTTCCCCTCACCCGCGCTTCTGGCGGAAATACTGGTAGAGATTGTCGAAGACCGGGCCGCCCTGCCCGATCCGCTGCTCGTCGCCCTTATTCGTCATGGCGATGCCCGCGATTAGGCTGGCAATGCCCGTCGTCTCGTCGCGCCCGAACTTGCCGTCCTTGAGGTCAATATCATGGACGATCTCGGCGATGGCCTGCAGCGCCGGGTCGTCAAGCCCGGCCCGGGTGAGCAGCACCTCGAAGCTGCAGCGGTCGCCCTCATGGGTGATCTCACCGTCAAACATATCAAAGCGCAGCTCTCCCGGTTTTGCCGCATAGCTCTTGCCCGGGACGAAGCGGATGACGGCGTCTGGATCAATGAAGCGGCGGATTAGCCAGCTGCAGGCCATCCGGTCGACGTGCACGTCGCGGCGTGTCACCCAGATCCGGCCCTTGAGGTCAGTAATCGGCTCAGTCGCCTTTGACTCCTCGGTCATGGGCCGGTCCTCCACGAGATGCGTCTCGAGCTCGCCGAGCAAACCCTCGACCGCGAGGCGACCTGTGGCGCCGAAGAAGTCGATCGTGTCCACCTCGGCGAGCCGCTTGCGTATTCGGCCGAGCTGCGACCGTGTCTCCGCACGCTTTTCCGGCGTGGCGTTCGCGCCGATCTCGGTGGCGAGACCACGCGCTTCCTTGGCGATCTCCGCATAGTCGGCATCACGCGCCGCATCGAAGAGCGCTTGGACCTCGGCATCCGACAATCCGTCGACGAGACGCGCCTCGCATACCATCGCCTCGCCACCACCCGCGACGATCTCCTTCAGGAGCCACTCGAAATCCTCCTGCGTCTCGGCATTGGCCGGCAGTGCATAGACGGTGCTTTTTACCGCGACCGCGCCGATGCCTTGCAGCCGCCGCCAGATCTTCACCCGGAAATAGGCCGGCTTGCTCGGCAGCCGATGGATAAGGAGCAGCCAGCGCTGTTCCGTCGTTTCCCCCTCACTCATAAGTGAACCGTATCACGTGCACAAATAAATGCAACACTTGTATCATTTCATATTCGGGCGTAGCCTTGACCTCCTTATGGCAGTGGGCCGCCTGGGCTTGTTGCCAAAACAAGGGAGACAAGGCCGTGAAATGGGTTACCCGCGAACGTCCGGTCATCGACCGCATTGCCTGCCCCTGGCTGATCGCCCGCTTCATCGACAAGGAGTCCGAATTCCTGTTCGTGCCACCCGATCAGGTGATCCGTGTTGCCCAGGAAACGGGCGCCACACCGTACGACGTGCCGGGCGTCGAATTCACGCATGTCGGCGACGGCTGCAGTTTCGACACCTTCGTCTCGAAATACGGCCTCGAGCGCGATCCAGCCATCGTGACGATCGCTTCGATCGTTCGCGGCGCCGACACGGATCGGCACGATCTTACTCCACAGTCGGCGGGGCTGCTTGCGATCTCCATGGGGCTCAGGGACGTGACGCCCGATGACCAGGAAGTGCTCAAGCACGGCTTCGTCATCTACGACGCGCTCTATGCCTGGGCTTCGCGCCGCAAGGCGGAAACGCATAGTTGGCCACCTGCCATGAAACCGGCCGTGGCTTGAAAAGCTGGGCGATGGGGGCAGATCAAGGAGAACTCCCATGCGTGCAAAACTCGTGAGCGGCGCGATGCTGATCGCGGTCTCGGCGCTGCTGGAACCAGCATCGGCGGCATCCAATTGGCAGACAGTCGCGCAAACACTGGGCAAAGCCGGAACGGAAATGCCTGGCGGCGTCTACCGGGTCGGGTTGCCACGAACGGACCTGAAGGTTTCGCTCGACGGTGTGGCCCTTCAGCCCGGCTTTGCGCTCGGAGGCTGGGTCGCGTTCGAACCCATGGGAAACCAGACTATGGTCATGGGCGACATCGTTCTAACCCAGGACGAGCTGAACCCGGTCATGAAGAAGCTTGAAGAAGGTGGGATCGAGATAACTGCGGTGCACAACCACTTGTTGCGCGCCGAACCGATGACACTCTACATGCACGTCTTCGGCCAGGGTGACCCCGTCACGCTCGCCACAGCGCTTCATTCCGGTTTGGCGCTGACAAAGACGCCGATGGAGAATGCCGCGTCCGGTGCGTCACAATCGCAAGCATCCACGCAGCAGATCGAGTTCGACACAGCGGCCGTCGACCGGGCTATTGGTTACAAAGGAAAGGCCAATGGCGGCGTCTACCAGTTCAGTATCCCGCGCGCCGAACCGGTCAAGGAGAACGGGATGGACGTGCCGGCTGCCTTGGGCACGGCCATAGCGATCAACTTCCAATCGACCGACGGCGACAAAGCAGCGATCACGGGTGATTTTGTGCTGATCGCCAAGGAGGTCAATCCGGTTATCAAGGCCATACAAGACAACGGCATCGAGATCACGGCGTTGCATAGCCACATGCTCGATGAGCAGCCCCGGCTCTTCTTCATGCATTTCTGGGCGAACGACGATGCGCAGAAGCTGGCGAAAGGCCTGCGCGCAGCCCTCGACAAGGTCGCCGTCAAGAAGAGCTAAATATTGGGCCTCCGCGCGATCGCACGCAGGGAGGGAATCAGCCGATGTTGATGCGAAGCCGGATGTCTGACAAGGCGCAAATCGCTACACGGCAAGAGGGAGGATATGCCCTTCAGGTCGGTGCGTTGACCAAGCGCTATGGCGAGCAAACCGCGTTGGCGGATGTTGCCTTCAACGAGGGGGCCGGCGAAGTTCTCGGTCTTATCGGGCCGAACGGCGCCGGCAAGACTACGCTGTTGGAAGCGATCGCCGGGCTTCTTCCGGCCGACTCGGGAAGGATTCTCCGGCACGGCGCCTCTCTGCCGCCTGCATCGCGCCGCAGGTCGATCTTCTTCCTTCCCGACGGCCTGCGGCCCTGGCGCGACCAGTACGTCGAACATGTTCTTGCGTTCTTCGCTGATGTCTACCGGACATCGCATCTCGACGTCGCGGAGACAGTCGGGGCCGTCGGACTTGCACCGGTGTTAATCAAGCGCGTGTCTGAATTGTCCAAGGGGTATGCCCGTCGACTGATGCTGGCGCTTGCCCTGATCACGCCGCATCCCGTGCTGCTGATGGACGAGCCCTTTGACGGCTTCGACTTACGACAGACCCGCGAGATCATGAGCGTGCTTCGCAAGGTCGCGGCGCAGGGGCGCAGCCTCGTCCTCGCGATACACCAACTGCTCGATGCCGAGCGCATGTGCGACCGTTTCGTCTTGCTCGCGGACGGCCGCGTGCGCGGCATCGGATCCCTGAGCGACCTGCGGGCGCGTGCGGGAATTTCGTCCGGTGGGTTGGAGGAGGTTTTCCTTGCGCTCACCTGAGGCAGCCGTACCGCTCGGCGCTCCCTTCGGCCCCTTGCTGGCCAAGGAGCTGCGGGAAATGGCGAGCGGCCGGCCGCTCTGGACAATGCTGCTGATGCTCTGCCCTCTCATCGGCTTCAGCTTCTTTCAGGCCGTGTCGCTCTACGGCGAAACGAGCGCTACTGCCCTCACCTCGCCTGGGCTCGCGAGCGCACTATCCCCGCTGGACGGCGTACTGGTTCCGACGTTCGGCGGCTTCTACGTCGCCGTTACGCTGCTGTTTCCCTTTGTTGCCATACGCGTGCTCGGCAACGAAAAGGAGTCCGGCGCCTTGCGGCTCCTGATCCAGCTGCCCTATCGACCGCCGACTTTGATTGGCGCCAAGCTGGTCGCCGTCTTCGCAGCTTGGCTCATTGCCAGTATCCCTGCGCCCTCTGCGCTCGCGATTTGGGAGTTCATGGGTGGACATCTGTTCGTCGCCGAGACCCTGAATGTTGTTCTCGGACATCTCCTCTACGGCCTGTTGGTCGGCGCCATCGCGTTATTCGCAGCTGCGCTTACCGAGAGCGCGGCAACCGCGGCGATTGTCACACTCGGCTTCACACTCGGTCGTGGGTCACCGACTTCGCGGCGGCCAGCCAACCCGACCTCCTTGGCTGGTCGTCGCGGCTGTCGCTCACGCAAACGCTGCACACCTTTGAGCTCGGATTGTTGTCGCTCAGTCTGGTCGTCGGGGTGCTTGCGGCGATTCTTGGATTTGCCGCACTCGCTGCCATGTGGCTCCCCATGGGTGCTACCGTGCGCATCAAGCTTGTCCGTTCGCTCATCTGCCTCGTGGCGACCTGTCTTGTGATGGTCGCGGCTACCCAGATCAGATGGTCCGCCGATGCGACCGAGGACCGACGGAACTCTTTCTCGCTTGCCGACCAACAGGCCCTGGCGCAACTCAGCGATCAGTTGACCGTCACCGTTCACCTGGCGCCCGAAGACCCCCGGTACGCCGATTTGCGAACAAGCGTCCTATCGAAGCTCGAGCGGGTCATTCCACGGATTGTCATCCGTTTTGCAGGCGACCAGCAGAGTGTTGTCGGCAGCGCAAGCGATGAGTCGTATGGCGAAGTCGAGTACAGCTATGGCGGCCGGTCGGCCGTCAGTCGATCGACCGGCACCGAGGAGGTACTGCCGCTCCTTTATGGGCTCGCAAATGTACCTCTGCCCGTGCCGGCGACCGGGGCCGGCGATTATCCCGGCTATCCGCTCGTCGCGGCTCCGTGGATCGCGCTTCCCTGGTTCCTCGGCGGCCTGCCGCTGCTCGTCTGGGTTGCTTGGTGGCGGAGCCGCCGCGCACCGGCCATCAAATACACTTCAAGCCAGAAGGAGATCAGCCGTGGACATCTTACATCGCCTCAAGACAATTGCCGCGGCAGGTGTCGGCTTGGTGGCCTTGCTGCTGCCGAGGAAGTTGGCACAGATTCGAAGGCGATGCCCGGCGTGGTAGGCATTTGGCGGATCGAAATGGAAGCCGACAACAAGGTGTTGGCCGTCGACGGGCGCCAATGGAAGGAGGGACAGACTTCCGCTGGTCTCGCAGACAAGGCGCGGGCGCTCTATGAGGAGCGGTACGCCGAGTTTCTCGACCGCGTCCAGGCTTATGCATACTTCCCCTACGCAGTCTTTGAACGCACGCCAGATTTCCGCGATGGAGAGATCGCCGTCCGTTTCGAGGGCATCAGCGGCCGCATCGACCAGGGTGCTGGGATATTGTTCAACCTTAAGCCCAATGGCGACTATCTCACGATTCGCGCCAACCCTCTGGAGAACAACCTTGTGTTGTGGAAGTTCGAGAAAGGCAAACGCTCGTCGGTGACCTGGGTCAAGAACACCCCGACCCCAACCCATGAATGGCACGACCTGAAGGTGCGCATCGCCGGCACCAAGGTCGAAGGCTATGTCGACGGCAAGCTCTACCTCCAGGACACGCTGCCTGAGCCGGTGAGCGGGCGTGTTGGCTTGTGGTCGAAGGCCGACAGTCACGTGTATTTTGATGACTTCACCGTAACTCCGGCTGGTTAAGCGGTCCGCTTTCAACCAGTTTTCAAATGTATCGGCGGTACGGTGCGCCGGAGTCCGGTCTTCCGGGCGCCCGCGTTTGGCCCGGTAATGGGTGATTATTTCCATCGCACACGAGACTCAAGAGGCGAGCCTGGCTTTTGCGAATCGATGCGTTCGGAACGATCGAAGGCCCGCTTCGTTCTGATCGGATGGACTGGATTAGACTAGGCCTCCTGGCGTTGGCGGGGTTCTCACCTGGACACTGAACACCCTATCGGCCGGAGGCGGAGGTCTATTGCTGATAGGCCGTGACTTTCATCACAGGCAGCGCCGCGGTTGCGCCGGTCATCACCTTGACCGAACTCATCGGCAATCCCATCCGCGCATAGATTGGAGCTTGGTCCGTTGGTACCTGCCGGGCGCCATCGCCGGTGCCGCTGCGGGCTCCTGGCTCTTCGCCAACAGTCGGGCGGAATGGCTCCAGATACTCATAGGAATCTATCTGATCGGTGCAGTCTGGGAATTTCGCGGCGGGGCGCGCGAGCGGAGCTACCGAGCCCGGCGCTGGTGGTTCCTCCCGGCCGGCCTGATCGTCGCGCTGTTGTCGGCGCTGATGGGCACGGTGGGACCCGTCCTGAATTCGCTCTATCTGAACTACGGTTCGGAGAAGGAGACGTTGGTCGCCACGAAATCGGTGAACTCGTTTGTGACCGATGTCGTCAAGATCGCGGTATTCACTGGACTTGGCGCGCTCGGTGGTCAGGCGGCCGTATACGGCGTAGCCGCGGGTTTGGGCGCCGCGCTTGCCAATCTGCTGGCCAAGCGCTGGCTCGAACGCCTGAGTGGACGACAATTCCGCGGCCTTGTGGTCGCGCTCATGGCTGTCAGTGGAGCGCTGATGATATGGAACCAGCACAGCTTCGTTGTGCAGGCCTGGCGCGCGGCCACAAGAATGTCTTGACAATGTCGATGTTGGCTAGAGCGCCGCGGCGTAGCTTGGTTGACCGGTCGCGCGATACGCAGAAGCTGGCGAAAGGCCTGCGCGCGGCCCTCAACAAGGTCGCTGTCAAAAAGAGCTGGGCTTCCCGTCCGCCTAAATTAAATCAGACGGGGCTCTTCGGCTGGTTCCTTTGAACCCGTCGACCTAACCAGCTCAGCTTGGAGAAGATTCGCGACGTCAGATGACGCTCAGTGTCACGGCCGCAAGAACAAGATAACGGCCGGCCTTGGCGGCAGTGACCAACAAAAGGAAAACCCGAAAAGGCTCGCGCAGGACGCCCGCGACGACGGTCAGCGGATCACCGACAACCGGCAGCCAACTCAGCAGGAGCGACCATTTCCCATAGCTGCGATACCAGTCTTGCGCGCGTTCCAGTTGCGCTTGGTTCATCGGAAACCACCGCCGATCCCGAAAGCGCTCGATGCCTCGCCCGAGCAGCCAGTTGATCACCGATCCAAGCACATTGCCGACGCTGGCCACCGCGATGAGCAGCCAGGGCGAATAATCCGCAAGCAAGAGGCCGACCAGCACTGCTTCTGATTGCATCGGCAAGATCGTCGCGGCGATCAAGGCCGCCAGGAACAGACCAGCATAGGCCGCGAGATCGGTCATTGAACCGGATATCCGCCAGTCGATCTAATGATGGTGACCTTCGGGTTCGACCATCTTGAACGGCAGCACCTGTTCGCGATCTTTCGCGGTCAGCACCAGACTTGCCTGGAACTCATGCGGTTCGGCAGGGGCGACGGTGCTCTCAAGCCGATGATGGTTGTCGGCGACGGGTTCGAGGCGAAGCGTCTCCGGCCCATTGGGTCGGTCGATGATCACCGTGGCTGTAAAATCATCGGTGTGCCGTTCTATGGTCAGCCGCATCCGCTCGCCGGCCGCCGTGTCGACGATTTCCAACGTCCCCGCAGCCAGATCGCAGGCGACTTTGAAGGGCTCCGGCGCATGATGGTGAGCATGAGAGGCTTCCGCGCCAGTGACGGCCAGCCCGGCTGGGCTCACCAGGCGGACATTGGCTTCCGCCAACGCCGGCAAGTGGGCGAACAGCTCCTCCTTGAGGGCTTCGGTTACGCCCAGCACGTCCTTGGCCGTCGCCATCTCCGGAACACTGATGGCCACGTCGGCATGCAGACGATGTCCGATCCAGCGTGCCTGCACGCTTTCAACGCGCCCGATGCCCGACACGTGTTCGGCGGCATGATGGATTTCATCGACGATGGCGGGCTCGACTCCGTCGAGCATGCGGGTCAACACGGCTTTCGACGACTGCCAGACGATGGCGAAGATCGCCACGGTGATCAGCAGCCCGACGATCGGATCGGCAAGCGGAAAGCCCAGCCAGACGCCGATAGCGCCCAGGACAACCGCCAGGCTGGTAAAGCCGTCGGTGCGGGCATGGTAGCCGTCCGCGATCAGCGCAGCGCTGTTGATCTCTCGCCCGACGCGGATACGAAATACGGCGACCGCTTCATTGCCGATGAAGCCGATGAGGCCGGCGATGGCGACCCAGCCAAGAAACGTGATGGGACGCGGATTGATCAGCCGGTCGATCGCCTCGTAGCCGGCGACGATGGCACTGAAGAGGATGATGAGAACGATGACGATCCCGGCCAGATCCTCGACCCGGCCCAGGCCGTAGGTGAACGTCTTGCTCGGTTTGCGGCGGGCCAGCACGAACGCGATCCACAGCGGAATGGCAGTGGCCGCGTCGCCGACATTGTGGATCGTGTCGGCCAGCAGCGCCACGCTGCCGGAGAGGAACACAACCACAAGCTGGAGCGCTGCCGTGATGGCCAGAACGACGAATGACCATTTGATCGCCCAGATGCCGCGCGTCGTCGTGGCGATCGTCGGATCTATGACACCGTGTGTGTGGCCATGGCCGCCATCACCGTGATCATGTCCGTTCCCCCCCATGCCATGCGTCATCGGGCCAAACCCAAACCAATCGCGAACTTTGTCCATCATGGCGCTTCTCACAGGTACTTGGTGATGTCCTTGAACTCGTCGATCGAGCGGCGCTGCTCGCGCGCCAACGGCCCGACGACGTCTTCAAGGCAATGGTTGAGATGATCCTGGATCAGGGTCTTCTTGGCCTGCGAAATGGCCTTCTCGACAGCATGAAGCTGCTGGGCGAGGTCGAGGCAGGACCGGCCCGCCTCGATCATTTCGATGACACCCTTGAGATGTCCATCAGCCCGTTTCAGGCGCTTGACGATATCGGGGTGGGTTTCGTGGGTGTGGGATTGGTCGCTCATATGTTAATACTATCCTCCCGGAGGGGATATGCAAGTCTCAAAGAGGCCTCGATTCTGAGGTAGCAAAAACCATTCGTTAGGATTTTAGAGAATAATCGCCGTTCATGCCGAATCGGATCCACCGCACGGTTTTTTGCCTGGTCATCGCTTTAGCGATGATGTTCGGCGTGCTGCGTCCTTTCGGCTATTCGACCTCACACGATCCGATCGCGATTGCAGCCGCCGCGGTTGAACGTCACGGCGGAGCCGCCGCGCAGATCGAAGATCTTGGCCACGCACACGATGATGGCGTTTCCGGCGAGCAGAACTCTGATCATTTTCACGGGCACAATGCGGCAGACCACTCGCACGAGGCGGCGAGTACGCCCGCCGACTTCGCACCGACCGTTCCACAGGTCGAGCGGGGCTGGCTGAATTATCCGCCGACTTTCGTCGATCCGGACACGACATTCCGGCTCGAGCGACCGCCGAGACCATTCCTCGCCGCATGATCGCGGCCGCTCGCGCGGCCACCCTCAACGACGAAGATTGGAAATCTCATGCAAGGACCCTTCCACCGGGGCCGGTCACGCTCGCGCCGCGCACGTTGGCGAACCGCCCTGCCCCTGCTTATCGCTCTGCTGACCCTGCCACTGCTCGCCGGAGCAGCCTTCGCCCATGCCGTCGCCGCCGGCGACAAGGGCTATATCCAGGAAATCTCGGGCATCAACGTGCTGCCCTTCATCTATCTCGGCGCCAAGCACATGGTGACGGGATACGACCACATCCTGTTCCTGTTCGGCGTGATCTTCTTCCTCTACCGGATGAAGCATATCGGCATCTATGTCAGCCTGTTCGCGCTCGGCCACTCCACGACCATGCTGCTCGGCGTCTACTTCAATGTCGGCATCAACAGCTACATCATCGACGCGATCATCGGCCTGTCTGTGGTCTACAAGGCGCTCGATAATATGGGCGCCTTCCAGAGCTGGCTCGGCTTCCAGCCGAACACCAAGGTCGCGACGCTTGTCTTCGGCTTCTTCCATGGTTTCGGCCTGTCGACGAAGATCATCGAATACAACATCTCGTCGGACGGCCTGGTGCCCAACCTTTTGGCCTTCAATGTCGGCGTCGAGATCGGGCAGCTCTTGGCTCTTGGCGCCATCCTGATCGTGATGGGCTACTGGCGCCGGACACGAAGTTTCTGGCGCCACGCCTATACCGCAAACGTCATCATGATGACGGCTGGTTTCCTGCTGATCGGATATCAGCTCACCGGCCTGTTCGTCGCCGCATAAGGAACCGAATCATGTACAACACCGACCTTCCCAGCCGCGCCGATTTGCCGACGTCAGCGCAGCTGAAGCGCTCCACCTTCATTGCCGCGCTGACGGCTTTCGCATTGGTCATCACGGTCGTCATGCCGTCCGAGTATGCGATCGACCCGACCGGAGCAGGCAGATTGCTCGGCCTCACCAGAATGGGCGAAATCAAGACACAGCTGGCAGCCGAGGCGGCAGCCGACGAAATGGCCAGCGCGAAGGCACCAACCGAGCGGATGACGCAAATGGTCCCTCCGGCCGAGTTGATGGCGCGCATGGACCGAATCGAAAACCTCCTCGTCGCCCTGACCGCCGAACGGCCTGCTTTGCAGCCGTCGCCAACTGGGGAGGCCGTATCCCAAGACAATGTGACAGTTGGAGAGATCGCTCCTGCCGAGGCTCCGGCCATTGCTATAACGCCTGCCGCCGAAGCAACCTCGGAAGCCCCGATCCAGCCAGATGGAAGGCAAGACGAGCTATCCTTCACGTTGGCGCCAGGCCAGGGTGCCGAAGTCAAGCTCGTGATGCGGCAGGGCGCCAAGGCAAACTTTTCCTGGACAGCTGACGGCGGCGTGGTGAACTTCGAGACGCACGGCGATGGCGGCGGTCAGTCCGTCAGCTATGAAAAGGGTCGCAGCGTTCCAGCTGACGAAGGTGCCATTGAAGCCGCCTTCGATGGAAATCACGGTTGGTTCTGGCGCAACCGCGGTGGCAGCGACGTGACCCTGACGATCCAGACTGAAGGCGACTACATCGACATCAAGCGTATGATCTAGCGCATACAGGGTCGCCCGGCGCCACTTCGAGCGTCGGGCGTCACCTATCCGTCTGTTCCACCGACGAGCGCAGATGCGCGTCGAAGCTTTGCGCCGCGACGAAGACACGGCTGACCTCCAGGTAAACGGGTCTTGATCCACCCCTCGATATGGTTCACCGCATTTCAGCCCGACGTGATCTGCCAAACGGCTACGCCGGCAAGCGCCAAGCCGGCAGCGCCCTCAATGGCTCGGGACATGGCATCGAACAGGCGTGGCCGGCTATCGAAAAAATGCACCAGACGTTCACGAAACAGGATCGACAGCACCGCAACGCAAGACAGCGTCAGCGCCACGCCGGCCATCATGGTGATTGCGAAAAGAATGCCGGCGACCGGAACGCCTCTGGATATCGCAAAGGTCATCACGAAAAGCGTCAGCGGGCATGGGATCAGGCCGGCCATGACGCCGACGGCCTCGCCCTCATGCTTGTGGTGATGGCCGTGGCTCAATGCGCGCCAGAGCATCCAAATGCCGATCAGGCCAAGCAGGCCCCGACTGACGTCTTCCAGCAGCGGGGCGCGGCCAACACTGCCCAGGGCAATCGATACCAACGGCAACGAGAGCGCCGCGATCAGCACGGCAATCGTTACATGCGTGAAGGAGAGTGTCAGCGACACCAGAAGCCCACGCCGGACGCTGGCATCCGATCCTGCCAGATAGGTGGCCAGGACAGCCTTGCTATGGCCCGGCGTCAGCGCATGCGCCGCACCGAACAGAATGCCCATGGGCAGAAAGGCCGTGAACGCCAGCCAACCGCCGCCGGCCGCAAGCAGTTTGATCTGCTCGGCCAGCGCCAGGTAGATCGTGCGTTGGAACTCGACCAGCGTCTGGAACATTGCCATCGAACCGGCTCCGGGTCAGCCGCACGTCAATTCGAGGCGCGTCGCGAAAATCTTGCCGAGATCGGTCCCCGTCGGATCACTGAAGAACGCGTCTGTCAGGCTCTTCTGGTTCTGCGCGATGGCCGTGTCCGGATCTGGACGGACGACGGAACGTGAGCAGCCTTGCGGCAGACCGGCCACCGCAAGCTTGTCGTCGTCGGTAAAATCGATTGCCGTGTAGAAGGTCGGATCGTAGACACCGATACTGACTTTTCCAGCAAGGGCCAACGGGTCCTTCGGCTGCGTTTCGAACTGAACGACGAGTTGATCGTTTTCATAGCTGACGCTGAACTTCGGCGGTGGCGCCATCGTCACGTCCTTGCCGTTCAAGGTCACCATCTGAAAGTAGTTGTACTCGGCCAACGACGCATGGACGGTGAGAGCGACTTCATCGAGTTCCTTCGCATCAAGGACAAGGTCGGAATTCTTGTCGAATTCCATCAGCACAGTGCTGGAAAAGAGGTCGTCGAAACGCCAGAGATGCCGAAGCGACTTGAGCGTCCTGTCTGGACCGACGGTCAGGTCCAGCTTCGCTTCGGCAAAGACATGCGGATGGGCGTTCGCTGCCGCGGTGGAAGCGAGCAACAGCGCCGCGCCGGATACCATGCCTGTCAGTTGCATTTTTCGCTCACATTTCGCTCGTCGATTCCGCATCAGGCAGGACACCTGCCATTGCAAGCAGGCCGAAATGGGACGGGCCAAAGCCCATACCAACCTTGATCGATCAGGGCTGTGTTGCTTCATCTAAGGAGGCAGCTACCCAAGGTCGCCCTTCAGCCAATGTTTGAGCATGATCACCGCGATACCAGCAAGGATTGCCAGCACTATCATCCAGATGATCTTTTGCCGATCGCTCAATTTCCTGCTCCTGATCGATTCAGAGCATTCCTATCGCGAGTTCCTTGCAAACGCAAAAAGCCCCGCGTCCCGTGCAGATAACACCAGCTGATCCGCCCTAGTCGTCGGCGATCGAGCTTGCAATGACCCTGTTCGATGTGATCCGGACCTCGGGAACGTCAAATGGACAAGTGCTTGCGATTGCCGACTGTCAATATGTAGAGTTTGGAAACTTGCATTCCGTTTCTGTCCTCGCCGATTGTTTCGGCATCCGTCCGGGCGAAGAAACGCTCCTCGAATGCCGCGCGGTCGACATCGAATAGGTTTATGGAGCAAGGTTGCACGGACTTGCCATTCAAGTGGCTTTTGTCACCGCGATCATGGTTTTGGCCGGGAGGTCGTCACCGGTAGCCTCCCAGCCCTGGAAGGCGCCTACGTCACCGACGGGGGCAAGTGCTGCGTCGCCGGATACCGGAGTCCATCCGCGTCTCCTGGCCGCAGGACGGTTCGTTCGAAGTCAGGTCCATGGGCAAGACAAATACCGTGAAAAGCTTCCAACGCCAGATCGACATTTATCGGCACGCACCAGCGGCGATCTCAGGCATATAGCAGCGAGCGCCGGGATAAAGAGGGGCTTCGACATCAGCACACCGCAGGGTCAAAAAATGGACCCTCTGGCACGTTAGTCAAGAGTGCCATTTGGCGGGCCCAGCGGCTGCGACGAGATCGACCTGCATCCGACTGTCGGCGGCTGCGCCGTCGCCCCGTAGTATCATTCGCCAGTTATTCTCCGACGCGGTCCGCATTGAAGACCCGCGGTAGCCGTCGAACTTGTGTGTCCATTCCCTCGGCCCTCGGGAGGCTTCTCCACCAGGGTGGGGATCAAAGGAGCGATGAACGCTGGCCGGCTGGGGCTGGCAGTTACTCGTTTACGCATGGAATCGTGTCTAGGTCGCAGGCATATATCCGCGCTCCACACGTCCTAACGTTGGTTGAGATCGGCAGCCAGACCGGCCAGCCACTCTGTGCGCCAAGCGGATAGAGGTGAGTGTCGATCGCGAATTGCAGAAACGGTTGCCAGCGGATAATTGCAAAGTCAGCGCGTCACGCGTACGGATCCATAAGCCCCAGCGCGCTTACATCCATAAGCACCCCAAACCCAATGATCTGCTCCAGCGCAACGTTGCGAGACAATGTGCCCAAACTTTTGGCCGGTTCGGACTTCATGCGGCTGACCAGGGCGTATCGATTGTAGACCGCCAAACCGACCATCGCGACGAATAGGCTGATCTTGAACAGGAGAATTCGACCGTAGCTGTTGCGCGGATCGGGGAACGAGCCAAGCATTAGCCAAGTGGTCATAGCGCCCGTAAAAAAAATGAGCGCAACCGCCACCATACCAAAGCGGGAGAAGCGCCACAGGACGGTTTCCACGCCTGCGACTTCGGATGGATGCCGCTGCGCTGCCGCGATTAGCAGGCCGAGGGGCAGGAGGCCACCTATCCACGCCCCGGCACTTGCAACATGGAGAGCTTGAGTCAGTGAGGCTAGAAGGCCCAACGCCGCCGCGTGGCCCTGCCAACCCTCACAGGTCAGTAGCAAGAAAGCCGGCCCGACGACCAATTCGGGCCGCCCCGAGAAGCTGATCACCAGGAGCAGGAGAACGAGCGAAAGGCGAACAAACCAAACAGTTCCGAAGTCGCTTTCCATGAGAACGCCGTGCAAGGTGTCAACCATACCCTCGCGTCCGGAGAGCCCGGCCGTAAAGCACAGCAGCCAAATTGCCGCGAAGATTGCGGCCGCAAGTGCGAGGGCAGGATTGATGTTAGGGGGTAAAGGCGCAAGCGCGGAAGCCGCGGTTCTGTCTAGCGCATAGAAAGGGAAGAGTGCCGACCCGAATAGAATCATCACTGAGAGGAAGTAGACCCACCGGGCGAAGGCCAGAGTGCCATCAACGTCCATTTCTACGGTCTGACTTCAAATTTGAAATTGCCCTTCACCTTGTGCCCGTCTGCTGACAGCGCGTGCTAATCAACTTGATAAACACCCGGCGCAAGGGACCTTGATACAGGTGACACCATGTCCTCATCGCGCACCGCGATCTCCGTGGTGATCTTCGCACCATCCGGCCCCGACAGATCGATGCCCGAGAATCGAGCCTCAATGGATTCGCTAAAGCGCAGTCGAATCTCAGTGGGCGGAGCGGCAATGGTGCTATTGATCTCTGGAGTAGCCTGGACCAATCGAGCATGCGCAAGCGCCTGGCCCGATAATGGCACGCTCCACAGCGCAACTGTGGCGATCATTCGGATAGTTCGGTTCAACGCGAACTCCTCCCGACGTTCATCAAAGACTATGCACTTTCTGACGAGTATACGAATTTGTTGGTGTTGCAGGGCCGCGACTGTTCGAGCTGTCACGAAATTTTCCGTTTGCCGGAAAAGTGATGGGAGATCAGGCCAACACGTTACCGACCGCCGAGACTCTCGATTGAAGGTCACGGACGCCGCAAGCGTTTGTAATTATCAGGACAAGCGCGGGCCAAACAAGCGTTTGCGCCCGCGTGACTCCGTTTCAGCTACTTAACCGGGATCATGAGATGTGCGTATGGAGTGCCCGGCCACATCACATAGGGCTTGGATGTGTCAGGCTTGGGGTCCGTCGGATAGCCCTGCATCATGTCCATTGCGTTGACGATCATCACATGCGGGCCGGTCTCTATCCAATTGTTGCCTTCCTCGGGCTTCGTCGCATAGGGATCGGTGTTGCTGCCATCGGTACCGCCGGACAGCATGTACATGAAGCCGACCTTGCCCTTGGGCGGTTCCTTCTTTTCCATCCATGCCATCGCCCATTCCATCGCGTTGGCATCGCCGCACATTGGGTCCGGGCCGGGCGTGGACGGGCTGTCTGGCATGCACCAGAAGCCGTTCTTGCCCTCGCGCAGGGTGCGCATGGCGCCCTTTTCATCCGCGGCGTAGACCGCAGCGCCGCTTGCCACGGCAGGGGGTGCAGCAGATTCAGCGCTCTTGATCATCGCAGCGTCGTCGGCGGCTGCGCCTTGCATCGTAACCAAACTGCCTGCCGCCAAAAAGGCAGCGACCGTCAGAAGCCGTTTCATGGCCGTTCTCCGGTTTGAGTTGATCTTGTGCATGACGTCCGACGCACGGCTTTCCAGAGCTGTTTGTCGGTGATCAAACAGTAGCAGATTACATGCCTCCGGACAATTTACGTTTTAGCGCTGTCTAATGTCTTTGCAGGGGGCGTGCTATTAAACCTTCAAATCGGTCACGAAACTCCTGAGGGTTCACTAACCAAGATGGTGCTGTTCAGCGAGTGGCCAAATTTGCGCGGTTTCCCAGCAACCTTGCTTGCGTCGTCAAATCGCCACCTGCCCTAACCCTAGATTAGCCCGCGCATCGTCAGTTCAGCCTTCAGATAGGCATAATAGATCGGCGCGGCGACAAGACCCGGCATACCGAACCAGGCTTCCATGAAAACCATCGCCAGAAGAAGCTCCCAGGCACGCGCATTGATCCGCGAACCGATGATCTTGGCGTTTACGAAGTATTCGAGCTTGTGAATGATGATGAGAAAGGCAAGCGAGCCGAGCGCTGCAAGGAAGGAGATGCTGAGGCTGACAACCACGATCACCGTGTTGGAGATCAGATTGCCGATGACCGGCAGAAGGCCGGCGACGAAAGTCAGCGCTATCATTGTCCTGATGAATGGCAGATCGATGCCGAAGGACGGCAGAACAGCGACGAGATAGACCGCCGTCAGAAACGTATTCAACGCCGAAATCCGGATTTGCGAGAACACGATGTTGCGAAAGGCCTTGCTCAGAATGTTGACACGATCCGCCAGCGCGACCGCCAGTGGGCCGGGCTCGCGCGATGGCGCCGCCGAGCTCACCGCGATCAAGCCGCCGATCACCATGCCGACGACAATGTGGACCACCAGGACGCCAACATCCCGCCCAACGAGTTGAAGCTGGCCGGCATGTTCGCGGAGCCACCGGGCCGCGAAGACTTCCAGTTCCTCGATGTTCGAGGGAAAATAGGCCATCGCCCAGGTCGGGAGATGGACGCGCGCGGTATCGATGATCTCGGCCATCTTCTTGAGGAGCGTCACGACGTTCTCCGAACCGCCAGTCAATTGCGACATGCCGCTAAAGATAGCGGCGGCTATCAGGAGCGTGAAGATCAATGCCACCAAGGTCAGCGCAAGGCTTTTCGTCAGGCTGTTGGAGACGCCGATTCGATGGAGCATCGGTGCGGCGAAATGAACGAGATTGAACACGAGAAGGCCCGAAAGCAGTGCCGGAAGCAGCCCGAGTTCGAGAACGGCGACGAGCGCTATAAGCGCAAGCAGGCACGACGCGAGATAGAACCATGAGAAAGTCAGCACTTTTCACCTGCAGAAGCAGCCAAGTCCTCTCCGGGTTTCATTAGCTTTGATACCCGGTGATGCGCAAGCGAACACGCGTTCAACACGTGTGTAAGGCTAACCGCCTCGCAGATCCCATGCTTGCGCGCCAGGTCGCCCGCTTTTGCCCCGCCTCATGCTCACGCAGGACCGCGATGATCAGCTCTTCCGTAAACCGCATTCTTTTCATCAGTCCGCCCTTCAATCGAGCCGGACTCTAATCTCAGATGGAGGAAATTGCCCGTGGCAGGTCAGCCGCTCGAGAATGTTCATGCCGGTTGGCAAGAATGATCCTCTTGGTGGTGAACGCCGAAGTTCATTCCGCCGCGAAGACCATCAGATCCTCGAAGGGGAACTCGACATGGTATTGGCCGGACGGAAGGGCGTCCCGGGAATAGGTCCGGATGGTCAGGTCATTGCTTTCGAAAATGACTTCATGCCGATCGCCAAGGAAAAGGCTCTCGACGCAGGTCATGGCAATACGTCCAGGGCCGTCCTCCCCGGACCACGTCACCCGCTCAAGCCGGACGAGTGCGGTGACTTTGGCGCCGACGGTCAGCTCCTGCTGGGCGCTGCCCACAAGATGGATGCCGTTGGCGACAATTTCCGCACGGTTGCCGTTGATGGCGGTAACCACGCCGTCAAGGCGATTGCTGGCGCCCATGAACTCTGCTGCAAACAGGCTCTTCGGCTTGTTGTAGATTTGCTTGGGCGTTCCGTCCTGTTCGATCTGGCCGCCGTTGAGCAGCAGGATGCGGTCGGCGAGCGCCATGGCTTCCACCTGATCATGGGTGACGCACAGCGCCGATAGCCCGAGATTGGTGATGAGGCGGCGCAGCCAGATCCGCGCTTCTTCGCGTAGCTTGGCGTCCAGATTTGAGAGCGGCTCATCGAGCAGAATCACGTTCGGCTCGTAGACCAGCGCACGGGCCAACGCCACGCGCTGCTGCTGTCCGCCGGAGAGCTGATGCGGATAGCGCTCGCCCAGTTTGCCGAGGCCGATGCTGTCCAAAGCCTTCTGGACGCGGCTCGCAACATCTGCCTGGGACACTTTGCGCAGCTTCAGGGGATAACCCACATTCTCGGACACCGTCCGATGCGGCCACAGCGCATAGGACTGGAATACCAGCCCGAGACCGCGCGTTTCCGGCGCCAGATTGATGTTCTGCCCGGCATCGAAAAGCGGCTTGTCACCGAGCAGTATCTTGCCGCTCTTGGGTGTCTCCAGACCGGCGACCGCTCGCAAGAGCGTCGTCTTGCCGGACCCGGACGCGCCGAGCAAGGCGACGATCTGACCCGGTTCGACCGAGAAGGACACACCTTTCAGGATTTCAAGGTTGCCGTAACTGAGGCGCAGGCCGTCTATGATGATGTCAGTCATTGAGGCGGACTCCAAAGCGCATCGCGAGGGCAAGACCGGTCACGATGATGACGGTGTTGATGACGGCGAGAGCCGAGACCAGATCGATCGCGCCGGTGCCCCAAAGGGAAACCATGAGCGAGCCGATCACTTCGGTTCCCGGTCCGAGCAGATAGACGCCCGTCGAATATTCACGGGCGAAGATCAGGAAGATCAACAGCCAGGCCGAGAACATGCCGCCGCGGATGAGCGGCAGCGTGATGTCCCGGGCGACCCGGCCCTCGCTGGCGCCAACTGACCGGCCGGCTTCCTCGAGCTCCTTGCCGATCTGCAGGAGCGTTCCGGAAATCAGCCGCATGCCATAGGCGAACCAGACAATGGTATAGGCGAGCCATACCGAGATCATCGTGGCACGCAGGGGTGCGATCGGCTTGAAGAAGAGAAATATCCACAGCATGGCCAGGCCAGCCACAATGCCCGGCATCGCCCGCGGTATCATGGCCACGTAATCGACGACTTTAGTCAGGGGTGCGTTCGAGCGGTGACCGGCGAGTGCCACGGCAGTATAGGCCGCGATCGAAGCCGCGCCGCCGACCACCGCGACGCCGACCGTGTTGAGAATGGCGCTGATGACATTCGGATAGTCAGCGAGATCGCGATAGTGATCCAACGTCAGCACCTGGAAGATATTCACCCCGACGCCCCAGCTTGTCACCAGTGAACGAATTGCGACGCCGCCCACCGGTATGATCACGGTGGCCGCGAACCAGGCCACCACAAGCGCGAAGGCCGGCCAGCGAAGAGCGCCCAGCCGGATGGGGTTGTGCCGACTGCCCTTGCCTTTGACAGACACATAGCGGCTGGCGTTGCGCAGCATGTAGCGCTGCAGCACGACCAGCGGCAGCGCGATCATGATGATCGCCACCACCACTACGGCCATCAACTGGTAGGAAGGGACACCGAGCTTGTTGGTGAGCTTGTAGAGATAGGTGGCGAGAACCAGCACGCCTTCCGGATCGCCAAGCACCAGCGGCAGGCCGAAAAGTTCGAAACCGAGGAAGAACACCAGAACCGCCGCATAGAGCACCACCGGCATCACCATGGGCAGCGACACACTGGCGGCGACGCGCCAAGGGCCAGCGCCGGCGGTGCGTGCCGCCTCTTCGAGGTCGGCGCCAACGTTGCGGAGCGCCGCCGATGCATAGAGATAGACATGTGGGACATGGGTGAGCCCGGCAATGATCGCGATCGATGTCACCGAATAGACATTCCAGGGCACGTAGCCGATCATCGACTTGACCGCCAGCGAGACGAAGCCGACTGGTCCCAGTGTCATCACATAGCCGAAGGCCAGCACCACCGCCGACATGAAAACCGGGATCAGGATGATCGGCTCCAGCCAGCGCTTGCCCGGCACGTCGGTGCGCACGATGATGAACGCCAGCAGGATTCCCACCGGAACTGCGATCACCGTCATGCCCACCGCGAGCTTGAGCGAAGTCGTCAGCGCTAGCCAGAAATCCGCGTCCGCGAGGATGAAGCTGTAGGCGTTCAGCGACAGATGCGCGGTTTTCTGGAAGAAAGGCGCGGACAGAAAACTCTGATAAATGATCAGGGTGACCGGTGCCAGCACCACCAGGATGGCGAGGAGGTTGGTGCTGACACGAAAGACACGGAAGGGCATGATCGCCTCGAACAAAGCCGGGGGCCGTCCGCTAGCAAGAGCGCAAGCGCGCGGTTCCGATGATTCTTAATAGCAAGAAGGGTGAGAGAGCCGACTGTGGAGGCACTCCCGATCAAGCGATTACTCGCCCTTCATGGCTTTCTGCCACTCGTTGAGGAACGCCAGCCGTGTCGTCTCGTCGAGACCTTCGAGCAGCTTGTCGTCGAGCGCGATCGGGTGAACGTTTTCACCGGCGGCGGCCTTTATGGACGCCAGCGTGGTTGCCCCTTCAACGTCATCACGAACGGCATAGAGCTTGATGTCGTCGGCGATCAGCTTCTGCGCGCGCGCCGACAGCAGATAGTCTACGAATAGCTTCGCAGCATTGGGATCCTGGGCTTCCGCCGGAATGACGGTGGCGCGGGTGGTCACCAGGACATAGTCCTTCGGGATTATCACACCGAGGTTCTCGTCCTTGGCCTGCTTGGCGAGGCCATATGAGCCGAAGATGCCATAGGCGATGGAATGTTCGCCAGACGTGACCTTCTCGATCATCGAGCCGGCGGAGCTGTAGAGCTTGATATGGGCCTTGCCAAAAGCCTTGTTAAGCGCCCAGGAATCGGTCCAGTTCTTGGCGTCCTGGTTGTAGAAATAGAAGCCGACACCGGATTTTTCCGGATCGTAGGACGCGATCTTGCCATCATATTCTGCGGTCTTCCCGGTCATCAGCTTGAGAAGATCGGCGTGGGTTGCGGGAACATCGCCTTCAGGCACGAGACGCTTGTTGTAGACGAAAGTCACCGGGTCGGCGGTGGTACCATAGACCATGTCCTTGTAGGACGCCCAGGCCGGAAGGTGGGCCGCCTCCACGGATTTGTATTCCTGCGCATAGCCGTCTGAGGCAAGTTTGATCTGCAGATCCGGAGCCGAAGACCATGCGACATCTGCCGTGCCTTGGCCCGAAGCGGTTTCGGCAATGACGCGATTGTAGAGTTCGGTGGAATTGAGGTCGGAATATTCGACGGCGATGCCGGGGAATGCTGCTTCGAAGTCCTTGAGCAAGGGCTGGACCAGCGCCGCATCGGTCGTCGAATAGATGCTGAGCTGTCCTTCCGCGGTGGCGGCGGCCACCAGATCCTTGTAGTTGTCCGGATACCCGGCGGGGATCTCGGCAGCGGCGGCAAGCGTCGCGAAAGCGGCTGACAGCGAAAACGCGGCCATCATCGTCGCAAGACGATTTTTCATTAGGGTCTCCTCCAAGTTCGCCTAAATCGTACGCCTCCAGGCACAAAGGCGAGTATCATCCTGACCTGTCACCAACCTGTCACGGCGATGTCGAGGTTTGCTCAGCCGACTAGGCCCGATGGGTCGTGATCAGATTGTCGACGACAGCCGGATCGGCCACATCGACGTATTGCCGAATTTTTGAAATCTTGGGACGGCATCCTACGCGTCACGGTCGCTGGCCCTGCGCATCGATCATGGACTTGCTCCAATCCTCGATGAAGCGGCGGCGCAACGCCTCGTCCTGTACGGCAAGTAACGCAGGGCCGATGCGTATGGCGCGCGCGATACCAGACTCCCCAAGTTTTTCCGGGCCGTCCGCTCCCTCAGGCAATTGCCCGTTCTCGGCAAAAAAGAAGGCGCTATCCCTGGCAACCTTCTGTCCCCGGGCTGACAGAAGGTAGTCGAGAAATCGTTTGGCAACGCCCATATTCGGCGCCGTCTTCGGAATGAGCGCGCCACGACTGAGTATCAGCGCATAGTCCCGCGGGACAACGACCCTCAAATCGGAATTGCCCCTGGCCGCCGCGTAGGCATATGACCCGATCATATTGTAGCCTATATATAGGCTCCCGTTTGCAACGTCCTGAAGGGTCTCCGCGGTGCAACAACGCACCACAGTTTCCGCTCGGCTCATGCTTTCCAGAAGCCGACCGTAGACCGCCGTCGTCTGCCGCGCATCACTGAACGCCAATAGGTAGCCGATGCCCGAAAGTCGGATGTCGAACGTTCCGACCCGTCCGCGATAAAAATCGATCCGCCGCCTGAGAAGATCGGCGAGTTCGATGTGGGTGCGCGGTACGTCGCCGGACGGCACGAGGCGGGCGTTATAGACGAAGACGGCCGGTTCGTAGGTAAAGCCGAATACCTCGTCGCGCCAGTTTGCCCAATTGGCGACATGCGCGGTTTCGGCCGACACGTGCGGCGCCGCGCAGCCGTCATTGGCGAGCTTCACGAGTTGGTCGACCGACGGAGACAACAAGATGTCGCCCAGCACCGCGTCCGTCCGACAGGCTTCACTGGCACTCCTTTGCAAGTCGTTGGTGACATATTCAACATAGTCGACTGCCACGTTGGGGAAAACGGACTGAAAATCCCGGATCAGTGGTTGCATAGCCGCCAGATCGGTCGCGGCGTGGATCGACAGTCGGTCCTTCTCCGGCTGAGACGAAGGGAAAAATGCGCTGCTTCCTTCAGCAGCTCTTGCCGCGTGACCGATGCATAGGAGGACGGCAGCCATCAAACCGAATGTCGGCAATGTTCCCGTTATCATCCGGTCTTCTCCGTGGCGATGGGCAACGTCAAGGTGACGGTGAACCCTTGCGTGCCCTTCCCGCCATCCTTGCTTGTCTCGCGAAAGGTCAGCGCGCCACCGTGAGCCGCCGCAACCTCCGACGCGATGGCGAAACCAAGACCTGCGCTGCCGTCATGAGATTTGGACGTTTCGAAGCGCTGCGTGACCCGCTCCCACTCGCCCGGCGGAATGCCCGGTCCGTCATCTTCGACCTCGAGATGGGCACGCGTACCGTCGCTGCGTACTCTGACCTCAAGGCGCGACACTACTCCATGGCGCAAGGCATTGTCGATGATATTGACGATCGCTTCGCGAAGGCTGACGGCGTCCGCAAGCACGACCGGCTCGTCGTCAGGCGCCTCGAAGGAGACGATGATGTCCGGATCGATAGTTATCGGAACCGCCGCACGGAAAGCGCGCCGTGCGACATCTGCCAGATCGTGCCGCTGAAGCTGCACGGAATCGGCACGATGGATGACCATGGCGTGGCTGAGCAACTGGTTGGTCAGGCGCGCAAGTTCGCTGGCGCGCTGCTGTACGCGATCGAGATGCTGGCGGCTCGACTTGTCCAGCTTGGCTTGACTCAACAGATCGAGCTGCGCCGTTAGCGCTGTCAGCGGCGTTCTGATCTGGTGCGCCGCGTCGGCGATGAAGCGCTGCAGGAGTTTCACGCGCTCGTCGAGCCGACTCATGAAATAATTGATGGAAGTAACGAAGGGCCGCAATTCTCTCGGTACGACGACCGTTACCGGCGTCAGGTCTTGTGGATCGCGACGGCGGAGCGTCGCTCCGAGATGCTTGACCGGTTGCAGAGAATAGCGAATAGCAATCATCGCTCCAGCCAATGCCAATATGCTCATGATCGCCAGGAGGACGGTCGCCCTGAGAGTCAATTCACCCGCGAGCGCGCGACGGGCTTCCGTGGTCTGCCCAACGATGACATGCGCCCAACCGGATACGGCTGGATCGGACAGTGCGCGCGCCACCACCGCAATCCGAACCGGTTCGCCGCGATAATGCGCCGATTCCAATACCGGGACATCGTGTATTGCGGCCAGATCAACTTCTGTTTGCAGATCGGCATAACCTGTCAGCGTCGCGCCGGAAGGGCCGATCACGCGATAGAAGATGCGATCGCGGCTGGCGAGGCCCAGGAGTTCAAAAGCTGATACCGGCAGGTTGATGATGAGCGAACCGGATTCAACCGTAAGGCTGTCTGCCATCTGGATGGCCGCACCAAGCAGAAGCCGGTCATAGGCGTCATCGGCGGCGGTACGTGCGTAGTACGACGCCGCACTCACCAGAAGAGCCGCACCCAGGCCCAGCACCAGCGAGATGCGGACCGCCAGGCGCGTGAAAAGGGAAGGCTCAGCCGGTATCATCGGAAGCCAGCTGATATCCCACGCCCCGCACGGTAACGATCTGCGCCTTGGCGCCTTCCAGCTTCTTGCGCAGCCGCCCGACATAAAGTTCGATCGCGTTCTGATTGGCCGGCTCGTCAAACCCGAAAAGCTGATCGATAAGTTCATCTTTGCTGAAGACGCGGCCTGGCCGCGACGCCAGTATCTCAAGCAACGTCATCTCGCGTCGTTTCAATTGCACCTCGCGCCTGCCTACTCGGACTGAGCGGCTGCCGCGGTCGAGCACGACATCGCCACACTGTACGATGTTGGTCGCCTCGCCGCTTTTCCGCCGGAGCAGAACACGGGCGCGCGCTTCCAATTCCCGGAAATCGAACGGTTTGACCAGATAGTCGTCGGCGCCGAGATCGAGCGCGCCAACGCGGTCCTCTATCTCGGAACGGGCCGTCAACATCAGAACCGGGGTCGTATTCCTTGCCTGCCGGAGCCGTCGAACGATTTCAAACCCGTCGAGGCTGGGCAGCATGACGTCGAGGATGACGAGATCGTAGCAGGTGAAATCGAGGATCTCTGCGGCAGCACGGCCGTCCGTCTCCCAATCGACTGCGTGGCCGATCGTTTCGAAGCGGCGGCTGATAGCCTCGCCAACGTCGCGCGTGTCTTCGACGAGGAGAATTCGCATGCCGGAGCATTTGCACGGAAGCAGCCGCCTATCAAGCGTCACCTCTTTGCGGAGAGGCGCTTGACATCATCTGCAGATCACGCGTTGGCTTCAGCCCTGTTACCGTCAGCAGTTTAAGCTGTCCAATCATTTGAGCTTTATCGACGGGCTGCGTGATGGCGTCTGCCTTCATGTTGATCTGCGCATCCACGCCAAGAACGCGGCGCGTCGGTACATGACCCGCGCTGCAAGCCACGGCTGGACCACGCACTTTGCCGCATTCAACGTATTCGACCGCACCGTGATCAGTCGCTAGTAGATGCACCACCATCGCCATCAGGGGATTATGCTTCTGGCGATCGTGATGCTGATAGCGATTGCGCAATGCCATCATTTGCGCTTCAGAGACGTATCCAATTGCGTCATTAAGAGGATATCATGCCGACAGGCGATGGCAGTTTGAGCGACATTCTTGGAATCTTGTCGGTTCTCCTACTCGTGGCCGCAAACGGCTTCTTTGTCGCCGCCGAGTTTTCCCTGGTCGCCGTGCGCCGAAGCCGAGTTGCCGAACTCGCTGCGGCTGGGCGGCTGAACGCGGCAGCGCTCCAGCGGGCCGTCGACAATCTCGATGCCAATCTGGCGGCGACCCAGCTCGGCATCACCATTTCATCGCTGGCGCTCGGCTGGATCGGCGAACCTGCTCTCGCGCATCTCGTCGAGCCTCTCTTGATCGGGCTGCTGGGGTCGTTGGCGACTGCGGGCTCACACACTGTCGCCGTCGCGATCGCTTTCATCATCATCACCGCGCTTCACATCGTGCTTGGCGAGCTCGCACCAAAGAGTCTGGCGCTCCAGCGCAGCGAAGACACTGCGCTCTGGGTCGTGCGTCCGCTCGGTCTGTTCCTCTTTCTGCTCAGGCCGGCGATTCTAATGCTGAATGGTCTCGGCAACCTCGTTCTGCGACTCTGCGGCCTGCGCCCGGGAACCGGTGAGGATTCATTGCACTCGCCAGACGAGCTGAAGCTTCTGATCTCGGCCAGTCAGGAAGGCGGGCTGTTGCAGCAGGCGCAGCGGGAGATGGTCGAGCGGGTCTTCAATATCGGCGAGCGCCGCATCAGTGACATCATGACGCCTCGGCCGGATATCGACTGGATCGACGTGAATGATGACCGAACCGAGATTCTTCGTACGATCCGCGATTGCCGCCATGAGCAGCTCCTTGTCGGCAAGGGCGGTATCGATGAACTGCTCGGCATGGTTCTGAAGAAGGACATGCTCGACCAGGTTCTTGACGGGCAGGTTCTCGATCCGATGGCGATCATCCGTGAGCCGCTCGTCGTTCATGAATCAACGCCGATTTTCAAAGTGCTGGAGCAGTTCAGGAAGGCGCCCGTCCGCATAGCAATGGTCCTCGACGAGTACGGAAGTCTGGAAGGAATTGTTACCCAGACCGATTTGCTCGAAGCCATCGCCGGCGACCTGCCCAACATCGAAGGCGAAGAGCCGGATATCGTCGAGCGTGAAGACGGCTCCCTTCTCGTGGATGGTATGATGTCGGCCCAGGACGCCTTCGATCGCCTTGGTTTTCGAGCACGGCCAACTGAAGGCGACTTCCATACGATCGCAGGATTTGCCCTGTTTCGACTAGGGCATCTGCCTGAGGTCGGGGAACATTTTGATTATGGCGGCTGGCACTTCGAGATCGTGGACATGGATGGCCGGCGGATCGACAAACTGCTCGCACGAAGGAACTCTCCCACGGGGCGGCAAGAAACATCGGAGTAAGAATGCCCGGATTCCTGCAAGACAGGCGTCGTCATTTTCATTTTTGCGTGGTTGCTCGGCGGCGCCCTTGCTTTATCCCGCAAACCCGGCAGTCGTGGTGGTGATTCTGCCGTTAGTCATGATGACGCGGCAGTTGGTTGCCTGCGTGGCTCCCTTCCCTGATGGCCTTTGGAACGGCTTGGGCTAGCGGACGGATGGGTTTCGCCTGTATTAAAAAAACTCGCCAACTTGTCCAAAGTGTCAACGGAGCATTGCCCTTGCCTTATCGCCGCTTGGAGTGTGATCGGCAATCGTGGTATCGCAATGCCGGGAGGCGACGATGCGTGTCATTTTCCGATGTGATCCAATGTTGGTCGAGCATTTGCCACGCCCGATCCTCGCGCGCGGCGCGTTGCCGGATTGGCTGCGCACAATGCCCGCTACTTCCTTTTCGGCGATCCACGGCCGCGACATTCGCACGCTCAAGCAGTGCCCGCCCGTTATCGATGCGATGACCTATGGCTTCATGATCCTCCTGCCGTGCGACGTCGTCGCCGACAAAGGGACCTTTTCCTAGGACTGGCAGATTCCGGACCCGGTCACCGGGAACCACCCCCGAGCGCCTTTGAGCTTCCACACGCCGGGGCAACTCGCAGGCAGCCCGTTTGCCACTCCCGGTCAAGCCGCCCTCAAATTCAACAGCTTGTGGACCATACAGGTCGAGGACGGCTGGTCGCTGTTCGCGACGCATCCGGTCAATCGCGACGATCTGCCCTTCAGGCTGGTGACGGGCCTGGTGGATTCCGACCGGTTCAACGATGGGGGCATTAATTTCCCGGCGGTCTGGACTGAGCCCGAGTTTTCCGGCTTGCTCAGGAAAGGAACCCCGGTCGCGCAGTGCTTTGCGGTTCCACGGGTTGAGCCGCAGCTGGAATACGAGGTGTTCGATGAAAAGCGGCAGGCATCGTATGCGCAGACGGTCGCCGATATCCTGTCAACGCCCGGTGTGTACCGCAAGCGGTTTCGCGCCAGGCGGGGACGCTCCACCAGCGAGTGAGCGACGCAGCGCTTCCTCATCAAGCCATAGCCGGCCGCTGGACGCCGATGTGAGTGCCATGGCGATGACGCCGAACGTGGATGGGCGCAGACTGTAGGCAATCGAATACGCAGCCATGGCCCGTCGAGGTCGCCGACTTCCTGCAGGACGACACCCAGATTGACGGCAGCTTCCGGGGCGTCCGGGCTCATCTTCACCACCCGCCGATAGGCTTGAGCGGCGCTGCCGAACTTGCGCATGTCCTGACGCACCAGCCCGAGGTCAAACCACGCAGCCGGATGCCCACCGCCGGCGACAGCGCGTTCGAGGAAGCCCTCCGCTTCGGCAGGCGCACCGCGTTGCCAGGCAAGGCGCCCGAGGCGCGCCGCTGCCTCCTGGGATTTCGGATCCCGCTGCAAGACAAGTGTCCAGCATTCGCGCGCGGCCGGGGCGTCGCCTGCCTGATCAAGGGTACGTGCTCGCTCGATGAGGATTTCCGCCTGCAATGATAGCTTGGCTGCGCGATCCAGCTGTTGCAACGCCGCTTCAAACCTGCCTTCGGCCCGGGCAATCCTGCATGCCAGAATCAAGGCAGGCACATTGTCCGGGCGAACGGCAAGGCTCGCTTCGATGCGCGCACGAGCCCCCGGCATGTCTGCCCTTGCGAACAGGACCGCCGCCAGAAGATGGCAAAGCGCTGGATCGCCCGGGTGCTGCCCCAGGCCCAATGCGCACAGATGCATCGCTTGGTCGTGACTACCGGAATTGAAAGCAGCCACCGCCCGGCGGATCAGATCGCCACTATCGCTTTGATTGTGCGCGTTGTTGCTCGGACGCTCACTGGCAGTCATGTCCTCAAGCGCCCGATGTCGATTCCAATTATGTTTGGCGGGGCCGCTTGCCATGAATCGAGCAGAGTAGCCGATTTGGAGCCTCGCTTGTCATCACGCTTAACCGCTTTCAAAGGCAAGAAGGCCACAATCCGCCCCAACTGCTGCTCCCGTGCCCTTGGGCACACACGCTCTAGTGACGACCATTCTATGAGCGCGCTTGTAAATATTGGCTACTCGCAAGGGATGTCGATAGGCGTTCGTCAAATTCCAGCAAAAGCGGTCTCATGTTGACCAGCTTTTCCGGTGTAAATCTGGTCAGCGGTCCAGAAACAGCCAGCGCTCCGGCCAAGCCCTCGCTGCCTGAAAAAACCGGTACGGCCATCGTCGCTGTTTCAGAATCTCCCTCCCCGAGCGATACAAACGGAATCTTCGCCATAAGAGCTATTCGCATTCTAGGCTTAGCGAGACTAAACCGAGCAAGCACTTGGCCAGCTGCATGATGGTCAAGCGAAAGCACATCGCCCTCTCGGATTTGATCCCGGATCAAATGGCGACAGTCTGCACGAAACAGGCAAATGCTGCGATTTCCCTCCTTTCGAAAAAACGATGCGCTTTCATTCGCCTGTTCAACAAGGCTCAAAAGGAGAGGCCGAACGAAGGCCTCCATCTTAAAACGACGAGGGTAGAATGAGCCCAATATCATCGGCGTAGGGCCGGCAGCAAAGCGCTTGTCCGCCATGCGAACAATGTAGCCACTCCGGACAAGGGATTCCGTTAACCGAAGGATCGTGCTTTTGTAGAGGCCTGTTCTAGAAGAAATCTCGGCCAAGCTTAAACCTTCGTCGCGCTCTGTGAAGCACCCGAGGATCGAAAGCGCGCGATCGACAGCTTCAACCCCTCCCGCTCTTGTGTCTGCTTGGAGCCTGCCGGACATAATGTAGGGACCACAACACTGGCGCGTCGGTTGCGCCAGGCTGCGTTACAGCTTCGCTAGGCATCCAGGTTTGGCCGGTATCCGGATTCAGGAAGGATGATCGCAGAACGCGGATCCCCAGATGTCAAACCCCGATGGTCCCCGGCGCGGATCGTGAACAGCGGAGTTTCCGCCACATCCTCGGCTGCCGCTACTGTCAAAACAATGCTTGCGGGCGCCACTGCGCTCATGGCAACAAACGGGCTAATCTTTGTTGACATTTCTCGTCATCGATGCCTGCCATTATAGCCACGACCGTTCAGGACGGAATCGATGCGGCGCAAGATCGCCTTGGAATATCGAGGTAGGCGATAGCGAACCTCGGTCGTCTGAGTTTTTTGGCGGGCTGAAGTAGGAGGCTTGAGGTATGTAACACGCGTTGGGCCATTGGTCGCTCGACAGCGACCGAAATCATGGAGCTGAGGTTTAATGAATAAGATTGCCTTACTTCCTCTGGTGACGTATCCGGAAGCGAATTCCACCAAAATCGCCTTAAACGCAATCGCGGTGGTCAAGCACATTGGCGCGGCGCTTCACGCATTAACGATCAATGTCGATATCCCGGGTATTTCCAACCCGGTGTCGAGATACTTGATCAACCTTCCCGAAATGATCCGGGAGACAGAAGCGACCAGCCGCAAGCACGGGCTCGATTTGCTGGAGGCATTGAAAGCTGAAGCGGCACGTGTCGGATCGTCCCTGACAACCGAGGAGATTGCTGTTCAGCCGGCATCTGTCAGCGATGTTGCGGCAGTGAAGTCACGCTATTTCGATTTTGCTTTGATTGGGTTGGAGCCAAATAACCAGACTGCGCGCATGACCGTTGACGCGGTTCTGTTTGGTTCGGGCCGACCGACCATAATTCTGCCGGAAAGCGCAAATGTTGGTGCAATCGATCATGTTATCATCGCTTGGGATGGGAGTCGCGTTGCGGCCCGGGCCGTTGCCGACGCGTATGAGTTTCTGCAATGTGCGGCAAAGATAACCGTACTGACGGTGACAATCGAAAAGCCGCTGCGCGATATTGGCGAAAGCCTTGCTTTAAGCCTGAGAATGCGTGGCCTTCCCGCTGAGGGAGTCTCAATCGATGCGGAAGATCGCCCCATTGGCGTTACGCTTCAGGAGCGCGCTGTCGGCATGGGCGCCGATCTGCTTGTCATGGGTGCGTACGGCCATTCCCGGATGAGAGATTTTGTCGTGGGTGGCGCAACCAAGGGCGTTCTGGGCGATCTGCGCCTGCCTGTCCTTTTGTCGCACTAGAAATCTGCAAATCTGGCCTCGAGTAGCGGCGGCGAGCTGGCTCCTATGGTTGCGCCAGCGGCGTCAAAGGAACCAGCTACGAGTTCAAGACGAAACCGTGCCTAATTCTCTTGAGTTGCGGATTGTTTCGCCTTCGAAATTCGAACTCGAACTGAACTGGGGAGCATACCCGTTCGCGCCGCCTACGATTGATTCCTGCCCTTGCCAGAGGCAGACAATGACGGTCCGCCTTTGGTGCCCATCAAATCCACGCCTGCAGCCATTTGAGGCCGAAGGCGCCGGGAGCCAGAATACCTGTGGCCCAGACGAAGGCTGAGGTGATGTTGGCAATCTGAAACGTCAAGGCGGGCATCTTACAGATGCCCGCCGCCAATGGCACGGATGCGCGCAAAGGACCGAAGAAGCGCCCAAAGAACACCCCGGCCACCCCCCATCGCTCGAAGAACAGGTGACCGCGCGGAATGAGGTTTGGATAACGTGACAGGGGCCAATGGTGCGAAACCCCGTTTCCCAACCGCGTGCCGATCCAGAAGGACAGCCAGTCCCCCAATGCCGCCCCAATGGCGGCGGCAAGCCACAGGGGCAGAATGCGATACCGCTTTCGCCGATGAGAAAACCGACACCGATCAGGATCACGGTTGCAGGCAACAACAGAGAGATGAACGCCAGCGATTCCCCAAAGGCCAGCACGAGCACCAGCGGAACACCCCATGCTTCATGCATCCGGATAAACGCGATCGTCGCTTGCGTGACCTCATCGAGGCTCATTCATCACTTTCCAATTCGCACCAAGCGTGACCGACGGTTGACATCTCACCATATCGGTCCCTCTGGCAAAGACCTGCCGCGCAGGAAACGGAAATCGTGCAGACGTGTAGCGGCCGAGCAACGCACACGGCGCGAGTAACCATTCAGAAGGATCTTCCTCCCGCTCTGATTGACAGAACCCACGGGATCGACCTTAACTCATTCTTAACAAAGGTGGTTGGGCGGGTCGGATGAGTTCCTCACGAGTGCGGTTGTGCGTTCGGTTGGGCGGCGGTGCGGTCGTTGCAATCATTGCGATAATGTCCACGTGGTCGGCGGCGACGGCTTCACAGTCGATGCCGATCGGTGGCTTTACCTCGCAGCCGATCGGTCACTACGATTTCTGCAAATCCCATCGGGCCGAATGTGAGATCCGCTCACGCGACAATGGTCCGGAGCACATGACCGGAAAACTCTGGCGGCAGATTACGAGCGTTAACCTGACGGTCAACAACAACGTCAAGCCGATGAGCGATCTCGACCAGTACGGACAGGACGAATTCTGGGCTTATCCGGACAGTGGTTTCGGCGATTGCGAAGACTATGCGCTGGAAAAGCGTCGCCGTCTGATAAACAGCGGCATTCCTGTGTCGGATCTGCTGATGACGGTTGTTCGCAAGCCCGACGGCGAGGGTCATGCAGTGCTGACTGTTCGTACCGACACGGGCGACTTCATCCTCGACAACCTCACCGACACGGTGCGCCGCTGGGACCAGACCGGCTACCGCTTCCTGAAGAGGCAAGCCGGCACCGACACGGGGCGCTGGGTCTCCCTCGATGGCGACAACCCGCTGGTCAGCGCAATCAAGTGACGGTAGTGTAACAGTTCACCCCAAAGTTGACGCCTTGCCGAAAGAGATCTCTGTGGCTGATGCGCAGCCTGCTCTTCGTCTTAGGTCGGAGTGTTCGTCGTTGTTAAGGCTTTGTGTCCGGCTTCGCCTGATTGCTGCTCGCCCCCTTCGACGAGCACGCTCAATGGCGCTGTCGCCTCCGGGCAGCCGCTCTGAATTTTTTTCCATGACGAAATGTTGAGAACCATGTCGCATTGCGCGAGTTCCGGTCCAGACGGCAATCGCAGACAGGCGAATTCACCGTGATGGAACGTCCGGCCGTTGGCGAGGCACTGACATTCTGCCCGCGCGGGCGTTGCAACAAGCGCCACGAAAACCAGGATGCAAGAGGCATGGAACGTCCTCATGCGAAATCATAGCACGATCCGGAGCGGGCGCCAGATCGCCCAGCATGAGCTACAGCGCCGTGATGATGACGAACGCAATCGCGACCGCGGTGGCATGGGAACCGGCGTTGGCGAGCGAGCCCGGGAGGCCACTCAGCAGAGGCTCGATCAGATGCACAGATAAGCACCCGTCGCCGGCCGCTCCGGCGCCCGTGAGCAGTAGCGCCATTAGTGCGGCGAGAACTCGGACGCTCCGCCTCGCCCAATTTCGACCCTCTCACGGCCTCGGCAACGCAACCCTGGATGAGGACCGCGTCATTCCACACGCAAATAACCGGTCAGGCCGCTCTTCTGATGTTCAATGACGTGGCAATGGAATGCCCAATTACCCGGATTGTCAGCGACCAACGCCACTTCCATCACTTCTTGCGATTTAAGAAGGGCCGTATCTGTTACAAGCGACGCAATTTTGCGCTTGTCGGAGCGTAGCAGACGGAAAGACATACCGTGCAAATGGATCGGATGATCGTTCGGCGTTTCGTTGCGAAGGCGCAGAACATAGCTTTTGCCTCGTTTTAGAGCCGCGAGCGGATCAACTGGCCCCGGCGCGTCCCCTCGCCAGGCGACGCGGTTGATCGACCAGAAGGTGTAGCCGAGCGTGCCGCAAACACCCGGCGCCGGCGCATCACCATTGGGCGACCAGCCAAAGACGAAGTCCATTGTCTCGGGATCGGCAAGATCCGGCTCCGGTACGCGATTCGGCCGCAGCGGCTTGAGTTCGCCAAGCGTCCGCCCCGCGCTGGCGCCGATAGGCCGGAATCGGACGAGAACGCGAGGTCCCTTGGCTGTTCTGAGATTCAGGCTGACGATCTCGTCTTCGCCATCAGGCACGCGGAGGGCGACATCGGCGCGCTGGCCGGGCGCGATGACAATGCCCCGAGGCGCAACAGGCTGCGGCAGCGGGTTGGCATCAAGAGCGATCACTTTGGCCGTTCCGCCATCGAGGTCATAAGTGCCGATACGGGTGACATCCGTGACTGCCAAACGCAGGCGCACAAGGCTGCCCGCCGGCAGATCGTAAATCGGGGTGACTTCCCAATTTACCGTCGAGACCGTACCCAGCGTGCCGCCGCGCGCAGCGTTGCGTGCCTTGACCAATTCGATGAACTGGCCGTCTTCGCCGAGACGGAAGTCGCGTATATTGAGCGGCAAATCCTGGTCGAAACCGGCATCTTCGTCATCTTCGACAACAAGCATGCCTGTCAGACCGCGGGCCATCTGATCGAGCGTGTTGCAATGCGGATGATACCAATAGGTGCCGGCATCCGGCGGTATCAGAGTGTAACGGAAGCTTTCGCCCGCCGCGATGGGACGCTGGGTGAGATAAGGCACGCCGTCCATGGCATTGGCGATGCGCAATCCATGCCAGTGCACACTCGTCGCTTCGTCGAGATCATTGACCACGTCTATGGAAAACGGCCTACCTCGCAATAAACGCAGAGTGGGCGGCGGCCCGCCCGCACCGAAACTCATCATCCCTTTGGTGACGGTGCCGGGCAAAATCGACCGAGTGATCGCTGAAACCGGCAAGGTCAGATCGGCTGCTACGGCCCTGCCGGCAATCAGCCCGCCTGCAGCGCCGACAGCTACTGCTGCCGTGCCGCCCAGCAAGAATCCCCTGCGCGACATTCCCGACATGAAGCAGCCCTTTCAGTGGAGTATAGCGGACGTGGTGTTGTTGTCTCTTCGTTCACGAATTTCGAACCCTGGCAATGATTCAAGGTCAAGGTGGCGTAGTCTCCGAAGGACTTCAACTGAAGTTGGAGTTTCACTTGCTTTTTGATGATTGCCACACAACGTCGCACTGAGCCGCGAGGCGTCTACGTGGCAGCTCTCGCCGAACGGCGTGTTGTGGGTGTAGCGTGCCCGATTGGCAGGAGTTACGACGCAAGCTATCCCCTTGCCGGAAATGGGCTCGCCTGAAATAGCACATTTGAAGCGGCCACCGTCTCTTAAACGCCCATAAACGCAAACGCCCATAGACGCTCATCACTCGTCAGCGCTCTATCTCGGCCCATTTCTGCTCGCCGCAGGATCGGTGCAAATACGGTCGTCCAATTTCAATAACGGAACCCTGTAATGCTGCCATCACATACGGTGGCTAGGCGGATGCAGGGCGCCCTGCCCGTCCAACCTCTGGAGACAACCATGCGCGCTTTGCCGACTGTCATGGCGCTTGCGGCCCTGCTGGGCACGCAGCCCGCTTTCGCCGAATTCGTCACAGCTTTCGATTTTCCGCAGCCGAAAGACACCAGCGAATTTTACACGGTTATCGAGATTCCGGCGGGAAGCTTCACCAAATATGAGATCGATGCCGAGACAGGCCATGTCGTCGTCGATCGATATCAGTCCATGCCGGTCGTCTATCCGGCCAGCTATGGTTCCGTTACCAGTTCGTTGGGCGGCGACGGCGACCCGTTGGATGCGCTTGTCTTCACCCGGGAACCCGTTGTGCCCGGTGCTCTGATCAAAGTCCGCGCCATCGGCGTGCTCAACATGGTCGACGGCGGCGAAGCGGATGACAAGATCATCGCTGTGCCGGCTACGGATATCGATCCGCAATATGACGGGGTCAAGACCATCGATGATCTTCCGGCCATCGAACGACAGCGCATCGAGGCATTCTTTCGAGTTTACAAGCAGCTACCTGAAGGCCGCAAGGCCGTTGGATTTCGCCGTGATGGAAAATGTGGCCGTTGGCGAGGCACTGGCATTCGGCCCGCGCGGGCGTTGCAGCGAGCGCCGCGAAAACCAGAATGTAAGAGGCCGTGATCGTCCTCATGCGCAAGATCATAGCACGATCCGGAACTGTCGCTAGTGTGAACGCTTCACAAGTAACTCGGCGGAGAACTCGTACCGCGGGCGCTCACGATCCTCAATCGTCGTTCGCGTCGGTTTTTGCCCTGTTGTCCGTATTTTGTGGCCCGAATCAAAGGCACGGCCAAGCGACCAAAATGACCAGCAAATCCATCGGCATGCCGCGCCCAACGACACCTGCCAAACTGCCGGCATGCATGACGAGCAGCGTTGTTCGAACCAACGGCCGCGATGATGCGCGACACGTTCAGGTTGAGGGAATGCGCGGGTCCTGAACGAGATAGAGCCGCGCAGTCGGCGTGAAATCAGTCACCAGGAATGAGAACGAAACCGTGCTCAGCGGATCGACCTCGCCTTTCCGGAACAGAAGATGGTCATAAGGTTCGAATTCACGACTGAATTCGGCGAAACTATCGGACCGAATTGCATCCGTTTCGCGGCGCGCCTGGTCGAACGAAAGCCCGTCGCTGGAATCGCTTGGCTGGTTGAGAATCTCCTGCAACTCGAACTCGAATTCGACCCAGGCGTGACCGCTGTTGTTGAGGGCAACGATCCTTAGGGAAATGAACCCGGTGGCATAGTTGCCGGAGGCATCGAATGGCTGAACCGGCCGGATGGCGCGTATGGTGAGGGTTACCGGGCTTGCCGACTCGAGTTCCTCGGTGATCACGACGGGATCGGCCCTTGTTCCGGCTCCCGAAGCGGCAATGATCCGGAATCCGCCGAGTTCGTCGGAAAAGGAGTAGGCGCCTGCTTCAAATATTCTGGGCCTTGTGCCATCGGCTCCAGCGAGGAGTCCGCTTGCTGCGAGCACGGTTGCGAATATCCCTACCAGACGTGCGCCTGATATTCGGGTTGACGAGTGGTGCCACATGGCTCGAAGTATGAACGACATTCCCGCGGCCGCATACTGGAATGGCTCAGGCGAGAGGGTATGATGGTTGGATTTGGCGCCGTAGGTCGAGGCATTCAACCGGATCGGTCGCCGCAAACCGCGGAGAGGTTGTCGCTGCCGGCGATATGCGCGAGAGGACGTACCGATGTTCGGACTTGGCATGACCCACCTGTTGGTTATCTTCGTGGTGGCGCTGGTTGTTTTCGGCCCGGAGGAGCTTCCAAAAGTCATGCGATCGGCGGGGGCAATGATGAAGACATTCAATCGGATTGCGGGCGATTTTCGAAAGCAGTTTGACGACGCCGTACGTCAAGCCGAGAAGGAACTCGACCTGCAGGAAACCCGCTCGATGCTTCAGAATGCGATGGAGGACGTGCCGCGAAGCGCTGACAAGGCCATAGTAGGGAAGGACAGCAATCTCGATCCGGCCGCTGAGCGGGGCGCAGAATCTGAACTGACGTCGGTCACGGCCAAGGATGCGAGGTTTAATGCCGAAACGTCATCAAACCAGTGATCGGGCAGAAGAGCAGTCGCCCATCGGAACCATCGCGAGGCTCCCAGCCGCTCCACCTTCACCGTTTCGGTTTCGCCGACTGCGCGCCGGGACTCAAAACCTCATCTCGGGCATTCCCCTCGCTATAAAATCCCTTCACAGGTTACCATTGTTCCAGCACTGCCGTGCTGCAGCCGTGGTCTGTTTGACAATCGTGTTGCTGACTGCGGCGGTCACCGACGTCGGCTCCGCTTCAGCGCATCGCAACGCGCTCTGGCAGGTTGTGCAGACCTGCGCTCTTGCCGCAGCGCATCTTGGCAGCGCTTTCCCCTGCGAGGAAGTGATCCTGCCCAGGCAGGGCGTGCCTGGATCAGCTCTCATTAAATCACCCCGATACCGGACCGAGTTTCTGTTGACGCCACTTACGGCTGTTGCCGGCCTTGAAACCCCGTCTGTCCGTTGGCAGGGCAGTTCCCAACTCTGGAATCGGGCATGGAAAGCACGAAGCAAGGTCTCGGCGAGCCTCGGACGTCACCTTCCACGAACGGCCATCGCCATGGCTGTGAATTCCAGGACTGAGCGATCCCAGGATCAGTTCCACATCCATATCGATTGCGTTGCGGTGTCGGTGGAAAAGAAACTTGTCCTGAAGGGGCCGAAGGTGGAAGGTCCGTGGCAGCTTCTCCCTTTGGCTCTGATGGGGAAACGCTATTGGATCAAGGCAGTCGACAAGCCGGATTTGGAAACGACCAACGTAGTCGGCATCATCGCTTCCGGCCTGCCGCAGGCCCGGGGCGCCATGCATCACGTAAATGTCGTCGTCGTTGGCGCCGAACTCGCCGGCGCAAGACCGGGATTTTACATCCTGACCAATTGGGAAAGCTCAGCGGCCGAGCGCCTTTTGGATCACGACTGCACCTCGCGTTGAGCGCCCACGAGGCAACTGGCGAAGCAATAGCCGCACCCGGACATTCGACGGAAGTCTCAAAGCAGTCTTCGCGGAATGGTATCCGGGCATGGCAAACGACAATCCAAGACCCGATCAGCGCAGCAAAGCTGCGTGACCGCCCCGCAGTTCCTCATGCTCTCCTATCTGCAGGCCCGCACCGGCTAACGTCGGCTCTTCGACGATCCGATGAAGGGACAGCCCGAGACGAGCTGCGCACCATGCGCCTCGAAACGCGCAAGATGGGTCGCGGTTGTCATCGCTCGGACGCAATAATGACCGCTTGTTCGTGGTCTGTGACGTCGACACGTGGCAAATTCGTCGTTTTTGGTCGGCGCGCGTTTCCTGCCATGTCACATCGCTGACACGGACATCGCCGAACATTGTCCGTGAACCCACCCGGAGCCTGCCATGCACCGTCTTATCGCTGCACTCGCAATAACAACAAGCTTGAACACCGTTGCGGGGGCAGCGACGGTCTACCCGCTTGATCGGGCCACGATCCTGGCGCAGTCGCCTTTCGACGTGAAGGTCGAGTTCGACAAGGTCGTTAGCGCCGACCAAGTCACGGTTACGACCAACGGCCAGCCGGCGGAAACCGTGTTGGGCAAGAAATTCGAATTCCTCGAGAAGGAAGAAGATTTCGACGCTTCGGCGCTGTTGATCCGCGCAGCCAGCATTTCGCAGCCTGGTACCTACAAGCTGGAGGCGAAGGCCGGCGACGAAATGAAGTCGGTGAGCTGGCAGGTTTTCGGCACCCCGGCAACGCCCAAGGCCAAGAACGTCATCTTCTTCCTCGGCGACGGGCTTTCGGTCGCGCATCGCACCGGCGCCCGCATCATGTCGAAGGGCATGACGGAAGGCAAAGCCAACGGGCGCCTCAACATGGACGACCCTCGATCACCTGGCCTTCATAGGCACGTCCGCGACCAATGCGATCTCAACCGATAGCGCCAACACGATGTCGGCTTACATGACGGGCCACAAGACGGCTGTCAACGCGCTCGGCGTCTATGCGGATCGCACCAAGGCCAGCCTTGACGACCCCAGGGTCGAGACGATCGCAGAGGCGCTGCGGCGCACCGGCAACAAGTCGATCGGCGTTGTCTCAACCGCCGAGGTGGAAGACGCCACCCCTGCGGCGGTCGTCGCCCATACCCGCCTGCGTGCCGACAAGGCTGACATTGTCGGCATGTTCTTCGTCGTCAAGCCCGAAATCGTCCTTGGCGGCGGCTCCGCCTACTTCCTGCCGCAGAGCACGCCGGGCTCGAAGCGCAAGGACGACAAGGACTACATCGCAATGTTCAGGGATGCCGGTTACACATTGGCGACCGACAAGACCGAACTCGTGGCCGCCAAGGGAACCAACACCGGCAAGATCCTCGGCCTTTTCCACACCGGCAACATGGACACGACACTCGACCGTGAATTCCTCAAGAAGGGCAGCGTCGAGAAGTTCCCGAACCAGCCCGGCCTTGTCGAGATGACGCAGACCGCACTCGATCAGCTTTCCAAGGACGAGGACGGCTTCTTCCTCATGGTCGAAGCGGCGTCCGTCGACAAGATGTCGCATCCGATGGACTGGGAGCGGTCGCTGTTCGAGACCATCGAGTTCGACAAAGCCGTCGGCATCGGGATGGAGTTCGCCAAGACGCATCCGGACACGCTGATCGTCGCCACGGGCGATCACACGCACGGCGTGTCGATCATCGGTACCATCGACGACCAGAAACCGGGCGAGGAGATGCGCGACAAGGTCGGCGTCTATGCCGATGCGGGCTTCCCGAACTACACCGACGAGAACGGCGACGGTTATCCCGACAAGGTGGACGTCACGCGGCGACTGGCTATATTCGCCAGCAACTTTCCCGACTACTACGAAACCTTCCGTCCGAAGCTGGATGGTCCGTTCGAGCCGGCCGTGCAGAACGGGGCGAAGCAGTACATCGCCAACGAGAAGTACAAGGACGTTCCGGGAGCGGTCCTGCGCGTCGGCAATCTGCCGAAGACGGCCGGCACGGCCGTCCACGCCGTTGACGATGTCGTGCTCCAGGCGACCGGCCCTGGCGCCGAGGAATTCAAGGGCTATATGGAAGAGAGCGACGTCTATCGCGTGCTTGCCGATACCCTGGCTCTTGCGCCGGCAACGAACTGATGCACTTTAGCCGATCTGGCTTGATGAACCAAGTCGCGCCATGGCTCCTGACGCTACGGCGCCTGGAGCAGAACGCCGGAAGCAAGTTTCGCTTATGAAACAGCGCCCGATCACCCGCCGCAAATTGGTGCTGCTTGGCTCGGCCGTCGCACTGGTCAAGATGACTGGCGCGAGTTCCGCTTCCACGGCAACGGCAACGGCAACCCTTGGCTTCGATGAGCTCTATGGAAAGATCAGCGTTCTCGGGCTCAGCTTTTCGGACAAGGTGAAAGGGCTCGCGGAAGCGGAAGTCTCCATGCAAGGCTTCATGGCGCCGCCGCTCAAGGCCGAGGCGAATTTCTTCGTGCTCACGGAAACCCCGATGGCGCTTTGCCCGTTCTGTTCCTCCGACGCCGACTGGCCGGACAACATCGTGGTCATCTACCTCGACGAGGCGCAGACCTTCGAGCAGGCCAATGCCCCGATCGAGGTGAGCGGGCGGCTGGAGGTCGGTTCATGGACCGACCCGGAAACCGGCTTCGTCAGCCTGCTTCGAATCGTCGATGCGCATTTCCGCACGGCCTAACCGCAAATGCTCCGTTTGACGATCCGTGACCTTGAGATGTCGTTTCAGGGTCTTGGCAGGCCTGCGCTGGCTCTGTCCGCGCTGGAAATCGCGCCAACCGAAAAGGTTGCCGTTACCGGTCCGTCCGGGTGCGGGAAGACGACCTTCCTGAACGTCGTCACCGGGCTCGATCGCGTTCGGAAGGGTTCGGTTCGATGGGGCGAGACCGATCTTTCCGGTCTTTCGGAAGCTGGTCGCGACCGTTGGCGCGCTATGCATGTCGGCCTTGTCATGCAGGAGATCCACCTGTTCCCCGGCCTCTCGGCGCTCGATAACGTGCTGTTGCCGAGCCGACTGTCGCGGCTCCGTTCGAATACCGACTTCAGAGCGGACGGCATGCAGTTGCTCGAGCTGGTCGATATAGATCGTCCCGATCAGCCGGTCGAAACCATGTCTCGTGGACAGATGCAGCGGATCGCGGTGGCTCGGGCATTGGTCGGGCGGCCGGCAATCATCGTGGCCGACGAACCGACAGCCAGTCTCGATGCCGATTCTGGGGCCTCTGTCGCGGACCTGTTGCTGCGACTCTCCAACCAGGCGGGTGCGACGCTGATCGTGGCGAGCCACCAAAAACGCCTCATCGAAGGCCTCGATCGCGTGATCCATCTGGAGTCTGGCGCCGTCGTCAGCGACACCGGCAAGCCCGCGGCCACGCATGATGAGGCGTTTCTTTGACGTCCGCGCACGATCGGTCGCGAATCCGATCAGCCGAGGTAACCATACTGCCGGTTCTGCGGCCGCCCTCACGCGAAGGAAATGACCCTTGTTGCGGTTTATCGCTGCGGACTTGAAGCGACACTGGATCGGCGTGGCTGCGGTGGCGCTGCTCATCGCGCTCGCGACCGCGCTCGGCGTCGCTGTCACGCTCGGCGAGCGGGCGCTTCGGTTGGGTAGCGCACGTGCGGCGGGCGCCTTCGATCTGGTAGTCGGCGCGCCCGGCAGCGAGACCCAATTGCTGCTGTCCGCCGTGTTCCTACAGGCAGCGCCCTTGACGCTCATGCCGGGCAATGTACTGGCGGGGCTGATCAGGGACGAACGTGTGGCCTGGGCGGCCCCCGTCGGGTTCGGTGATTTCGTCGAGGATTTCCCGATCGTCGGCACGACGCAAGCGCTGGTCGACGGACTGGGCGGCGTCTCCGAAGGACGCACGTTCGAGAAGCTCGGCGAAGCGCTTGTCGGAGCGTCCGTGGCGAAGAACATGGGAAGCCGCTTTCACCCGGCGCACGGCCAGGTCCGCCAGGCGACCGCAATGCACAATGATGTCACCTACGGGGTCGTGGGACGGCTGAGGCCGACCGGTACCGCCTGGGACCGAGCCGTCATCGTTCCGATCGAAGCGGTCTGGCACATTCATGAACGCGATCGGGCGGGAACAGGATCGCCGCTCCTGCAGGCTGCCGCCCAAGGGGCCGCAGAGACAAGCGAGTTCGACCAGCCGATCCATCCGGAGGCCGTCCTCGATCCATCCACACCCGGCCTGCCAGCCATCGTGGTGAAACCGCGTACGGTCGCTGACGCCTATAAGCTGCGAAGGCGCACCGCAACGATCGGACCGTCGCGATCTTCCCGGGCGAGGTGCTGACGAGGCTGTACGGGACGCTCGGCGATGCGCGACGCGTGCTTTCCTTGGTGGCCGGCGGAGCGCAGGCGCTTGTCGCCGCCGCGATCCTGCTTGTCGTGGTCCTTCACGTCATGCAGCGGCGCCGGCAGATTGGTGCCTTGCGCGCGTTCGGGACGCCGCGCGCGGTGGTGTTTGAAATCGTCTGGCTGGAGACGTTCGCAATCATCGCAGCAGGGGTGCTTCTCGGCTTCGGGCTGGGCTACACGGCCGCCAGGACGGGTGCGCACCTCTTGAGCGGAGCCAGCGGCTTTACATTGCCGGTCGAGTTCCGCAGCGAGGACTGGCAGTCCGCCCTTGTGTTATTGGCTGTCACGGGTCTGATCGCTCTGGTGCCGGCGATGCTTGCATACCGGCAATCGCCGGCGCAGGCACTCAGAAACTGAACCGATTTGTGCTCATCAAAAATTCTCACCGCAGCCCGAATTAGGAAACTGCTCGTCCTTGCAAACGGTTTCGTCAAAGCCAACAAAACCTATGCCCAACGCTCTATCGCGATTGACACCCAAGACAGTCGTCGGTTCAGGTTGCCGGAAGATCGTGACGGACGCAAAGGAAGTGCAATTGGCTGAAATCGGGTGGAGCGAGGCGGCGATCCTAGGAGTGGTTCAAGGACTGACGGAATTTCTTCCGATCTCCTCAAGCGCGCATTTGCGGATCGTTGGTGAATTCCTGCCACCGGCCGGCGATCCCGGCGCCGCATTTACCGCCATTACGCAGATCGGGACCGAGATCGCGGCCCTGATCTATTTCCGCCATGACATTATCTGCATCATCGCCACATGGCTGCGTTCCCTGGCCGGCCGCCGTGAACGGCTGGACCCGGATGCCCGCATGGGATGGCTGGTGATCATAGGAACCCTGCCGATCGGCATCCTAGGACTATTGCTGAAGAACCTGATCGAAGGTCCGGCCCGCAACCTCTATCTCACGGCAACCATGTTGATCGTCTTCGCTGGTTCTCGCGGCCGCCGACCGGCTGGGCGCCAAGCGCAAGGCTTTGCGCGATCTGGGCTGGCGGGACGGCTTTCTGTTCGGCGCCGCCCAGGCGATGGCCCTCATCCCGGGCGTTTCGCGATCGGGAGGCACTATAAGCGCCGGACTGCTGATGGCTTACACGCGAGAGGCCGCCGCCAGGTATTCGTTCCTGCTGGCGATACCTGCCGTGCTCGCCTCAGGCTTCTTCCAGCTCTATGCGAGTTGGGGGGCAGACAGTCCGGTCGGCGCCGGTCCGACCGCGCTGGCCACCCTGCTGTCCTTCGCGGTCGGCTATGTCGCGATCGTGGGTTTTCTGAAGCTAGTCTCGACGCGCAGCTACATACCCTTCGTCTATTATCGGATCGGGCTCGGCGCCTCGATATTTCTGCTTCTTGGCGCCGGTCTCCTGTCAGCGTCCTGAGATTATTTCGTGCCGCTGACGAGAATGTTCTGTTGGGATTCGATCGCTTCCCAATGGCCGGAGTTGGATCGCGACTGGCGCTTCAGGTAGGTATATCCGGTGTCCGACCACAGCAGGACCTTCGGCTCCAGATTGTCGAGAATGAAGTCACCGGCGGTCGTGTTGACGCTCAGCATCGCGTGCCCCTCGCCGCTCGACTGCCTGACCACCGTTATCCAAAAGGTTTTGCGGGGCACGCCCTGTCTCATCAGTTCGCGACGTTTTTCCAGCACGATGTCGTCGCAGTCGCCAAATCCCTTATAGGGATACTCCCATTTCTCCTCGACACCGGGTATCTATGTCCGTCATGGCCATGATCGTCGTGTTGGCCCTGTTGTTGATTTCGATCAGCGTCTCACACAAGGAGCGGGTCAGTTCGACGGGCTTCGGGTCGCGCGTGACGATCGAGCAATCATCGCGATAGTTCCGACAGTATTCGTAATGACCGATCGCTGCGTTGTCCGTCCGTTTGTTCGCATGAATGTGAGCTGCCCTGCATTCGCCGACCATGACCGATGACTTTTGCGATCGCTGGTAGGCGTCAACGTATCCGTAAACCACCGCGTCAAGCCGGTGAGCGACATGGAACACAATGGAGTTCCAGAATATTGGTCCTATCCTGACGATAATCTGGGTGATTGCGAGGATTATGCACTGGAAAATCGGCGAACGCTGACGCGAAAGGCCTTCGCGTCTCCAGTCTGCTCTTGACGGCAGTGCGCAAGTCCGATGGCGAAGGGCACGCTCTATTGGCGGTTCGAACCGACAAGGGCGATTTCATTCTCGATAATCTGGGGTTCGTCCCTGGTACGAGACGAACCATCACTACCTGAAGCGCCAAGCGGAATACAACACGAGACGGTGGGTTTCCATCTTAAGCGAAGACAATCTTCTCGTCGGCGCGCTTAGGTAACGCGATGCCGAACATTTTTTCCAGCGTCCTTGCATCCGAACATCCGAACACCTTGCCGGCTCGCAAAACCTCCGCCTCTCTGTTATAGGCTCGAAAGCACACTGCCATGACCATATGACGGCACACTCTGCATCCCTTCACGGAGCCGGAGGCTGCCAACGGAGCCTCATGCCAACAGCCAAGCTGCAGCCCTTTTTCATGACGGTGACGATCGTTGCAACTTGTGTCGGAACGGCCCCAGCCGTGGCGCAGACTGTCACAGTCGTCCCGACGGGCAATCGTCTTGCCGAGCAACCGGTGATCCCAAGAGCGTCCGCGCTTCGTTCCAAGGCATTCAACACGACGTACGAGGAGAAGTATCGGGCCATAACCGCCTTGATACGGGACGACCGCAAACTCGTCGGCAAGATCAGGAAGGCGGCGCTCGCCTATGGCATCGATCCGATCCACATCGTCGCGGCTCTCGTCGGAGAGCACACCTACAATATCAGCGTGGTCGACTCGGTTCAGACCTATTACGTCAAGGCGCTCGCCTATGCCGATCTGAAGTTCTCCTTCAGCTACAGGGGCACTCCGGTCCAGTCATTCGTCCAGCGGCCCGAATTCGCATCCTGCTCTTCTCTCGAAAGCAGCGCGCTGATTTGGAGCTGCCGTGACCAGGTCTGGGAAGAGACATTCCGGGGTCGCAAGGTCGATGGCGTCGACTACGAACCCATCACGTTCCAGCGGGCCTTCTTCCAACCCTTCTATGCGGGGCAGACCTTCGGCCTGGGACAGATAAGCCCGCTTGCAGCCCTGCAGGTCACAGACATGGTCAGCCGGGTCAGCAAGCTTCCCCGATTGTTGCCCGATCGCCCGCAGGCGATCTATCGCGACGTCATGGATCCTGATCGCAGTCTTGTTTACATCGCCGCGATCATCCGGGATTCGATCGATGCCTATCGGGAACAGGGGTTCGATATATCCGGTAATCCCGGAATCACCGCCACGCTCTACAATGTTGGCCAGCCGCGCAGACGTGCACGTGAGTTGAGGCAAGCCGTGACCGACAAGACCGGCCGCACCCTGCCCGTCGAGAACTATTACGGCTGGCTCATCAACGACAGGCTCGAAGAACTCAAGGCGCTTCTCACCGATGGCACGAAATGATCGTGGTTGGTGGCCGGACACTCGCGAACCTGCGTCGGATGGCAGGACAGATTTATGCCGGAAAAGCTGGCTGTCATGAGACCAATTCCGCTTGCATTTGGCGAACATCTATCGACATCAGATGGAAGCAAACAGTGCACTCAAGCGAACTCATAAAGCGCGCCGGAATTGCCGGTCGCGTGCAAGATGGCCAAGCGAGGTATCGTATGTCGATAACCATGCGGCTCCAAACTGAGAATGGCTTACCCAGCGCGACGCTCTGAAAACCACATATTTGAAAGACAAGGTGGCGTTTGGCATGCGCCTCTACGGCTTGACTGACTGAGGGGGTGACATCGCCATGCTTGATCCGATCGTGAATTTCTTCACCCGGATTTTCCAGTGGATCGGCCGCGGCATCGGCTTAGCCATCGGCGTCATCCTGTGGCCGTTCGTGTGGGCCGGGCGTTGGTATACGCAGCGCGGCTGGATCCTGAAGGCAGTGGTCGGCCTGGCGCTGCTGATGCTGATCGGCCTCTACGCCAATTTCTTCTACGCCACCCAGTGGTGGAACAATTTCAACCCGAACTATCCCGACACCTATATATTCGAGAAGCGCAACCTGTCGGCCGGCGAGCAGGTCGCCGCCGGTGCCGGCACCGACGCCGCCAGGACCTGTGGCAATTCGGCGATCGCCCAGTTGGCGGCCGACCTGACCGACTTCAACGTCAACCAGAATGCCTGGGTGTCGTCGATGATCCTCTACAAGCTCGGCCTGTTCGGCATCGACTGGGACCACACGCCGTGGATGGACAACAAGGCCTCGTTCCAGCGCGGCATCAACCAGGCGGTGCGGCGCACGGCGACCGAGCTTGCCGACAATCTCGGCCGCGTGCGCACCACTTCGCAGATCGACGCCGATCTTCAGGACGCGCGCGGCAATCTGCAGTTCGATGAAGAGACCTGGTATTTCGGCCTGAACCCGTTCGGCCCGAAGACGCCGACGCCGAGCTACTATCGCGATGCGGTGCGCAAGCTGCGCGCCTTCAACGCCCGGCTGGAAACCTGCCAGACGGTGTTCGATGCCCGCGCTGACAATCTCAAGCAGTATATCGACCGCATCTCGTCCGACATCGGTTCGACCTCGGCGATCCTCAAGGAGCGCGCTGAGCACTACAACAATGGCTGGTTCGATTTCCGCGCCGACGATCGCTTCTGGTTCGCCTATGGCCAGCTCTATGCCTATTACGGGCTGATGAAAGGCGCCGAGGCCGATTTCGAGGACGTGATCAACGAAAAGCACCTGCAGAGCCTGTGGGACACGATGGACTCGCAGTTCGTCTCGGCGCTGCGCATCCAGCCCTTCATCATCGCCAATGGCCGCGAGGATGGCTGGCTGTTGCCGAATCACCTAACGACAATTGGCTTCTACATGTTGCGCGTGCGCTCGAACCTGGTCGAGATCAGCAACGTTCTTGCGCAGTAACTCGGTGGATGAAGCGCTCGAGGGCATCGAGGCATTGGGACCGGTAACTTCTCTGGGGTGAGCGCGGCCACGATTTGTTAGCGCCGACTGGGCCATCACCGTTACTTTGTTTAAGGCGGCGGCGATGGCGGTGGAATGGACGATCACGATCGAGAGCAGGAACGAATTCGGCGATGTCGAAACGAGGTCCGGATCGACAAAAGCGATGAGCGTCCGCGTGGCGGAGACCTTGACCTGTCGATCGAGGATGGCAAGAAGATCATGACCGCCCTGCAAACAGTGGTCGCGACCTAGGAGGCGAAAACCTACACCCTGTTTCGACGGGTCTGTCCGGATTGCCACAATTTTCGGCCAGTCAAGGACTATACGACGCGTCGAATTCAAACGGTGTTCGGCACAGTGGAGGTTCGCAATCCCCGCTGGGTGTTGTGCCGGGATTGCCATCCAGGGATGGACGCCGCATCCAATGATCGAGGTTCCGACCTGTTGAGGGAAGTGCATGAATGGACCGGCTTTGCGGATAGCTTCACGCATGTTCGCACCGGCGACGTCCCAAGAAATGTCTCGGCCATGCTGGCCGGCGTACTGGCGGATGCGACCAACCTTGGTCCGAAACGGATGGCCAGCGCGTCCAAAGGCATCAGCGCTCACCAGATCAGTTGGATGAGAACCTTCCATGCACGGTCGGAGACCTACCGCGCGGCGCAGGCCTGCGTGACGGACGCACACACCCGCCATCCGCATTCTCGCCTTTGGGGCAATGGCACGACGTCATCATCTGACGGCCAATTCTTCCGCGCGAGCGACCGAGCCGCAAAGCGCGGCGACATCAATCTGCATTACGGCAGCGAACCCGGCTCAAAGTTCTACAGCCACCTTTCCGATCAGTACGGCTACTTCAGCATTCTGCCCATCAGTCCGACCGAAAGTGAGGCTGCTTATGTGCTCGATGGGCTATTCGATCAGGACACGGTCCTCGACATCCAGGAACACTTTACCGATAGGGGCGGCGCGAGTGATCACATCTTCGGTCTGTTCGCCCTCATAGGCAAACGCTTCGCGCCGCGACTGTGCAACCTCAAGGACCGGAAATTCCACACGTTCGAGAAAGGCGATGCATACCCGGCGCTGTCGAACCACATCGGCGCGCCGATCAACACCACCCTGATCCTCGAGCACTGGGATGATCTCCTCCATCTGGCGGCGTCGATCACCACGCGATCCTTAGTGCCGTCCACGATCCTGAAGAAACTATCCGCATCTCCGAAGGAAAGCCAACTCGCACGAGCGCTACGGGACTCGGCCGGGTCGAGCGATCGCTGTTCATGATCGAATGGTACTCAAGTTCGGCGCTACGCCGGCGTTGCCAGGCCGGCCTCAACAAGGGTGAGGCTGCGCATAACCTGAAGCGCGCCGTTTTCTTCCACGAGCGTGGTGAAATCCGTGACCGGTCGTTCGAAAGCCAGGCGTTCCGCGCCTCCGGCCTCAACCTCGTCGTCGGTGCGATCGTAGGAATACGGTCTATATCGAACGGGCCGTTACCTACTTACGCAAAACGCATCGCGAGATTCCGGATCATCTGCTCAAGCACGTATCGCGGCTGAGTTGGGAGCACATCAACCTGACCGGCATCTACACCTGGGATGCAGAACATCAGATGCCTGAAGGATTCCGTTCGCTCAGACTTCCGGCTCGGTTACGCCACGCCGCATGACGTTCATGCTCCGTTCGACGTTAGCGTGTCGCTGGGAACGGTTCTTGTTCCGACCCCCTACTCGCTGGGTTACACAAGCAGCCAACTGTTCCGACGGGTCCTATTTCCCCAGGTGGCCCTCACGGCAATTCCCGAGCTGACCACCTCGATGATGGTCATCATGAAGGCGCTTTCACTCGGATTCGCCATCGAGGTCGTCGATATCTTCGCGCAGTCCCAACTGACCGCCGCGCTGAACTTCTACTACCTCGAAGCCTTTGTGATTGCCGTCGTGATCTACATGGTGATCGCCTATGTCGTCATACAGATCGCCGACAGGCTGGAGCAATCCCTCCGGGTGTGGACGTGAGGCATGCATGTGGGACAGGATCGCCAAGCTTCGGGATTACTCTCGTCACGGTAGGGGCCGCCGACCGTCGCGCGCGCTGGGCGCGCTATTTCTCATCGCCGTTGGCCTCTATGTCGGATACCATGGCTGGACAGGACTATCCGCCGCGGGGGCCTGATGCGCTCATGCTTCAACCCAAGACCGCAATCCGAGATAGCGAGCCAATCATGAAATCCGAGACAGCAGCCACGGAAAGCGTTGAGCCGGCGCCTAAGACGGTTCCATCGGGTTGGCGAGTGTTGATGACGCGCGAACGCTGGACCGAAGTCGCGCGCATCCTTTTTACCGGCTTGATGGCGTTGCTGTATTGGCAGCAGCTCATTCCAATACAAGCCTTGTGGGTGGCGGTTGCCATCGGCTTGTATCCGCTCGTCAAGACCGGCGTCGTTGATCTCGTAAAAGAGCGCAAGATCGGTACCGAAATATTCGTCACCATTGCCACGGTGGTGGCGCTGATCGGAGGCGAGACCGTCGCCGGCGCGGTCCTCATGGTGATCATTTTGATCGCGGAGTTCATCGCCGATGTGAATATGGAACGAGCGCGAGCCTCGATCAAAGACCTGATCGGCTCAGTGCCGCAGGTGGCGCTTGTGCGGGACGCAGGTGGCGAACGCATGGTCCCGATCGAGAATTTGCGCGCGGGCGACGTTGTCTTGGTGCGGGCCGGCGAGAAGATCCCGGTCGATGGCACCGTCGTCGGTGGAGCGGCTTCGGTCAACGAAGCATCGATCACAGGAGAGAGCATTCCGAAGGACAAGAGCGATGGCGCCGATGTCTTTGCCGGAACCATCGTCGAATCCGGCGCCCTCGACATCGAGACCGAGAAGGTTGGTGCCGACACCACCTTTGCCCGCATCATCAGTCTGGTCGAGAATGCCGAAGCGGAACAGGCACCCGTCCAGAAACTGGCGGATAAGGTCGCGTCATGGCTGATCCCGGTCGTGCTGATCTTCCTCGTTGCGGTTTATCTTTATACCCGCGACGTTCGGATGATCGTCACTCTGCTGATTTTCACATCACCTGCCGAACTCGGATTGGCGACTCCTCTGGTGATTATCGCAGCCATTGCGCGAGCCGCACGCAGTGGAATTCTGGTCAAGGGGGGCGTCTATCTGGAGTCTTTGGCCAAGGTCGACGTCCTGGTGTTCGACAAGACAGGCACCCTGACGGCGAACAAGCCCGAGGTTGTCGGCGTGGAGATGCAGGACGGCACGCTTTCGGAAGCTGATCTGATCAGCCTTGCCGCCGCCGCCGATCGGCGCTCCGCTCACCCCTTGGCGAAAGCGGTCGTCAACTATGCCGCCCGGATGAAAATCGATGTCCCGGAACCGGAGCAGTACGAGCAGTTGCAGGCGCGCGGTGTGAAGGCGACGGTCTCCGGACGCACCGTGCTGGTCGGGAATGCATTGTTGTTGCGCGAGGCCGGCGTGCCGCTTTCCGATGCGATCGAAAAGGGCGGACAGACGCCGGTTCACGTCGCGGTCGATGGGAAATTCGCTGGCGTGATTTTTATTGCCGACACATTGCGACCAGGTGCGCGCGAAGCGCTGGCAAAGCTCCGTGCAACCGGGGTCAAGCGCATGGTGATGGTGACGGGTGACAATGAGGCCACAGCGCGGACCATCGCCAACGAGCTCGGCGTGGATGAAGTGCGTGCCAATCTGATGCCGCAGGACAAGGTCGCCGCCATCGCCGAATTGCAAAAGCAGGGCCATCGCGTGGCGATGGTCGGCGACGGGATCAACGACGCGCCGGCGCTGGCACGGGCCGATGTCGGCATTGCGATGGGGGGCGGCGGCACGCAGGCAGCGCTGGAAGCCGCCGACATCGCATTGATGAAGGATGACCTGGCAAGAATTGTCAGCGCCCGCGCGATTGCGCGACGCGCTTACCGGACAATTCAGGAGAATATCTTCGTCGGCGTTGGTGTTGTGCATGTTTTGGGCATTACCGCAGCGCTGATGGGCTGGATCGGTCCTATCCAGGCAGCGATTTTGCACTTGGGGCCAGATGTCCTGGTGTTCCTGAATTCGGCAAAACTGCTGCGCGTTCGAATCCAAGATGTTTAAGCGCATCTCTTTAAAGCCTAAGGCTTCGAACCGAACTAGCCAAAGCGGTCATTCGATTCGTCCGATCGGATGACTGCTACTGGCGCATGTGGTCGGTTGGCGCGTTCATAGATCAGATTGCCTGATGAGGCTCGGGAAGGTCCGGCCGGGGTGGAAAACCGCCGTTCAGCGCCCTATGCGAGCACGAAATTCGGCAGTCGAATTGGTGCGTGGAAACGGTTCGGAAGGCAACTGTACATCGAGAAAGGCACAAAGCGGCTCCCATCCTTCGGAGACTTGATACGTGAGAAGGCGTTCAGGCGGCAGCGTTGATTTCACGGAAGCGTTATGTGCTTCATAGACAGCGATTGCGTGATCACGGTTATCAAATCGACCGCCAAAGACAGTGTTTCCAACCACCGCCACACCAAAGGACTGTGGATCATTGGTAGCAGCATCCATCGTGAGCCCTATTGTTTGCGCCATGCTGTCATACCAGGCTTCCGGGTCACGAACTGTCAGGATAACCTTTGCATTAGGGTAGTGGTCACTCACTTGGCGCCAAAAATGCGCCGTTGGCCAATCGACCGCGGAAAGATAGCCGGCATATGCCGCATCCCAGGTCGGGAGTTGTCCTTGGCCGGCGGCGCGCCACAGCGCTTTCTGCTCGGGATTGGCGTGGACATCTGCCATGTGATGACACGGCCCGAACCCAAGATGCTCCAACGCGAGCTTCAGCGAATATGTGCCAGTGCGACCCATGCCTGCACCAATGACATCTAGAGCCATGAGCACCCCAAGGAGATTTCAATCGGTCAAAATACCGCTGTTTTCTTTAATTCGCTATATCTTTGAAGGTCAGCTCCGAATCGCGTCAAGCCGTAGCGCGCGAAGGTCAGTATTGGAGAAGCGCCGGGAATGGTGGCTCCTGGCGCCGCTGTGGCGAAGACGCGTGGATCGACACCACTATCCGCTGACGCAGCGCTTGCGCCGGTCGATGACGTGGATGCCCATCAAAGGATGGGAGACAACCGACAGCGAGTTTCCGCCGGGAACGTGATCGCGGTCCACCAAAGCCATCTTGAACGGCAAGGCCGTGCAGACCTGCTCCATCAGGCTGCTCGACGTATACCGCGCGACATTCGAGCAGCGTGGACACAAGCTGGCAAGGCAAGGGGTTAGGCGCCGCGCTGTTGCAAGACACCGTTCTGCGCACGCGTTACGCCGCGACGATCCTCGGGATTCGCGGCCTTCTTGTTCATGCCATATCGGACGAAGCGAAAGCCTTCTACGAGCACTACGGCTTTGCGGCTTCCCCGAAAAATCCGATGACCCTTGCGCTCTCGCTAAGGCGCGTTGAAAGAGCGAAACGTCTTGTTGTGCACAAGTTGGTAATCGCCTCGTAATCAACCAGCCGGAAAAAGCTTCCAGCGCCGCGGCCTAAAAGCCACGCGACTTTTCTGCGCCGCCGGATGGTCGACGGGCAATTCGATCTCGACCCGCCGACGTTCGCCGCCGATTTCGAGTTCCACGCGCCTGGTGCCGGCGACGCGGCGGCTGGCGGCGACCGTGCCGGCGATGCAGCCGTTGCATTCGTCCACCAGTTCGACATCGTGCGGGCGAAAGAACAATGTCGCTTCGCCTTGCGGTGCGTGCGGCGCGGAGAGCCCGATCGGGCGGTCGGCGATCCAGACCTGGCCGTCCTCGACCTTGACCGGGATCGAGCTCGATTCGCCGATAAAGCCATAAACGAAGGGCGAGTTCGGGGTATCGTAGATCTCGTCGGCGGTGCCGACCTGCTCGATGCGGCCCTGGCTCATCACCACGACGCGATCGGCAAGCTCCAGCGCCTCTTCCTGGTCATGGGTGACAAAGACCGTGGTATGGCCGGTGGCGTCGTGGATGTCGCGCAGCCAGCGGCGCAGTTCGCGGCGCACCTGGGCATCGAGCGCGCCGAACGGCTCGTCGAGCAAAAGCACGGCCGGTTCGATCGCCATGGCGCGGGCCAGCGCCACGCGCTGGCGCTGGCCGCCCGAAAGCTGCGCCGGATAGCGTTTTTCCAGACCGGAAAGCTGGACGAGGTTGAGAAGTTCCAAGGCGCGGCGGCGGATTTCCTTCGCCGACGGGCGTGACGGCCCGTGCCTGACCTTGAGGCCGAAGCCGATGTTGTCGGCGACCGTCATATGGCGAAACAGCGCGTAGTGCTGGAAGACGAAGCCGACATTGCGCTCCTGGATCGACTTTTGGGAGGCATCCTCTTCGCCGAAGAAGATTTTTCCGCGGGTCGGCCGCTCCAAGCCAGCGATCAGCCTGAGCAGCGTCGTCTTGCCGGAGCCGGATGGCCCCAGCAACGCGATCAGTTCTCCCGACCTGATGTCGAGAGAAACGTCGTGGAGGGCCGGAAACCGGTCAAACTCCTTGCGCACGTTGGCAACGCGAACTTCCATGCAAATCCCTTTTGTAGTTGATGCATGCCGTTATCCCAAAACCGGTTCCCACTTTTGGGCGACATCAAATCTTTGTTTCATGCATGTCGTTGTCCAAAAACCGCTACACACTTTTGGGCGACATGCATTTGTCAGTGTCCGCGCGTCGCGGCGATCTCGGCGCCGTAGCGCATCTCGAGAAGTGTTTTCAAGACCAGCGTGACGAGCGCCAGGCCGGCAAGCAGCGAAGCGACGGCAAAGGCGGCGGCGGCATTGTACTCGTTATAAAGGATTTCAACATGCAGCGGCATGGTGTTGGTTAGCCCGCGTATGTGGCCCGACACGACCGAGATGGCGCGATGACGATCAGAAGCGGCGCGATCTCGGATTTGTAGGGGAGGTTGCCGGCGATGAAGATAACGGAACCGTACTCGCCGACGCCGCGCGCGAAAGCCAGCGCGAAACCGGTGACGATGGCCGGCGCCAGTCCGGGAAGCAGAACGCGGCTGATGATCTGGAAGCGATTGGCGCCGAGCGTTGCGGCCACTTCCTCCACCTCCTTGTCGATCTCCTCCATGATCGGCTGCACGGTACGAACGACGAAAGGCAGGCCGATAAAGATCAACGCGATGACGATGCCAAGCGGCGTGTAGGCGACCTTGATGCCGAGCGGCATCAGCAGGCTTCCGATCCAGCCGTTCGGTACGTAAAGCGTGGTCAGCGCGATGCCGGCCACCGCTGTCGGCAGCGCGAAGGGCAGGTCGACCATGGCATCGGCGATGCGGCGGCCGGGAAAGTTGTAGCGCACCAGCACCCAGGCGACGATCGTGCCGAAGACGACGTTGACAGCGGCGGCAATGAAGGCGGTGCCGAAGCTGATTTCAAGCGCGTTGATGGTGCGGCGATCGGTGACGATCGCCCAGAAGTCGGTCCAGCCGAGCGCCGCCGAGCGCCAGATCAGCCCGGACAGCGGAATGAGGAGGGTGAGGAAGGCAAGCGAGAAGCCGAGCGTCAATCCGAAACCCGGAATGACGCTCGGCTGTCTGAACCGCCACCCCGCCTTGGCGGGCGTGCTGTGGTCATGTCGTCCTGATCTAAATGCTATTGGGCCGGCTTATAGATCTGGTCAAATATACCACCGTCGCCGAAATGGTAAGGCTGCGCCTTCATCCATCCGCCGAAAATTGGATCGTCGATGCTGATCCGCTTGATTTCCGGCAGTTTGGCGAGATCCTCCGCAGGCACCAGGTCGGGCTTCGCCGGACGGTAGTGGTTCTTGGCGATGATCGTCTGGCCTTCCTTGGAATAGAGATAGCCCAGATAGGCTTCGGCAACTTTCCGTGTGCCCTTGGCATCGACATTGGCGTCGACAACGGCGACCGGCGGCTCGGCCAGGATCGAGGTCGGCGGGATGACGATTTCGAACTGATCGGCGCCGAACTCGTCCAGCGCCAGATAGGCCTCGTTTTCCCAGGCGATCAGCACGTCGCCCAGGCCCTTTTGCGCGAAGGTCACGGTCGAGCCACGCGCGCCGGTGTCAAGCACCGGAACATGGGAATAGAGGTTGCCGACGAATTCCTTGGTCTTGGCTTCATCGCCGCCATCATTGGTGTTGGCCCAGGCCCAGGCCGCGAGGTAGGCCCACCGGCCACCACCGGAGGTCTTGGGATTGGACGTGATCACCTGGACGCTGTCCTTTGTGAGATCGCCAAAATCGTGAATGCCCTTGGGGTTGCCCTTGCGGACGAGGAGGACAATGGTCGAGGTATAAGGCGCCGAATTGTTCTCGAACTTCGTCCGCCAGTCGGGATTGATCTTCTTCGTTTTCGAGACGATCGCGTCGATGTCGCCTTGCAGCCCCAGCGTCACCACGTCGGCGTCGAGGCCGTCGATTACCGCGCGAGCCTGAGCGCCCGATCCGCCATGCGACTGCTGGACGGTGACGGTCTCGCCGGTCTCGGACTTCCAGTGGGCGGTGAAAGCCTCGTCGAATTGCTTGTAGAGCTCACGCGTCGGGTCATAGGACACGTTGAGAATGGTGGTATCGGCAAACGCGAAACCGAGCGTGCCGAACTGGACAGATGTGGCGACCAGTGCGCCGAGCAGTTTCATGAAATGAGGTTTGGTCATTTCCGCCTCCGTTGAACTCGCGTCAAATCTACCGAATTGAATTTAGATGCATTCAATGTTGCCTTTTTTGGCCTAGTGAAGCAATTTTTCGCCTATTTCGCCCTAAATGAGGAATGTTTTTCCTCACATAGCGTGACTCGGGATCCTGGGCTCCCGGACGCGATAACTAGAAACCGCCAGCCCTTCGGCAATACGCAAGTGGCGATCAGGCGCGTGTAGGGCGTCAGGAACAGCAGGAGCGACGCCGCAAGCGCAAGCGGAATTGCCAGAAAGGCGATTGCTGGGACCATGCCGATCTGGCCGCTTGCCAGAGGGCGAAAGCGGGTCCGCTCAACGTGGCCGTCGAACCTGCGATCGGCAATGTCATTGATCGTGGACCCGGCGCTTCTCATCAGAAACGCGCCAAGGGTGAATAGCGCCAATTGCTGAACGGCGGGGATACCATGTGCCGCTTGGATCAATGCGGCCCAACAGGGAACAACGTCAGCCATATGCCCACTGGCCGATCCAGCCGCGCGAGCCGCGTGTAGGGCCGCCATGCACGCGGCAGCCGGCGATCCACCCAGTCACCTCTATGAATATCACTCAGGTCCGGTCGGCTCAAAGTCGCCATTAAGTAATCTTAATCCCGCGCAGAGAAAGGCATTTTCCTGTTCGGTTGAAGTGCCAAATTCGCAGCGTTGCGTATGCGCGCAATGGCAGCCTCGGGGTGGCAAGCGGAAGTCCAGCGTGAACGCGCGGAACAGTTGCTTTGCGGACCTGAGCCGGCATTAGATTGCGCAAGCTGTAGCGGCTGATCTTGGCACGACCGAGACCAACGGCGGCGCTCACGCGCAGGACCGGCTCTTGAAGCCAGTGCCCAGCGGGCTCTACGCCAATAATGGGCGCTTTCCAGAATGACCGGAACCGCACGGCAATCGCTGAGCAAACCCTTCTAACCTTGGCCAGCGGAGCAATCACCTTTACGATTCGACCAGGATCACCAAGGACTCTGGCACCACTCCATCGAAGGCCATCGCATCCGCGGCTTCCTTGCTCTGCATAGCTTTCATCATGGCGTCCATGTCCGGAACGTCCATAAGAACGGCCACCCGGGTCGGATTTTGTGGATCTACAAATGTTCGTATGTTGGTCACGCCGAGCGGACCAAAAAGCTCTTTGCGCTTCGGCGAGTCGAGCCAGTGCTTCGCTCCTTTTGTGATGTTATGGTGGCCAATGACTGTCGGCATTGCATCCTCCCTATCGTGACGGCGAAGTCCGGCATCGCCAAGAGTGCCAAGATCCATCCCCGTCGAACCACGGAGCGCCGTTTTGGTTGGACTGTCAATTATTTCGTTAAGGACGCGGAAGAACGATTCGGAGAGGGCGTTTCTTCCGGACGGTTCGACCTCAATGAACCAGGATCGCGGTCACGCGGCTGTGGCTATTGACATGTGACATGCGCAAACAGCCGGACAACAACTGCAAGGGCCCGCGTGGCAGATATCGGGATCCAGCGCGGGGGTCGGAAAGGGCAGTTGCGGGAGTAGGGCTGCCATTCATGACCCGGCGGGCCAAGGTCGTCTTCGGGTCGACTCCGGCCGTAGAGCGAAGGTCCGCTGTTGAGAGCGGCGGTGAGGGTCCGGTAATGGCGCTACTTACTCGTTCAGGTGGCCGCTACAGTTGATTGCTAGAGTTAGTCTAGCGTGTCCAAGCGCCATGAAGCGAGCTTACAGCCAAAAGGAAAGTCGGCGGCCCATTTTTCAATGAGCGTTGCCCGAACCCGCCGACCTGCGGATTGCCATTGGCCCCGCGATTCGCAGCTTTGCCGGAACGGAGGCGTGCCGTCTAGCAATGTAAGCGTGTACCATTTCAGCTGCGGAAGTTTTCAAGATCTCTGCCTTAAATCTTTCGGCCATGGCTCGCGCAATCTGTGCTGCCTATAAAGTCGCGCAGCACGAGGTGATCTAGTACTACAGTTGCGGATCATTTGATTTTCTGATTCACTTCGACAGGTTATGGAGGGAACCATGTCTGTCGCTTCGTGGTCAGGGTCGTTGTTGGCTTGGGAGCAGGAGCTCACAGCGCTGAAGGCGCGGGTTGGGCGGGTGCTTCCTCGTCGTGAGTTGCGGGAGACGGGCGCCGATTTCCTTGACGGCCTTCTTTCCGGCATTGAGCGCAAGACAGGCTGGCTGATGGCTGAGCAATCCGGAGCGGAGCGGCCCTATCGGATGCAGTCGCTGTTGGGGCGCAGCCACTGGGACGCTGATCGGCTCCGAGACGAGGTTCGCGATTATGTGGTGGAGGCGTTGGGCGATGAGGATGGCGTCCTGATCGTCGACGAGACGGGATTTGTGAAGAAGGGCGATCGTTCCGCCGGTGTCGCGCGTCAGTACTCGGGAACGGCGGGGCGGATCGAGAACAGCCAGATCGGCGTGTTCTTGGCTTACGCGAGCCGCTACGGCCAAGCGCTGGTCGATCGTCGCCTTTATCTGCCGGAGAGCTGGACAAAGGATCGGGCGCGATGTGCCAGGGCGTCGATCCCGGAGACGGTCGAGTTTGCGACCAAGCCAAAGATGGCGCGCGCCATGGTCGCGGCGGCGCTCGATGCCGGCGTCCCGTGCGCTTACGTTCTGGGCGACGCTGTCTACGGGGCGGACAGCAGCCTTCGCCGGATGCTG
>NZ_JAMYQW010000028.1:0-90417 GCF_040321085.1 Mesorhizobium sp. M0522
TTCGGGCTGATCGTAGTAGGTTGATCGCGCGATCCCCATCAGCCGGCATCCTTCAGCGATGGAGACACCGCCGGGCCGGTGATCATATGTGGACGGCCCCCTGCTTGCAAGGATTGGATTTGATCGTATGTCGGATCTCTTGCGCTCATATGTCCGGCCTTTTTTCGCGCTCATTGCGGCCGCTGGCCAAAATGGGCTTCGCGGACGGAGAGTTCCAAATACGGACACGGCATTGATTGCCGGTGAGCACCTCGGAATGTCTCGCCTGTCCCGGTTCGACCGATCACACCATCTTCTCCTTTGCTTGCAAGTTCCGGCCTTCAGCGCCGCGCGCGAGCGCCTGACGCCAAACGTTTTGCCTGCCTCATGGTCGCGCCGACGCGGCTTCGGACACGGCGTCGCTCATGGGGCGATAATGCTCGCCGCTGACCATCATTTTCCAAGCAATGCGGGCCAACTTGTTGGCCCGCGCCACCGCCGCCAGCTTGGGGCTTTTGCGCGCAATCAAGGCTTGCAACCACGGCCAGACCCGTTTGCTGCCGCGCCGCATGTGCTGGATGAGAGCGGTGGCGCCCGCCACCAGCACACTCCGCAGCATCTCGTCGCCGGCGCGGGTGATCACCCCAAGCCGGTTGCGGCCGGCTGTCGAATGGTTTTTCGGCGTCAGCCCGAGCCAGGCGGCAAAGTCTCGCCCCGACTTGAAGCCATGCGCCTCCGGTACCTTGATCGCCAGAAGCGTCGCTCCGACAGGACCAATCGCCGGCACGACGGCCAGCCGCCGGCTCACTTCGTTCTGCCTGTGAAGCGCCAGAAGCTGTTCATCGAGCGCGGCGATCTCCTCCGCGATCCGCGCATAATCGCGCGCCAATGTCTCGAACATCTGCCTGGCCATGTCCGGGAGCGTCGTATCGGCGCGGATGTCGGCCAGCAGATCGCCGAGACGGGAAAGCCGCTTGGGCGCGACAAGGCCGAACTCTGCCGCAAAGCCGCGTATCGAATTGGCAAGCTGCGTGCGCCGGCCGATGAACTGCGCGCGCAGCTTCGCTAGCATCTGCGCTCCCTGGTTTTCGGCGCTCCTGACCGGCACAAAACGCATGTTCGGCCGCTCATCACCTCGCAGATGGCCTCGGCGTCCGCCGCATCCGACTTGCCACGCTTGACATAGGGCTTCACATATTGCGGCGGCAACAGAACCACCTCATGGCCCAGCGCATGCAATTCGCGCGCCCAGTAATGCGCCGCTCCGCAGGCTTCCATGCCCACCTTCAGCGGCGGAAGCTGAGCAAAAAACGCAAGCACCTGGCTGCGTTGCAGTTTCTTGCGCAGCACCGGCTGCTCGGCTTCATTCACCCCATGCAACTGGAAAACGCTCTTTGACGTATCCATGCCAATGCGAATAAGTTTATCCACGGACGGTCTCCCTTGTTTGAGATCTTCAACGACCTCATTCTGGCACATCACGATGCCGTCGGGGGCCGTCCACCCCAACACGGATGTAGTCCCGCTTCTCGGACGTGGTGCGCTTTTCAGAGCCCCCTTTAGAAACTCAATTTCCAAGGCTTGCCGGCCTACCAGCCGCTCCAGCGCTGCGATCCGCGCCTCATAGGTCTGCATCGTGTCGGCCGCCGCCACGTCTTCGTCGAAGGAGCCGGCCTCGTATTTCTGAACCCAGATGCGGATCAGGTTACGCGGCAGTTCGTGCCGCTTGGCGAGACCATGCAGCGTCTCGCCGGACAGGAACTCCTGCACTACCTGACGATTGAACTCGATGCTGTGCGTGCGATAAGTCACCATGGGCTTCCATCCTTCGAAAGCCCGGCTTCCAACGTCAATTCTGCTTGTTCATCCTGTCCGGTCCGAGGAGCGCACTCCAGATAGCGTTCCAACTTTCCAGCATTTTCTCTCCGGCAACACGCGATGGAGCTGAATTAGCCATTCACGAGTCATTCTAGAGGCGGCTTTGATTTGACATCATCTGCGTTATCCGGCGCCAGAAAAGTCCCATTACTATCTCCAGCGCCTCGTTCGTCATTGAGAGTTGCAACCGCACGCCAGCGTGCGAGAGACTACCCAATGCGTGGCATTCAAGAACTGTATATCCTGGATTAACTAGAACGACAGGATTGCGGTCACTATCGACTTCTCAAGCACAGTATTCCTTCTAATATCTGCTCGATGTTTATGGTTGGTCCAAAATTTGCGCCAGCTTGAGCTCTGACCTTGTCATGGCACCTCAAGGCAGCAGCAGCGATATGGCCAACATTTGGTCGCGCTGGAGTAAATCTGCGGATTCATTCCTCACCTGATCATAGTCTGGCGGCTCGTATCCAACTTCCTTGCAACTGTCGAAACGCTCAGCCCTTTGGCCAGCTCGGCTAACGCAGCCAGACCGCCAGATCAGAAAGAGCACGCTTGCGAAATACGCCAGCTGAAGGAGCAGCGAACAAGCCATCGTCGTGACGACTACTGTGCCGATGGAATGAGAAGCGAAGTAGACGGTCAGAGCGGTGCTGCAAAGGACTATTCCCAGGACGCGACAGAAGATTCTGAAGGGCAATGCCGTTCTCCTGGATTGTCCACCAGATCATGCAGCGACATTGTCGGCCGCAACATGGGTCTGGCAGTTCTTCGGGCAGACGCGGGCGCAGGCTCCGCAGCCAATGCAGCGGCCGGGATGGTCGACGACCATGATCATGCGATTTAGCTCGCCATCGAAGTCGTCGTCTTCGGCGTCGCATGCGCCAAGGATTTCACCCGCGTCATCGACCCCGTAAAGATGCATGACCTTGCGAGAGCAGACTTTGAAACAGCGGCCGCAGCCAATGCAGGTCGTGCCGTCTATAGCGGTGAGATATTCCGGCACCCATCCGGAGCCGTCGCGGGTGGTGAATGTGCTCGTCATCGTAACTTCTTCATTGCAGCGAGCTCTCTCTTGGCACCATCCAACTCGGCAAAAACGGCGGACGTTTCCTCGGCAACTTCCTCTATCTCCCTCCATTTTCCCGGGAGATTCTCTGCAAGGTCGCGCAATTTCATCTTGGCAACTGCCGCGCGCAGCTGAAGCTTTCGGACTTTCTTCCCTATCTCATCCAGGTTTGACATAAATCCTTCCTCAAAATCGGTTTCATCAGGCCGGCGCCACGTCGGGATAGGCTTCGATGGCTGCAGTCGCATCGTCGACCAGTTTCGTACCGGCCTCCGCGAGCTTCCTGAACGTCTCGAAGCCGAACCGGTGGATGTCTCGACAGAGCGACCAACCGCCCGCCAGTGAAGAGCAATCGTCCGAAGCCCCATGGGTCTCATCTCCATCGTTGGCGATGTCATCGGCCGGAGCGCTCCTCGATCCTTAAGCCCGACGGCCGTGTAGAATATATCGACCCTCCACAGCACGTCCGGATCGGGATCGCCGATAATGGGATCGCACGGCGCTGTTTTCTGGTGATGCTGAGGTCGCCCAGCAGTTCGGCGTCCGATTTGCCTTCCCGTGACGCGGAGGCAGCCTGAGCACGGATCAGCCGCACGAGGCATCTGACAAACGGGGTGGCAATGGCCCCTCGTCCCCGTTGACAGCAGGGCTGACCGCGGCTTCAGGCATTTCATATTCTCCTTATTTCAGTCCTCTTCGTCGAAGCACGATGTCTGTTTTCTGGGATGCCTACTTCGGGCACACTTGCGCAGCCGACGCCCGGCTCGGCGCGGCTGATGCCACGCAATTGATATCCCTCTGGCCGACCTTGAACACGTCCTCGAATTCGCGTCGAAGATCACTTCCGCCGCAATGCGGCCGGAGGCCATGAAGTTTCGAGCCTCGATCCTGCTGCAAACGATCGACCAAGTGCTGCATGGACCTTCCTGCTGCGGTCACGCCAGGGAAATGAACGAATTGGCCGGTAAGGCATTTCGACCAATTACCCCTTTTTATCTTTCCTCCTCGGCCGACTGCGCTTTGGCACCTTCGGGCAATTGTTTTGCGCAGCCGCAAAGAGAGCGCCGCAACAAGCCTTCGCACCCCTGTACTTGGCGAGGGCCTGCAGCAAATCCGGCAGATGCTGCTCTTTCGATTCGGCCGGAATAGGCTCCGGACCGTCCAGCGACGTCAGTGCCAGTTCGACCAACTCGATCGCGCGATCATTGTTGCCGTTCTCGTGATAGTATCGGGCGACCGCGGGATAGGACCGGAACTTAGGGCTGTCCCCTTGCGGGGGATTCAGCGCCAGGATGTGTTCGGACAGCTCCCTGCCCATCGCGAAGCGCTCAGCAGGGGGAAGGCGCGAACGGTCATTGGCCGGATGGAAAAGTTCGTCTAGCGCCGAAACCATCCAGTCCTCGGAGTTTTTGTCGATCGCGTCGCGAACCAATTGGCGCATCACGGGCAAGCCGGTCCACATGTCTTGAATTTTGTGAAGCAACAGATGCGCATGAGCCAGGCGGAAATTTATGTCGTCCGGCATCAAGGCGATGCCCTCTTCGATTGCCCACAGCGCCGTCTTCCAATCTTCTAACTTCACCGCCGCCCAGAATCTGTCATCGATCGGCTTTTTCAACGCGTGTTGGCGCGCCATGGGTTCGCATGTGGCGATCCGCTCCGTATCGGCGGCTTTCGCTTTGTCGCTGGTGCGCCAGCTGCCGTTGAGCACTTCCGGCAAAACCTCATCGAGTTGGCTTGGATGACCGATAAAGGCGATGTGGCCGTCTCGGTCGACCACGAACGAGGTCGGAATCCCGACGGAAAAGCTGGCTTCCCTCCAAAGCTTGTTCATTTCGCCTGTGTAGTCGAACGCGATCCGATAGTTCAGATTCGAGCACTTTTCGGTCAACCACGCGTCCAACTTGGTGCGAGCCTCAACTGCCGTTGGAGCGTCTTCATTAGCCGCGACTCCGACGACCTCAAGTCCGCTGTCCCTGTATTTTTCCTGCAGCCTCATCAGCTGGAGCATCTCCGCAACACATAGTTCGCACCAAGTTGCCCAAAATTCGACGATATACACTTTGCCGGGTTCGAAATTCGTCAGGGGCTCGCCACGCAGCCAGGTGTCCACTTTTGTGGAAGGAGCCGGTGACTTCATCTGCAATACCATGCTGCTATCCAAAGCTGTTGCCACAGGTTGCGCGACTTTACGCGCGAGCTTGTTTCCCTCTTTAGAGAGGGGGCACACGGGCAGGAAAAGGAGAGCATCCCTCGTCTCGCGCGTCTGCGTGCAGTCAGCTTTCACGCAGTGTTGCCGCATCACAATCCGCAAAGGCCGTGCCAGCGCGCTCAGCGGGCAGTAAGCGCATGAATCGCTAGAAAACCTTCAAATGCCAAGATGGCCGGTTGTATTGAAGCCGACATGTTTTCTGCCGCTGTCAGGTTTTCGACAAGCATCACGCGCTTCGCGTCGGCAGAAAAGCGTGGCCCGGACGACTCAATATGCATTCGGGCCGAGGGACGAGGCCGATGGCCATCATGACTGCGTTGGATATCGTCAGGCTCGTCATCATCGTCCGCTTCACGCCACCGGCTTGAGCGTCTTGCCGTTCCGGTCCGGAGGCGGTAGCGATCTCGCCATTTGCGATTGCAAGGGGCCGCTCTATCCGAGCGCAGCCTGTGCCCCCTCGCCCGCCTTGCGATTGAATTCCTGGGCTGGCGTCATGGGAGTTCTTCGCGACCGAAGCAGGTCCAGCTGTAGCTCGCCAATACCGCCATCCTCAGATCGATGATGATGTCGCGGCGAAAAAGGCCGGATGAGTGCCGGCCTGTGCCGGCCGGTGAACTCTCCGGGGTTCCTGCTTTGTGCCGATATTTTCTGTGTTCCCTGTGCTCAGGCGCTGCAGGGACCGCTTCGTGCGGATGTGAGCGTTGGCGGAATTGCAAACCCAAAGACCGCTCGGTCGCCACGCAGGTTGGGCCGGACCAACGGGAAACGCTGGAGATGCGGCTGTCCGCCACTAACCCGGGCTACCATCCCAGAGATGACAAGGCGATTGATGCCATCGTTCGCGCCGACGCCGGCAAGAGCCCGGCCGTCCCGACTCGAAGGTCGGTGCCTTGGCCACTCGTTGCGGTGGTCAGCTCCCGGCCAGTGTGAGGGAAATCGTGATAACGCCAATACGATGCGGCTACGGTCCGAACGCGGCCTGCCGCGCTGAAGCGACTCTCTTTCTCGACCTGACGCCGACCTGAAGCGGTGGTTTTGAGTGCATTGAGGAGCGCCTGTACCTCTGCGCGGCCTTTGGGCTCCGCGTTACGGATCATCTCGGGCGAGGAGAACCCCCGAGCGCGCGTTAGAGAGGTCCGGGATGTCTCGGCGACGGCGCTTGCAGATTCGAGCTTCGCGAAAGTTGCGCTTTGCGCGATCTTCCTCCGACTTGGCATCAGGATAGGTGACCAGGGGGGTAGAGCTTCGAACAGCGTCGGTGCTTGCTTGGAACCCGTCATCGAGCCAAAAACAACGGCAATGACGGCTTCCCATCTATCCATCTCGTCACGCCGCCGAAGAGTCGCTCACGTAGCCTGCGGTTGCCATAAGCGCCCATGACTATCATGTCGGCAGACGTGTCGATTGCATGCTGCGCGAGCACCGTGGCTGCCGATTTTCCGGCGCTCGCCAGCAGGTCAACCGAGACCCGAGCACCGTGCCGAGTGAGATAGGCAGCGATATCGGCTCCTGGCTCGGTACCGTTTCCGGTGCAGGTCGCCTCCGGGTCGACTAATGCGACACGAACTTCCTCAGCATCGGCTAGCAGATCCAGCGCTTCCCGAACTGAACGGGACGCCTCGACTCGCGAATCCCAGCCGACCAGCACGCGCCGTGGCGACAGAGTCGCCTCAGCGCCCTCCGGCACGACAAGCACCGGCTTTCCGGTATCGAACAGGCTGCCGTCGATAACAAGAGGTCCGAGATTAATGTCGTTGAGAAGTGCGGGGCCGACGATTGTCAGGTCGTTGCAGAGCGCCCGCTGTCGCACCGCGTCACCGACGCTGGCCTGATCGCAGTAGTGGGTATCGACGTCATAGCAAAGCCGCGTGGCTCTCAGCAGTTTGTGAATTTCCCTGGATGTTGTTTCCAGTCTGGCCATGTCCTGTGAAAATCTTTCGATCTGCCTAAACCGTTTGTCCAGTCTGGCGATGGCCTGTGCGCGTTGTCCAGGCCACTCGGGGATGCCATCGCCGAGCAGCGGAGAAGGCATAATGAGCGGCGGAGGCGACATCACCAGTACGGAAAGATACGCGCCGACTTCGGCACACAAGCTGGCAGCTGTTCTGACATCCTGATCGGAGTGGTCAGCTCCCGTCACACTGAGTACGCTTCTGAAAGCCATTTGACTGCTTCTTTCTGAATATTTCGTACCTGCCGGCGCGTTTCGAAGCCGCAAGACTTGCCCTCAGCACGGCGGAAATGCGGAGTGGCACCACATCGGTTATCTATTCAGCCGTCCGGCCACTCGAGCGAGTAGCCGGCCGACCTGACGGTACGAATGACGCTGGAGGGGGAGGCCGCCTTCAGCGCCCTTCTGAGCCGGCTGATATGGACATCCACGGTGCGTACACCGACATGGATATTGGCCGGCCAGGCCGCGCTGATCAGCTCGTCTCTGGTGAAGACCTTGCCGGGAGTCTCAAGCAAAAGCCGCAGCAGGTTGAACTCGATCGGCCCGAGGTGGACTTCGTGGCCATTACCCCGAACGCGGTGGGCATCGAGCCTTATCTCAAGGTCGCCACAGGAGATCCAGCCGCCGTTTTCAATCCCGTTCGAACCCGGCTTTGGCAGCGCCAGCTTCATCCGTAGACAGTCAAGCAGCTTGGCCGGCGCGAAGGGCCGCACAAAGCTCTCGTCAATACCAGCCTTCAAGAGATCGAGGTGCTGGTTCTCGGCGCCGGGCGCGATCAGCGCAATTACGGGCAGGCCGCCGGTCCGGGGCTCCCCCTTGAACCGGGCGCAGATTGTGGAGCCTGTCGCGCTTGCCGGCCCGCAGTCCAGCACTACCGCCTGGAGCTCCCGTTCATCGGCCAATGCAAGTGCTTCCTTCACGCCGCCTGCCGGCTCACTCGTGAAGCCGTCCACTCCGAGAATGTGGCTGAGGAACAGATACAACTCAGCATCTTGCGAACAGATCAGTACCAGTGGCTTCATCAGCGCTACCCCAAGAACCACATCGGCCTCGACCGCCTCGATTGAGAGGGCTGGCCATCGCATGTCCTCAAGGCCTGACATGATCCTCATGATCGAAAATCGGTTCCATCACGCCCGCGCCACCTCGGGATGAGCCTCAATGGCTGCGATGGCATCGCCGGCCAGTTTGGTACCGGCCGCGGCGAGTTTCCAAAACGTCTCGAAACCGAATCGGTGGACGTCGCGCAGGGTCTTGGACAGAACGACCAACCGCCCGGCCGTGAAAAGCACGCGCCCGAAGCCCTCATGGCTCATCTCCATCATCGGCGATGCCATCAGGCCGGAGCGCTCCTCGATCGCAAGCCCGACGGCCGTGTAAAACATCTCGAGCCTCCACAGCACGTCCGGATCTGGATCGCCGATGATCGGGATCGCACGGCGCTGTTCCCTGGTGATGATGAAGTCGCCCAGCAGCTCGGCGTCCGATTTGCCTTCCCAAGTCCCGTGGGAATCATGAGCCCGGACCAGCCGCACGAGGCATTTGACGAACGGGGTGGCAAGGGCCGCCTCGTCTTCCGCGACAGCAGGGCTAACCACGGCGTCAGACATTTCGCCTACTCCTCATTTCAGTCCTCGTCCTCGAAGGACGGTTTCTGTACGGCGACCCCTGCCTGCGCCAGCACCTTGCGAAGCCAAGGGGGAGGACACGTCCTGAGCATCATCTGCGTGCGCAACAGCACCTCTTGGATGGTTTGGGGCTGCGGCACTTTGATCGGATGAATTTTTGCCGAAACAACCTTGGCTGCCGAAGGCCCCCCGATAGCCAGACAAAACAGGAGATGACAGCCCTTCAGCGCCTCCACCTTGGGGGTGATGCGGTCGTCGCCCTCAGTCCGATGCTTCCCGCTCTCGTCGGAAACGTCATCGAAGGCCACGGCTTCCACGAGATTCCACTCCTCGCGCATCACGTCGTAGACAGCAAAGCGCCTGGCCGACCCGAAATGGGCGTTGAGGTTCTTCATGTCCTGCGTGGCGATCGCCACGCGCAATGCGCCGGCTTGGCGTTCCGGCGTCGGTGCGTGAACCTCGTCAGTGACGAGCGAGAGGCGACGAACGGAGCTCATCTGGCATTTCTCGTTTACGGAGTGGATCAAGCGCCTCGGGCGTCGGCGCGTGCCGGTTGGCTTCAAAAATGTTGGCGACCTCGAAGATCAGGTCGCGGGTCCCCTGGTAGAGGATCGTGAGCTTGTGCTGGCTGCCGAGCCGGTCGAAGATCGGGAAGCCGACCCGCATGAGCGGAATGCCGAGGCGCTGCGCCGCCTGGCCGCCGTGGGAATGGGTGACGAGAAGATCAGCGCCGGCGCCAAGAGCTTCCAAATCGCCGAGATCGCCGATTTGAACCGACTGCGCCGGTACTTCCTCCAAAATTTTCGACATGTCGGTCGTGGTGACCGCCGCCGCGATTTCGGAGCCCATTCCGATGAAGAAGCTCGCGAGTTGGTAGAGTTGGTCTGGTTCAGCAGCGATCGCAATTTTCTTGCCTCCAAAGTGGAAATGTCCGTCGAGCAACGCGTCCTGCAACTGCGCCCGGCGACGGCGCACCCCAGCCGGCGCCGCCGCGCCCGAAACTGCGGACAGCAGCGAGACGAACCGGTCGGCGTCCTTCAATCCAGTCAGCGACCGGAACAGCACGTAAGGCACGCCGGTCAACCTCTGCAGCAGCTCGGCCGGGCGGCGCATATGCTCACCGATGACGATGCATTGCTCGGCCGTGCCAAGCTCGCGGATATCCTCGAAACTGGTGCCGCCATAGGTGGTGGTGACCCAGCGGTTGGGCACCGTACCGTCGAGCGAGCCGGAGACGTCCGGCAGAATCACCGGCTTGAGTCCAAAGCTTTCAACCATCTCACGCAAATGCTCGATATCAGCCACAGTGAGGTTCCAGCCAGGCAGGATCACGATCTTCTTCGGCTGCCGCGCCTGCTCGCCGGGCCGCGTAATCCTTTCGATCATCGCGGTGACAGCCTTGGCCCAGCCCTCTTCGATCGCGCCATCGAAATCCGGTGTGTTGGCCAGCACCACCTCCGTACCTGCGAGTTCTTCCGTGCGCTTCAGCCTGATATTGGCGATATCTCCTGCGCAGTCTTCGCCCCGGGTTTCCACCAGCGCCGTCGTGCAGACCCCGATCAGCGTTGGCTTTGTGCGGGCCTTGAGGTTGAGGATCGCCTCTTCCAGATGGTCTGCCCCGCCAAGGATCGTCGCCACCTCGTCCATCGCCGTGGTCTGCAAGGGGATGGCTTCCTTGAAATGCCGCACGAAGAGCACGAGCGCGAAGCTGGTGCAGCCTTGGCTGCCGTAGAACAACGGCATCGCGCCGTCGACGCCAAGAAAGGCCAAGGCGGCACCCAGCGGCTGCGATGACTTCAGCGGATTGACCGCCGCCGCTTTGGTCTGGGGAAGGATGCGGACCATCGCTTCCTCAACACTCGCCGAGATCGTCGGCCATCGTGCCGGCGAATTTCTTGAAAGCCTGGACGGTCGCGGTCTCGCTCTTTGTGCGCGGCAGTTCGTCCTTCATCGCGGGCTGGCAATCCCATGGTGCCGGCTCCCGCACCTGGGACCAGATCGGGTTATGAATGGCGAGGTCGATCTGACGTACGAGTTCCACCATGCCGTCATAGCCGGCGTAAGGGTGTTGGCGCTCCTGGTTGATATCGAGCCAGGGTGTCTTGGCCTTCAGCGCGATGAATTGCGTGCGCCCGCCCGACAGCATGATATCGGCCTTGTGTTCTGAGAGCATGGCGTAAAGCTCGCGCGCTGCCATTTGCTCGAATATGTGGTTGTCGTCCTTGAGCATTTGTTTGACGCGCTCCCTGTCTTCGACTGTGGATTTCTTGAGCGAGGTGCCGACGATCTCGATGCCGATCTCCATCAGCGCATGGACGACCGACCAGGACTTCACACCGCCCGTGTTGAGCAGCACGCGCTTGCCTTCGAGCCTCGGCCGGTAGGCCGCGAGCTTCTTCCAAGCGATCGCCTCCTCCTCTGCAATCAACGCCTCGGTGCGGCCGAGCATCTCCGGATCGGCACCCTTCTTCACGAGCAGCTGAGAGATCTGTCGGAGCGCTTCCGAGGTGTCCGTGACGCCGTAGAAGGAGCCCTCAAAAAACGGGATGTCCCAGCGCTGCTCCATCTTGCGGGCCAGATTGATGAGCGCGGTCGAGCACACCATCATAGCCGCCCGGGCGCGGTGCGCGGAGGCAATGTCGAGGTAGCGCGCGTCGCCCGGAATGCAGGCGCGCACCCGGATGCCCAGCCGATCAAGGAGCGGCTTCACCAGCCAGAATTCGCCCGAGAGGTTGAATTCGCCAAGGATATTGATGTCGTAAGGGCCGGCATCGTCGGGCTCCACCGTGCCGATGACATGATCCAGCAACGCCTCGCCGGCAAGCTTGTTGCCAAGATTCTTGGAGCCGACGAAGCCCGGCGCATTGACCGGCACCACCGGCAGGCCGAACTTTTCTGCCGCGCGCTTGCAGACGGCCTCGATGTCGTCGCCGATCAGCGCCGTCACGCAGGTCGGATACACGAAAATAGCCGGCGGCCCATACGCTTCCTTGATCTCGCGGATCGCTTTGAAGAGCTTCCGTTCGCCCTGCCCCATCACAACATCGAGTTCGGTGAGGTCGGTCGTGAAGCTTGTGCGCCACAGCGTTGGCCCGGAAGAAGCCGCACCGCGGTTGTCCCAGGAATTGCCCTCGCAGGCGAGCGGCGCATGGATCAGGTGTGCGACGTCGGTGATCGGCTGCAGCACGATCTTGGCGCCATCGAAGGCACAGCCGCCGGCCGCCGCCCCGGGGGTCAGTGGCTTCGAACAGCCTTCCTTGCGTGCCTTGGCATCCTTGCCGCGGTTCTGCTCGCAGGCGGGCTCGTTGAAGACATCCTGGATTTTGGCTCTGAGCGAGGACATTGCGTCGGTCTCCAAAGTCCCTTGGGAAGATGACCGGCCTCACCGAAGAGCCGGCCGCCAGCCTTAGCGGGTGAGGTCATACGAATAGTCCGTCACGCCCGTCTCGCTTGTGTCGCGATCAAGCTTGTCGAAGATCTTGTCGAGGATCGTCGTCAGGACGCGCAACCCGCCTTGGTAGCCCATAAGCGCAAACCGATGGTGATGGTGGCGGTCGAAGATCGGAAACGTCAGCCGGATCAGCGGCGTGCCCGTGTCGCGCTCCAGATACTTGCCATAGGAGTTGCCGATCAGCAGGTCCACCGGCTCGGTGAAGAGCAGCGAGCGCATCGCCCAGAGGTCCTTGCCCGCCCAGACTTGAGCACCCTTGCCGAAGGGCGATGATGCAAGCAGTTCCTTCAACTCCGCTTCCCATGCCGAGGTGCCGTTGGTGGCGAGGCAATGGGTCGGCTCGCCGCCCGTCTCCATGATGAAGCGGGCCATGGCGTAGACAAAGTCCGGATCGCCGTAGATGGCGTATTTCTTCCCGTGCAGCCATGATTGGCTGTCCGCCATGGCGTCAACAAGTCGGCCGCGCTCCAGGCGGATCGCCTCGGGGATTTGCTTGCCGGAAATCGCGGAGACCTCCATCAGGAAGTCGTCGGTCGCCTGGACTCCAAGCGGGTAATGGAACGAGGCAGTCGCCTGCCCTACCCCCTCGCAATACTCCAGTGTTTTTCGGGTGTTGTAATGCTGTAGCGAAAGTGTCGCCTCGGCGTTGAGTGCCTTCCTCACGTCTTCGATCTTCGTGCCGCCGTCGTACATGCGGTATTCGCCGTCCGACGGCGTGTCGAACTGGTCAGAGGCGTCTTGGATGACGGTATAGGACACGCCTATCAAATCGAGCAGGCGCTTGAGCTCCCGGTTGTTGCCAACGCAAAAGCCGTCGAAACCCGGAATGATGTTGATGGTTGCCTCGGCTTCCGTTCGCTCCTCGCCTTTCCAGAAGTGCTCCAAAATGCCCTTGACCGTTACGTCGTAGCCGTCGACATGACTACCGACGAAGGCCGGCGTGTGGGCGAAGGGCACGTCGAAGTCGCGCGGGACCGAGCCTTGGTCCTTGGCGTTCTCGATGAAGCTGTGCAGGTCGTCGCCAATGACCTCGGCCATACAAGTGGTCGAGACGGCGATCATCTTCGGGTCATAGAGTTGGTACGTGTTGGCGAGCCCGTCAACCATGTTCTTCAGGCCACCGAACACTGCCGCGTCCTCGGTCATCGAGGAGGAAACTGCCGAAGCAGGCTCCTTGAAATGGCGCGACAGGTGCGAGCGGTAATAGGCCACGCAGCCCTGGCTGCCGTGGACGAAGGACATGGTTCGCTCAAAGCCCGCGGCCGCGAACACCGCGCCGAGCGGCTGGCAGGCCTTGGCGGGGTTCACGACAAGCGCTTCGCGAGCAAGGTTCTTTTCGCGGTATTCCCACGTCTTGGTGAATTCGCGTTGGTCGGTAACGACGTGGTCCGCGTGCGGACATTCGAAATTCAGCCTCTTCTCGGCGAGCATCTGCCTGTATTCCGGCTCACGGAACAGGGGCGCGTGGTCGAGAACTTTTTCAGCCGACTGCGGCATGGGTGGTTACCTCTTCTCCATCTGGCCGCGCCATACGGCGGCACAGGGACGTCGAAACGTTTTCAGGTCTCCCGCGGAGAAAAAGCCGCAGGCGTTCATCGGCCTTCCCGGCTTCCGGGAGGCCAGGTTTTTCATTCCGCAGCGATCGCCGCCGACGGCTCGGCTTTTTTCTTCCAGGGGGCGTCGTAGAGGTTCCAGACTGGGTTGTTGATGGCCAGATCCATGTCGCGGGCGAAGATGGCGAAGCCGTCGTAGCCGTGATACGGGCCGGAATAATCCCAGGAATGCATTTGACGGAACGGTATGCCCATCTTCTGGACCGGGTACTTTTCTTTGATGCCGGAGCCAACGAGATCAGGACGGATCCCCTCGATGAACTTCTCCAGCTCGTAACCAGTCACGTCGTCATAGATCAGCGTGCCCTTCTTCACGTAGTGGCCGGTGCGCTGATAATCGTCGTTATGGCCAAATTCGTAGCCAGTGCCGACGATAACCATGCCCAAGTCCTCATATGCCGTGACGACGTGACGGGGGCGCAGCCCTCCGACATAGAGCATCACCGTCCTGCCTTCGAGGCGCGGCCGGTACTTGGCGATGACGGCATCGACCAGGGGCCGGTATTTGGCGATGACCGCCTCGGCCTTGGCCTCGATTTCCGGTCCGAAATGCTTGGCTATCTTGCGCAGAGAGGCTTCAGTCTGGGAGGGGCCGAAGAAATTATACTCCATCCAGTCGATGCCATACTTTTCCTCCATGTGCCGGCAGATGTAGTTCATCGACCTGTAGCAATGGATGAGATTGAGCTTGGCCTTCGGCGCGCGCTCTATTTCGGCCAGCGTAGCGTCGCCCGACCAGTTGCCGACCACGCGCAGACCCATCTCCTCGAGCAGGATGCGCGAAGCCCAGGCGTCGCCGCCGATATTATAGTCGCCGATCACATTGACATCGTACGGGCCGGCCTCGAACTCGACGTCCTTCTTCTCGAAAACCCAGTCGCGGATCGCATCGTTGGCGATGTGGTGGCCGAGGGATTGCGAGACGCCGCGGAAGCCCTCGCAGCGCACCGGCACGATCGTCTTTTCGTGCTCCTTGGCCTTGTTGCGGGACACCGCTTCGGTGTCGTCGCCAATCAGGCCGATCGGGCATTCGGATTGCACGCTCATGCCCTTGTTCAGCGGAAACAGTTCCTCGATCTCGTCAATGATCCGTTCCAGCTTCTTGTCGCCGCCGAAAACAATGTCCTTCTCCTGGAAATCGGAGGTGAACTGCATCGTCACGAACGTGTCGATGCCGGTCGTGCCGACGTAGTAGTTGCGGCGTTGCGACCAGGAATATTGCCCGCAGCCGACCGGGCCGTGCGAGATATGGACCATATCCTTGACTGGACCCCACACCACGCCTTTCGAGCCGGCATATGCGCAGCCGCGAATCGTCATCACCCCGGGGATGGACTTGATGTTCGATTTGACCTCGCATTCGGAAAGGACCTCGTTTTCCTCGCCAGCCTTGTCGCCGCTCTTTGCGACGCTGAGGTGCTTTTTGCGGCGCTTCGCCGCCTTGTCAGGATATTGCGACAGCACCTGCTCGATAAGCTTCGCATGGAGGGCGCCGTCATTCTCGTATTCCAGGCTCATGGGACCCCTTTCAAGGTTCAGGGTGACGCCTCACCAACGAGGCGCCGTTCTTTGAAAGGCGCGCCAGGTCAAGGCCGCGCCTCGTGTCGGCAGCGGTCGTTACTGTGCGGCCGCCTTGGCCGCTTCCTTGACCTGAAGCTCGGCAAGCATCTGCTCGTCAGTCTTCATGATGCCGAAGTCGAGCAGCATGTCCTCGAGCTCCTCCATGGTGATCGGGGTTGGAATGGTGCCCTGGCCCGAATTGGCATGGATCTTCTCGGCTAGTGCCCGGTATTCCCCGGCCTGCTTGGAGTCCGGCGCATACTGGATGACAGACATCTTCCTGAGTTCGGCGTGCTGGACGATGTTGTCGCGCGGCACGAAGTGGATGAGCTTGGAATTGAGCCTGGAAGCCAGCGCTTCGGCGAGGTCGAGCTCGCGATCGGTTTGGCGCTCGTTGCAGATCAGGCCGCCGAGCCGCACGCCGCCCGAATGGGCGTATTTCAGGATGCCTTTGGCGATGTTGTTAGCGGCATAGAGCGCCATCATCTCGCCGGACATGACGATATAGATTTCCTGGGCCTTGTTCTCGCGGATCGGCATCGCGAAACCGCCGCACACCACATCCCCGAGCACGTCGTAGGAGACATAGTCGACATCGTCGTAGGCACCGTTCTCCTCGAGGAAGTTGATCGAGGTGATCACGCCGCGGCCGGCGCAGCCGACACCCGGCTCAGGGCCGCCCGACTCCACGCATTTGATGCCTTTGTAGCCGACCTTGAGCACGTCCGCGAGTTCCAGGTCTTCCACCGAACCTTCCTCTGCCGCGAGGTGCAGGACCGTATCCTGCGCCTTCGCGTTCAGGATCAGGCGGGTAGAGTCGGCTTTGGGGTCGCAGCCGACGATGAGGATTCTCTGCCCGAGGTCGACAAGGGCGGCGAGCGTATTTTGGGAGGTGGTGGACTTGCCGATGCCGCCCTTGCCGTAAAAGGCGATCTGACGCAAACCTGACATGTAGCTTTCCTTCCTTCGTTCCATTCATCGCGGCTGCCGCGACATGAATTTCGGTCGGGCAGCTGTCGCCGCCTCGCACCCAAGGATCTCAAGACTCGTGCCAATTTGGCTGATCGAACCGAAGAATAATTTCATGGTTGCTTTTCAGGGATTTAGCTTGAGGCCAAAGAAAGGATCGTCGGAACAAGCCGTGTATCGGACCCGACAATGGCGACACAAAGCGTCGGAACGCGATCCTCAGTCACCGCCTTCGTTCGAACCGCATCGTTGTGTTGAGGTGGGCGAACAGCATCTTGACCCTCTAGCGTTAATTGCGGGATGCTGCGAACTCTTCTGTTTCGGCGAGCTGACGTGCCTGGTCTCGCGTGTCCTCATCGACACTGCGCGGAATCTTGCGCGCCACGCTGGCATACCATCGGATCCACGGCCATCCATCCGGGGCCACGGGCGGATAATTCGGCCATATCACCAACCCAAGTGGACTCGGCTCACTTGTCGGCGCAGGAGTTCAGTATCGGCGTCATCGCCTTCACATGTTCGTCGATCCGCTCGAGCACTTTCGCTGCGACAACGTCGCGCTCAGGCAGATGCCACCAGTGCTCGTTGACGAGTTCGACGGTCTCGACCACTGCCTTCAGGACTGCCGGCTCCGGAAGCCTTGCACGGTTCGCAAATGCTTTCCATCGCGGTGCTGTTAGCGCCTTGAACGAGCGCTCCCCTCCAAGCGAAAGCGCCATGGCGTCGGCGGGAATATATGGCACGGTGGACAGGACGTCGTAGATTGGTGCAAGCGCCGGCTTGTCGCCGTTTCCGGGATAGATCACCGACCAGTTCTTCAGGTGCATGTCGCCATTGCCGGTAATGACGGTCAGTGCCAGGCGGCGGACGAATTCGAGAGCCGCCGTAGGCGAGACGGCCGCGCCGAGGGCCGAGGCTATGTCGTGATAAGCGGCCCCCTCATATTTGCGCGAGGGATAGACGCCGAAGACCTGAGCGAAATCCTCAATGTGAATCCTCTCGCCCTCAGCGCCGCGATCGAAGCGTTTGACGAGAAGGACCTTGCCCTCTGACAGCGTGTTGAATTCTTCGGGAATATCCTCGAAATCGGACTTCTCGACAAGTTCGCGTTCAGGAACCTCCATGCCGATTGCTGCTGCCAGCGCCAGGTTGGCGAATTCGTTCTCGGAAACTCCCCGAAACGCCGTCGAAGGGAACTTGGCGATGTACCGGCCCTGCTCGTCGTCCATCGGCAAGGTAAGGTCGCCGCCTTTTCCAGTGTTCTTCATGACCGACAGCTTCATCTGCACGCCGGCAAGTGAAAACCGTGCCTTGGGCTTATCCTTTGAAGCATCCTGCGAAACCGCTATCGCGCCGTCACTGGGCAACGCCCGCACGGCTCCCGGCAGATCGGCGCCCAGCGCCGCTAAAAGATCGAAATCATTGCCTGGCCGCACATTGCCTTCGTGGTGCTTTTCCATCGCCTCGCGCAATTTCTCCTCCGGCAGGAGGTTCGCGAAGAAAGCGGGCAAGGCGCCCGCAAGAGGCTTCGGATCTTTCCGCAATCCTCCCGTCGCTGCCCGGAACGATAGGCTGAAAACCGGAAAGCCGCCCGTCGCGCGGTAGGCCTCATCGAAGTTGAATGCATTGAAATCGCCCGGCGTCCTAACGATTGTGCCGATCTTCAGTGCGTTCAAGAGCACGTCCAACGACGGGATCGTCTTAGGTGCGCGAAAGACTGGAGCCATGATCGTCATCGTCAGGTTGAGAAACAAAGGCGGGTCGATCGTCGTCATCATGCGGACGCAATAGAGCCTGGACAGCCGGCACCATGACTTGCGGAACCAGCATCATTTCCAGACCGAGCGCGCGAGCGATATTCATGAGCGTCGTCGCACGCGCCGCTGCGGCTCCCTTTTCGATGTCGCGATAGCGGGGACGGGATATACCCGCCAAGTCAGCGACCTGCTCCTGCGTCATGGCAGCGGCCAGCCTCGCCTGCCTGAAAAGCCCACCGATTTCGCGCAGAATTTCCGATTCAGAGTCCATCATGATACCTATACGATCTATTCCAATGCGCGATGATACGCAAAGGTACCTCGTCCAACGAGCAAGTCAAAACTTTTATGATCTGTTCGCGTATCATATATGAAGATAATGATATGCAAAGAGATCAATCCTTCTTCGAGGATCTCTCAGGCTTTAGCCCCGCACAGCGAACGGCGTTCCTCCGAGAACAGCTGCTATGGCCACCGGGCTCCTCTGATGGGGCCGCCGCCGGTTTGCCAGGCTTCTTGCGGCCTGCGGCCTGGCGCTGCTCTTCTTTTCGGCCTCGATCCGGCGCTCTTCGTGCGCCGCCAGCTTGGCCTCGGCTTCCAGCGACGCCATCGCCTGCTGGATCTTGGCCAGCCGGTTCTGCTTGTCGCCGGCCCAATCCGGCATCTCGTCGCCGCGCTTGTCCTTGCCGAAAGTCACGTCCTCCTCGGCATCCGCGGCCTCGGCCGCCGTCAGCATGCGAGCGACCTCGGCTTTCAATTCCAGCTCGCGCTTCTTCATGCGCTCATAACTCATCGCCTTGTGTTTCGACGCGTTCGCCTTGATCTTCGTGCCATCCAGCGCGACATGGCCGAGTTTGACCAATCCTGCCGTCTCACACAGCTTCAGAACCTGCACGAAATAGCGCCTCGAGCGCTTTCAAATGCCGCTTGCGGAAGTCGCTGATCGTCTGGAAATGCGGCGGATCGAGCGCCACGATCTCACAAAATCATTCCGTTCGCGGCAGGCCCTGGCCGGCTGTTTTCGCCAGCTTTGGGCCATCGACCGCCTGTCGCGTTCCTTCGCCCCCCTCTGTCCCTCCAGCATCAAAAGGACCGTCGCGGCGCACCCGCCCTTCCTGCTCAAATCACATTTAATTCCCGAAACGGCCGCCCGTCGGCGATCCGGCTGTACCCGAACGCCGAGCAATCCACCGTGCGATAGCCGCCATGCACGATCAGTTCGGCCAGCGCCTTGCCGACCGCCGGAGCCTGCTGCAAGCCGTGGCCGGAAAAACCGTTGGCGAAGAGGAAATTGCCGACCTCCGGGTGCGGGCCGATCACCGCATTCTGGTCGAGCGTGTTGTAGTCGTAATGGCCGACCCAGGCGCGCGTCGGCTTGATCGCCTCGAAGGCCGGAATGCGGGTCGCCAGCACCGGCCAGATCACCTCTTCGAACAGCGGCCAGTCGGGGTCGAAGTCGGCGGGGTCGGCCGGTCCTTCGCCCTCTTCCGGCTCGGCGCCGCCGGTGATGTAGACCGAGCCCTCCGGTCGGACATAGATGCCGCTCGGGTCGACCAGCAGCGGCATGTCGTCATATTTTTCGCGCGCCTCGAAGACGAAGACATTGCGCTTGCGCGGCTCCACCGGCAGCGCCAGCCCGGCCATTGCTGCCACCTTGCCGGCATTCGGCCCGGCGGCATTGACGACGGTGCCGGCCTCGAGCCGCTCGCCATTGTCCAGAAATACACCAGTGACGCGGCCGCCTAGCCGCTCGATACCCGTCACCGACGCCGTGATAAAGTCGACGTTCTTGCTTCGCAGTGCCTTGCGGAACAGCATCAGCATCGCATGCGCGTCGAACCAGCCTTCGCCGCTGCGGCCATAGGCGCCGGCGGAAATGCCCTCGACCGACAGCCACGGAAAGCGGCAGACGAGCGCCTCCGCATCCTCGAGCACGATGTCGCCGCCCTCGGCCATCTGCGCTTCGTGGTTGGCCCGCAGGATCGGCAGCCCGTTCTCGCCGGCAAGGATGAGATAACCGCCTTCGCGAAAGCCGATATCGGCGTCCGCGCCAAACTCTTCCCTGAGCCGCCGGAATAGTTTCAGCGTGAATTGCGACAGACGGATGTTTTCCGGGATCGAGAATTGCTGGCGGATGGAGGCGCAGGACAGTGTGGTCGCCGCATGAGAAAATTGCGGGTCGCGCTCGACAAGCGCGATCGAGCCCGAAAACCCCTCCTCGCGCAGATAATAGGCGACCGAGGAGCCGACGGTGGCTCCATATGATGATGTCGTAATGCACTTTTTCGCTTCTCCAGTTCTAGGCGCCCGCCGCCACGTGCGGGCGACGCCGGCATCAACCGGCGGGCAGATGTGCCGAGGGCAACAAGCGCGCCTGACGCAACGCCGCCAGATCAGCCGAGCCGGTGCAGAAGCAGGCGACGGCCAACTGGCGGATGACGATCTCGAAATGCGCGACAACCGCCTCGGTGGATAGCGTAGCCGCGCGCAGCACGCCGGCCGCCTGCCCGGCGATGTCCGCGCCCAGGCGGATGGCCTTGGCCACGTCGACGCCGTCGCGGACCCCGCCCGACGCGATTAGCTTCACCCTTGGCAGCGCCCGACGTACCGCCTGCACGCTGGCCCGGGTCGGAATCCCCCAATCGGCGAACGCCATCGCCACTGCACGGTCGGCGGCATCGCGGGCGCGCTCGCCCTCCACCGCGGCCCAACTGGTGCCGCCGGCGCCGGCGACATCGATCGCCGCCACGCCCGCGTCGACGAGCGCACAGGCCACCGAAGCGGACAGCCCCGACCCCACTTCCTTGGCCACGATCGGCACGCCCACGCTGCGCGCGGCGCGAGCGATCTGCGCCAGGACGCCGCGCCAGTCGCGGTCGCCCTCCGGCTGTACCGCTTCCTGCAGCGGATTGAGATGAACGATGAGTCCATCGGCCTCCAGCGCATCCACCGCCCGGCGCGCCAGGTCCAGGCCGTCGGCCTCGCGCAGTTGCGCGGCGCCGATATTGGCCAGCAAGGGAATGTCTGGGGCCAGGCGGCGCAGGGCGCGCGTCAGTCCCTGGGAGTTGCGGGATTGCAGGCTCACGCGCTGCGAACCGACGCACATGGCGATCCCCAAGGCTTGCGCTGCCTCGCTCAGATGCCGGTTGATGGCCTGGGCACGTGGCATGCCGCCGGTCATGGAGCTGATCAGCAGCGGCGCGCGCATGGTCTTGCCCAGCAGCGAGGCGCGCAGGTCGATCTCCGTCAGGTCCAACTCGGGCAATGCGCAGTGTTCGAAACGGATGTACTCCCAGCCGGCGGCGACCGTGGCCGGCGCCGTTCGCTGATCCAACACGATGTCCAGATGGTCGTCCTTGCGCCGGCTCAGGGCGGTGTCGCTCATGCTCGCTCCATCCGTGGCATCGGGCGACGGCGTTGCGTCGGATCGGACCGACGGCAGCGCGCGCACGCCGCCGCCTCCCGCGCGTTCAGGCCGGCGCACGCTGGCCTCCCCCCGCAGCGTCGCTGCGGTAGCGGCTGGTCGAGGTCTGGTAGTACTGCGCGCGGATGGCCGCCATGGCCTCGATCAACGGTCCCCACGGCGCGGGAAAGCGTTCTTCCGCCATCACCCGGTGCAGCATGCGCGTATGGCCGGCCAGCTCGTCGTTGAGGAACTCCACCACGGGCATAGCCGGATAGCGCTGCAGCAGCAGGATCGCCGCGTTGTCGGCCTCGCCGGCCGACCTATCCTTTTCGCGTCCATGCAGATCGTTCTGCAGGCGCCCTATCGCGGAGATCAGCCGCAGGACCTGACGAAACGCCGGACGCGCGCGCAATGTCGCCATGTCCAGCCCCCACAGCAACGACAGGCAACAGAACACGTTCGTGTAGGCGATCGCATCGATGCCGTTGTGCAGGTACTCGGCGTAGGACCAGCGTTCCGCCCCTGCCGCCTGCGCGTGTCCGGCGCGCAGCGCCGCGCAGTAGCACCGTGTATCGTCGAGAAGCTGAGCATAGTCTCGACGATCGTAGGCGAGCGCGGCCAGCGAAGCGCGCAGCACAGCGCAGCCCTCGAATCCGGGGAACGCGCACGGCACGCCCTGCCCCAGCGCCTGCTCCACCGCGGCGAGCTGCTCCGGCGCGATCAGGCCAAGGTCGTTGCAATCGTCGAGCCAGAACAGCAGCGCCAGTTCGCGATAGAACGCCACGATCAGCGTTTCGTCCTGCGGATCGCGGCCGGTGCGGGCGCTGGTGTCGTGCAGGCTCGGGTGGATGCGCTGCAGGATGTACTGGCCGCCCCTGACCGCTTCCACGGCATGCTCGTCGGCGAAACCGGTCAGGGAACGCCCCCACTCCAGCACCTGCTGCAGCGCGCGATCGGTCTGGATCATGGCGCCGCTCCTGCTCCCTCGGCCAGTACGCGCCGCCCCCAACGAAGCGCCAGCCACAACCCGGCGAGTTCGGCCACGCGCACCACCCGGGTGGGGCAATACAGTTCCTTGCCGATCCACAGCGGCGTCTGCGGCAATCCATGCGCCGCGTGGCGGGCGAGCATCCACTCCAGCGCACGCGCCACCGCCTGCGCGATGCGCCGGCGCCCTGTCGGCTCTTCGCTCCCGTCCATCACGTGCAACGCGAACAGCGCATAGGCGGTTTCCTCGAATGTGGACGCGCGACCGGCGCCCCAGCCGCCGTCGTCGCGCTGCGCCTGCAGCAGGGCCGCCAGCGCGCGCTCGTCGCGCCACTGGGGCTTGCCTTGCGCCAGCGCAGCGACCGCATGCGCGGTGGGATACAGCCACGAAACGTGCCATTTTTCGTTGTTCCATAGACCGTGCGGGTTGCGATTGGCCTCGACGTAGGCGCTGGTGCCGGCGGCGGGCTTTCCCAACATTCGCAACGCATGCAGGGCATGGATGTTGGTCGACACCGAGGCATTGCGCTCGCCGGGGAAGGTGACGAACAGCTCGCCGATTTCGAAATGGCGCAACGCATCGACCGCCGGGTCGCGGCCTGCAAGGCGCAGGACGCACATCGCAACGGCGGTGTCGTCCGCATCGGCCGCGAAGTGCAAGGCCGGGCCCAGATCGCGCACGCCCAGGCGGGCGTCGAGCTGCGCGACGATCACTTGCACCGCCTCGGCGAGCGCGGGATGCGCGAACAGCCCGGCCAGATGCAGGGTGTACAGCGACCAGCATGGCTCGAACACATTGATCGGCCAGACGTTGGGAACGACACCTTCGATGCCGCTGCGCGTCGCCCGCGATGCCGCCTGCAGATACGCGTCGGCGCGCTCGACCTGCGGCGTGCTCCCCTGTGTCACGGCGTGCGCACGCCACGCGGCGGTGGCCGCCGGACTGATGCCGATGCTGCCGTCGTCATCCGGGCACGCGGTGGTCGGCGACGTCCCCCAGGCTTCCCAGGAGTGCAGCAACGGATGGCCGCTCGGCAACGTCGCCACCGCCCCCAGCTTGACCAGGCGTGCTTGCCGCAACGGCAACAGCGCCGGGTGGCGCGGAAACGCCACGCCGCCGAGCAAGGATGCGGCCTCGCCGCACAACTGCGGCAGGATCAGCTCCGCGCCGATCGGCGCGTCTTCCGGCACCGCATGCGCGTAGGGATCGGGCTGGCGCTCGAGGAACCGGGTTGCAGCCTGGACTGCGTCGGCAGCGCCGGGAAGAGGATCGGCACGCTGCAATGTCAGCAACGCCGCCCACGTGGGCGCATGGCGGAACAGCGGGAAGTCCGCGCTTCCCCATCCGCCATCGGCCTGTTGCTGCGCGATGAGCCACCCGTATGCGTCCTGCCGACCGGTGACGTTGCCGTGGAACTGCAGAGCTCGCGCCGTGTCGTAGACGGACGGACCGACGCTGCCGCCGTCGCTCATCTCGCTCAGCAGGTGGCGCAAGTCGGAAAGGATCTGTTCGGACAGCGCGTTCACGCGGGATGTTCCTTCTGCAGAGGGTTAACGGAGAACCAGGATCGGGCAGACGCCGCGCACGTCGCCGCGGACTCGGACACAGTGCAGCATGCACCGCTGCCGCCGGCCGATCGCAGCGGCACAGGGGCGACTCCATGCGGAGGGGCGCGCTCATGCGCATGGCGCGTGCTTGAACAGATACGCGTTGACCCGCTGCAGCATCTGCGCCAACCGTTCCGCACGCGGCCCCAGCGGGGCGATGGCCTCCTCGGCGTCGCGCAACAAATCCAGCGCGAACTGGCGCGCTGCCTGCAGCCCCATGATCGACGCGCAGGTCGGCTTCTGCGCCGCCGCGTCCTTGCCGGGGGTCTTGCCCAGCGTCGCAGTATCCGCTGTCGCGTCGAGAATGTCGTCGACCACCTGCAACGCCAGGCCGAAACAGGCGGTGTAGCGATCGAGCGCACAGTACAGCGCAGCGTGCGCGGCATCCTCCGCGATGGCGCATAGCGCGCCCATGCGAACGGACGCGCGCACTAGCGCTCCGCTCTTCATCCGGTGCATCGCCACGATCCTGTCCAGCTCGGCGTGCTTTCCGACCAGCGACAGATCCATGGCCTGCCCGCCTGCGGCACCCTCGGCGGACACGGCCTGCGCCAGTTCGCGCACGAGCGCGATACGGTTGTCGCCCGGCGCATCCAGGCTCGCCAGGGTCAGGAACGCGTGCGCCTGCAGCGCATCGCCGACCAGGATCGCAGTGGCTTCGCCGAACTTGACGTGCACGGTCGGACGGCCGCGGCGAAGCACGTCGTCGTCCATCGCGGGCAGGTCGTCGTGGACCAGGGTACAGGCGTGCATCATCTCGATGGCGGCGCCGACGTCGTCGAGCATGTGCGCCGGCGTGTCGGCCAGTGCGCCGGCAGCCAGACAGAGCAAGGCGCGGGTGCGCTTCCCGCCATGCAAGGTGGCGTAGCGCATCGCCGCCATCAGCTCGGTCTCACCGTCGTCTTGGGCGCAGAGAAGACGCGCCAGCGCCTGTTCGAGCCGCTTTGCGCCGTCCTGCATCCAGATCTCCGGCAGCAGCCTGGCGGATGCGCCGCGCGCCTGCGCGCCCAATCCGCCGGGCGCAGAAACGCCAGTTCGGTCGTCGTGTAGCGTGGAACCGGTCTGCATGTTGTTCATGTCCTTGTACCTGACACGGCCACGGCGAGCGCCGAGCCGCCGCGGTGTTGCCGGCGTCGCACCGAGCGCGCGCGCCGAGTGCAGCAATGTCGCGCGTCGCCGGCGCCGCTGCCCGCCACACGGGGCATGCGATGCCAGCTCATGAGAATCCGATGCGGATTGTCATGGACGGATGTGCGGTCGGGTAATAGCGCCGGCCTTTTTCGACGCCGCTCAGCAACCGCGGCCGCACCCCGGCCTGGTGCATGGTCAGCGCCAAGGCGATGCAGAACTGCACCATTTCCAGCCATACCAGGTGGTAGCCGATGCAGACGTGTGGGCCGGTACCGAACTGCAGCATGTCCACCGGCCGGATCGGCTCCGTGCGATGCAGCCACCGCGCCAGGCGGAACTGATCAGGCGCCTCGTGCAGCAGCGCCGAGGTCGAGAAATGCAGCAGCGGGATGCACAGATGGGTGCCCGCGGGAATGCGCCGTTGGCCGAGTTGCAATTCCTGCAGCGCGCGACGAGGCAGGAGCGTGGTCGCCGGATGCAGGCGCAGCGTCTCGCGGAACAGCGCCTCGGCGACCGGACACTGCGCCAGGTCCGCGTGCCGGGTCGGCACCGCGCCCACGCGTTGCGCCTCCTCGACCAGGGCGTCCCACAGCACAGGCTGCCGCGCCAGCTCGATCACCATCCAGGCCATCGTCGAGGCAGTGGTGTCGTGACCGGCAAGCAGCAGCAAGCGGATATTGGCGACCAGGACGTCATCGGAGAGCCCATCGTCGCTGCGGTCGAAGACGCTCACCATGTCGTTGATCAACCCGGTGCGCGCAGCATGCGCGCGCGCGTCGCGAACGAACTGGCGCAACTGCGCGTCGATCCAGTCGCGGGCGGCGCGGCCGCGCCGCAAGGGCAGTCCGGGCAGGTCGACCGGGGGGGCGACGATCAACTGCAGCAGTTGCCGGTACTTGCGATGCCATCCCGGCAGGTCCTGCGCGGGGATTCCCATGAGGCTGAAGATGAGCTTGAGCATCAGGTCGCCGGTTTCGCGCAGGATGGTTGCCTCGCCGCGGTCGCGCCACGCCTGCACCCGCGCCCGGATGACGGGCGCGAACAGGTCGCCGATGCCGGCCTGGGTCAGCCCCTTGGGCAGGAACGCCGCCTTGATCGCATCGCGCGCCTGCCGGTGCGCGCCGCCGTCCTGGGCAACCAACGTTCCGCCAAGCAATTCGGGCGCGATCTCTTCGATCAGCGCCGAGGACACGTCCTTGTGCTTGAGCAGTGCGAACGCTTCCGGATCCACGCAGGTCATCAGGTGTCCGGCAGGGCCGAAATCCAGCCAGAAGTGGCTGCCCAGCGTCCGTTCTGCGCGCTGCAGCAGGCGCGGCAGGTCGCAGACAATGGCGGGAAGATGCCCGACCAGGGGGAAAGCGCCAGGCATGACCGGGATGTCGCATCGCAGCCGGTGCCGACGGTTGAGTGGGTTGAGCAGCATGTCCATCAGCAGCGCGCCGCCGCCGCCGATTCGGTGTCGCCGGCAGGGCGCGCGGCGCAGCTGTTGCCACCGTCGGCGTATGTCGGCACATGCGCCAGCATGCCGCCATCGATGCACACGACCTGGCCTGTGATAAACGCAGCATCGTCGGAGAGCAGGAACGCCACGAGCGCGGCCACGTCCTCGGGGCGGCCGACGCGCTGCAGGAGCTGGTGCCGGCGCAGATGCCGTTGCATGCACTCGTCCAGCTTGGCGAGGAGACGCTCGGTCATGACGAGACCCGGCGCAACGGCGTTGCAGCGGATCTGCGCATGACCGTATTGGGTGGCGAGCGAAGCCGAGAGCATGTTCATCGCCGCCTTCGACGCGGCGTAGGACGTCTGCGCCGTGTCGCCGCTGAGCCCCTGGCACGACGACATGTTGACGATCGCGCCACCGCCGCGGGCGATCATCCGTGGGATGGCCTGCCGGCAGCAGAGCAGCGTGCCGCGCAGATTGGTCGCCATGGTCTGGTCCCAGACTGCCAGGTCCAGGTCGAGGATCGCGCGGTCGCGCGGGGTCAGATGCATGGCGCTCGCATTGTTCACCAGCAGGTCGACCCCCCCGAAGTGCCGCTCCGCCGTCTCGAACAGCGCTGCCACCGCCTGCTCATCGGCGATATCCATGGCTATGGGCAGCGCGTGGCCTGCTTCGGCCGCGATCTGCGCGGTGCAGGCGATGGCCGCCGAGCCATCAATGTCGGCCACCACCACTCTGCCGCCCTCGCGCGCGATGGCGAGAGCGCATGCCTGGCCGATGCCGGCGCCGGCGCCGGTCACCACGGCCACCTTGCCTTCAAACCGTCCCATCGTGTCTACTCCTGAATTGCATTGGTCTTTCGCAGCATGCCGCTCGGCCTCCGCCGGAGAAGGCGCAGGGTCGGCGCTGGCGCGCTCGTCATGGCCAGCGTCACTTTCGATGACCCGAATGGCGGCGACCGGGCACTGGTTGGCCGCAAGCCGCACGGCGGCGTGCAGCGCCTGCGGGACCGTCGCCACGCACACTTCGGCCACGCCGTCCGGTTCGCGCTGGCGAAAGGTGCCCGGCAGCGTCAGCACGCACTGCCCGGTAGTTCCGCACAGATCCTGATCGACCAGGACGCGCATCTCAGCCCTCCTGCCCATGCAGCCGCACCGGCAGCGCGCGGAACGTCCTAAGGAACGCGGAGGGCTCCCGGGTCGGCTGCTCGGCCAATGCCAGCGTGGGGAAGCGCGCCTGGATCCGCGGCAGGCTCTCGGCCAACTGCACTCGGGCCAGTTGCGCACCCAGGCAGAAGTGGATGCCGTGGCCGAAGGTCAGCATGATCTTCCCGTCGATCGACATGCCAGGACTGGTGCCGTAGAACCGCACGGGATCGAAGCGGTCGGGATCGGCGAAGGCGTCCGGGTCGCGATTGCCGGCCGCGATCAGCACGCGCACGTCCGCGTTCTTCGGGATCACCACGCCGCCCAGTTCGATGTCGCGCTGGGCGATACGCGGAATGGAGCTGAACATGGCGGGCGCGTCGTAGCGCAGGGCTTCTTCGACGAATGCCTTCACCCCCACGGCATCTCCCTTCAGCCAGTGCCGCTGTTCGGGATACGCCAGCATCGCCAGGACCGCATGGCCGATGGCCGCGGCAGTGGTGGCGAAGCCGCCCAGCAGCATGCCCCACAGCATGCTGATCAATTCCGCATCCGACAGCATCTCGGCATCGTCGTCGTGTGCGCCGACCAGCATTGACACGATGTCGTGGCGGGAATCGGTGCGCTTGCGCTGTATGAGGTCGCCGAAGTAGGCCTGCACTCTGGCGCTGGCCGCGTCCGCCGCAGCGAGTTGGGGATCGCTGGCGTGCGGGCTCAGGCCTTCCAGAATGGCGCTGATGCCGGTGACGAGCCCGAGAATGTCGTCCGGGGGCATGCCGAACAGTTCGCCGAAAACCAGCATGGGCAAGGCCAGCGCGAATTCCCGATGCAGGTCCACCGCCTCCCCGCGCTCCAGCGCGGGCGCCATGCCGTCCAGGCGCGCTGCGACGATGCGAGCGATGGTCGGCCTCAGGTTGTCGATCTGGCCCATGGTGAAATCGCGCGAGATCAGCCGGCGCAGACGCGTATGCGTCGGTGGTTCCTTCATCGCTAGCGTGGACGCCAGCAGATTGAGTGACAGGCTGGTCGCCGCACGCGGGAAATAGCGCGCCAGTTCGCCCGGCGCCGGTCCCCGAAAAGCATCGCCCGTGGCCTTGAGCGCCCAGTAGATGTCGGCGTGGCGGCTCAACAGAAAGAGGCCCGACGCCGCGCGATGCACCGGATCGTGCTCGCGCAACCACCGCATGAACGGATACGGGTCGTGGATGCACGCTGGCGACGCCAGTTCGGCGAAGGCGTCCCGGCATGCTGCCGTGGTTTCTTGCACGTCCATCTTGGTTACCTGTTGGCTGGCTGATCTGACCGGCGCGCGCCAGGCGCGCCGGCAAATTGCGGAGAAGATCGCGATTCCCGGCGGCGTCCGCGAATCACCAGAGCACTGGGAACTCCTCGAACCCGCCAGTGATGATCTCCTTGCGCAACTTCAGTTCTTCGGGCGCCACGGCCAGGCGCAGCGCGGGAAAGCGCTGGAAGATGGAACCGAACACCACCTTGAGTTCCAGCCTGGCCAGCGCCGCGCCGATGCAGTAGTGCGGCCCGTAGGAGAACGCCAGGTGCGGGTTTTCGTCGCGTCCGATGTCGAAGATTTCCGGGTCGTCGAAATGGCGCGCATCGAACGACGTCGCCGGCAGGCCGACAAGCACCTTGCTCTCCGCAGGAATATCCACGCCCGCGATGGTCACGTCGGTCCTCGGATAGCGCATGATGCCGTCCCAGCCCGCGCCCGGCGGGTACATGCGCAGGATTTCCTCCACCGCCTTGTCCACCAGGGATGGATCGCCGACCAGGCGTTCGCGCTGTTGCGGATGGCGGAACATGGCCAGCAGGCCGAATTCGATCTGCGCGACGGTGCTCTCGTGCCCCGCCACCAGCATGCCCGTCGCCAGGCCGATCGCCTCTTCCTCGGTCGCCTTGCCCTGGTCGACCGCCGCGAGCAGATCCGTCAGCAGGTTGTCGCCAGGATCCTGGCGCTTGTCCCGCATCTTGCCGCGAATGTAGGCGCGCAGTTCTTCCCAGGCCAAGCGCGACGCGCTGCGCGGGCCGCTTTCATGCTGGTGCGTCATCACCTCGTCGGACAGTCCGGCGAAAAAGGCGTGATCCTCGTAGAGCACGCCCATCAGCGCGCTGATGACCATGGCCGGAAGTGGAAAGGAGAGGTGGCGCCGCAGGTCGGCGGGCTGGGGCTGGGCCGCCAGTGTCTCGAACAACTGCGCGGCGATCACCTCGACCTGCTGCGCGAGCAGCTTCACCCTGCGGTTGCTGAAGGCCGGCGCCACGATCGTGCGTAACCGGGCATGCTCGCCCCCCTCGTGCGAGACCAACCACCCCGGCGATCCGAGAATCACCGAATCCGGGGTGAATGTCGCGGGCGGCATTCCCGAGGGCCGGAACGCCGCGTCGGACAGCACCGCCTTGGCTTCATCGTAGCCTGTCACCCACCAGCCTTCGTGCCCGGACGGGAAGCGCACGCGGTGGATCGGACCGTTGGCGCGTTGCGCCAACATCTCGGGCGAGGGCTCGATGTGATCGACGCGCCACATCGGCAGCGTCGGCAGGGGTTGTTCGGACATGGTGGCACTTGATCTCTAAGCGATGGAAGGGCGGAAGGTGACCGGCAGGCGCTGCGGGCAGCGAATGGCTTAGGAAGGCATGTAGACGACGTCCTCCGCAGCGTAGCCCGATTCGATTATCAAGATCGGCCAACGTGTAACTGCCTAGGCATACCGCGGGGCGAGATGCAGAACGTTATCCTGCGCCTTCGAGTTCAGGATAAAGGCGAGTGTGGCGGGCCTTTGAGTCGCAGCCGGCCATCAAAATTTCCTGCGCAAGGGTCGACAAGGGCGGCGAGCCTGTTTGGTAGGGGGCGGTCTCGCCAAGGCCCCCCTTCCCATAGAATGCTATCTGATGCGGATTTGACATTTTGCTTTTCTTTCTTCGTTCCATCGATCGCGGTGCCATCCACGAAATGAAGGTCGGTCGGCAGCTCCCGGCCCGCAACGAAGGAGCTTCAAAACTCGTGCCAATTTGGCCGACCCAGCAGAAGAAAAAATTGTGATTGCTTTTCATCGGGTTAGCCTGAGGCCAGACAAGAGCTCGGCGAAATAGGCCGGTGTCGCGGGCCAACAAAGGCGACAGAACAGTGTCGGATAGTACGCCTCGGCGACCTTTCGGTCGGGCTTGCGACATTCTGGTCCAGTTTCGAACATAAGAGGGTGGCAAATAGACACGATTGGGGAATTCGATCCTCTCAGAACAGAGCGCTTGCCCAAGACCGCACGCTCATGGTTGCTGCAACAGCGCGTGTTCGCGATAGACCGTGCCTGCGCACGCAAGAACGCGCTAGCGGGCAGACGCTACGCAATCGCTGCAGTCCCCGCCAGTGTGAGTAGTGCATCGGCTCGGCTTCCGGTTCGTCTTTGCCCAGCCGGTGCGGAAGCGCCGAATCTCCGCACCATACAGCACCGTCGTCAAGTGTGGTGACGGGGCAGTTATAGCGCGCGCCCGATCTCGGCGAAGACACGGCCTCCGAGAGAAAGGGGGCGGTCCAAAAGCATCTCTATTCGAAATGGCACGCCGCTTGCTGCTCCTGGTTAGAGCCCATCAAACCACGATGAAAGCGACTTGCGCCATGCCTGACACACGAAGCTCTAGACCGTGGCCTGAGGAGACGGTGCCCGTTCCCGCTGAACATCGGGACATCGTCTCCTCCGGTGGTCCGTGCTCGGTAGCCGCTTTGCGCACGGCTGGTCCGATGCCGGCACGCCAACACATGGCGCTCGCGCAATTGCCGTTTACCGGTTCTGATCAGCATCTGAGTGCCCAAGAGCCCCATCAAAGAGCCACCGAAGCCAAGGTCGGCAGGTCACTGGCAAATATCGACAATACGCCGAACCAGCTCAGTAACGCGGGTCTCTTGCGGAAAGTCACATTTGAGGCCTCCACATGCTTCCGATATTGGCTACTTCGGGCCCGCTATCACTTTTTCCCGGGCACGAGCGCGAGCGATGGATGCCGCTTCCGGCGCCATAGCCGTGGAAAGATTGCCCCAGCGGCTCGACAGCCTCCACTTGCTCAGATCGATGGCGTTCGGGTGACGAAGACCAGCAGCCAAGACGTTCCCCTGCATCGGGATGGAAAAAGGAGGGGGCGAGCCGCGAGGGCCTCATTTCATGCCCGGCATACGAGCCTTTGCTCGGTATTGCGCCAGCCTCTGCCAGAATCCGGCGCGCCAGTTTTTTCCTCAGGAGCAAGTTGATGACCGTTCAAAAGAAGGTTCCCTTCGTCACATTTCTCACGCGTGTTCGCGATAAGTCAGTCCAGGGCCCAAATCCATATCGCTGGGAAGAAAAGACATCTGACGACTACTTTGCCGGCAAGCGCGTCATCCTGTTCTCGCTGCCTGGCGCATTCACTCCGACCTGCTCGACCTACCAACTCCCCAATTTCGAAAAGCTCTATGATGAGTTTGAGAAGGAGGGAATTGACGCGATTTACTGCGTCTCCGTCAACGATGCCTTCGTCATGAATGCGTGGGGGAAGTCCTTGGGCCTGCAGAAGGTCGAGCTCATCCCCGATGGCTCAGGCGAGTTCACACGCAAGATGGGCATGCTGGTCGCCAAGGACAATCTCGGCTTCGGGATGCGCTCCTGGCGCTATGCCGCCCTGATCAACAATGGCGTGGTGGAGCAGTGGTTCGAGGAGGAAGGTTTCTCCGACAACTGCGAGGCCGACCCCTATGGCGTCTCATCCCCGCAAAACGTTCTCGAAACGCTGAAGGCCGCCGCATGACCTAGAAAACGTCTCACTCGTGCCATTACCCACCCCAAGAGGCTCATCGATAGGATATCGCGCTCACCATGCAATCCTCAGCAAGCCTGCTTCAGCGCCAGAAGCAATCCATGGTCGCATCGCCTCAACTCATTGAGTCGATTCGCTTGCTGCAACTGGCGCATACTGAACTGCATCAGTTCGTGGAGCGGGAAATCGAGAAGAACCCGCTCTTGGAATCTGCGTCAAACGATGGCGGGCCTTTTGGCGATGTTTCGAGTTCGGGAGCGGATCAGCCTATCGGCCCACGCGCAAACGCCGTTGACGGACCGACCGGGGGCGGGTCGCCTGAACGGCTCGGGCAATGGAAATCACTTCGCAACACGACCAACAACCCGCCGGGTAATGGCCCTTCCCTCGACGAGTTTGCCACCCTCGCCGAAACATTGCACGACCATGTCGCGCGTCAGATCGCCCTCACTGCGTTCACACCACAGGAGCGGCTGATCGCTGGCCAGCTTGCCGCCGATCTGGAAGACACTGGCTATCTTCGGGCAAACCTTTTGGAGCAGGCCGAGAGCCTGAACGTCCGGGAGGCTGATGTGGAACGGGTTCTCGGAACCTTGCAGCACTTTGATCCACCGGGAATTTTTGCGCGAACTCTCAGAGAATGCCTCGAGATCCAGTTGCGCCAGCGAGACCGGTTCGACCCGGCAATGGCAGCTTTGGTTGCCAATCTTGAAATGCTTGCGCGACGCGATTTTCAGGCACTGAAGCAGCATTGCGGCGTCGATGAAGACGACCTTCTCGACATGTTGCATGAGATTCGTGCGCTCGATCCCAAGCCTGGAAACCGGTTCCAGTCTGGTGCGTCGGAATCCATCATACCCGACGTGTGGGTCACGCCCTCGCCGGGAGGCGGATGGCAGATTGAACTTGATCCGGCCACACTGCCCAAGCTGCTGATCAACCAAGCCTACTATGCCGAAGTCTCGCGTCACACCGCCCAAAATTCGAAAGATCAAGCATTTCTCAACGAATGCTTGCAAAACGCGAACTGGCTGATCCGCAGCCTCGATCAGCGCGCCAAGACGATTCTTAAGGTTGCGGCTGAAATCGTGCGCCAGCAGGATGCCTTTTTTGAACATGGCGTCGCCCACCTGCGGCCTCTCAATCTCAGGACCGTCGCTGACGCGATCGGCGTGCACGAGTCGACGGTAAGCCGGGTGACCTCCAACAAGTACATGCTTACCCCGCGCGGAGTCTTTGAACTGAAGTATTTTTTCACCGTCGCGATCGCGTCCTGCCAAGGCGGCGATGCGCACTCCGCCGAAGCTGTCCGCTATCGGATCAAAGCGATAATTGCCGCAGAATCTCCCGGTGCCGTGCTTTCCGACGATGACATCGCTGTCCGGCTGAATGAAACCGGCATCGATGTTGCGCGCCGCACCGTCACAAAATATCGCGAAGCAATGAACATCCCCTCCTCCGTGCAACGCCGCCGGGAAATGCGCTTGTGTTTTTAGATTTTGGGTCAAGGCAGCCAACATCACGTTGCATTGCATCAAAGTGGAGACTTCGTTCATGACCCAATCCGCAGCAGGCGTCATGGACGCTGTTCTGCACGACCCAGAAAAGCCCGTCCCACCGTCTGGTCCCGCATGGGGTGCGGTCATTTCGCTTTCCTTGGGCACCTTCGGGCTGGTAACGGCAGAGTTTCTGCCTGTCAGCCTGCTCACGCCCCTCGCGCATGATCTCGGTATCAGCGAGGGAGCGGCTGGACAGGCGATGACGGCGACAGCTATCGTCGGGGCGATCTCGGCGCCGACGGTGGCCATCATCACAAAGCGCCTGGACCGCAGGACCGTCATGTGGACCATGACGCTGCTGCTGATCCTGTCGGACGTTCTGGCGGCCGGCGCGTGGTCGCTGGCGGTTCTCCTGACTGCACGCGTCGTGCTCGGCATTGCGCTCGGAGGCTTCTGGTCGATGTCGGCAGCACTGGCGATGCGGCTCGTTCCAAGCCACCTCCTGCCGCGCGCTATGTCGATCATCCTCACCGGCGTTTCCGTAGCTACCGTCTGCGCAGCTCCAATCGGCGCTTATGTCGGCGATATCTGGGGATGGCGAAGCGCCTTCATGCTCGCCGCAGCCGGCGGCGGCGCTACACTGCTCGTGCAACTCATAACCATTCCGAGACTGCCTCCGATTGGAGTGGCTAGCTTCCGCAGCCTGCTGGATGTGGCCAAGATTCCGATGGTCAAAATTGCGCTTTTGGTCGTCCTGCTGGTCGCTTCCGGCCACTTCGCCGGAATCACCTATATCCGCGCCTTCCTCGAGAAGATTCCCGCGCTGGATGTCGAGACGATCTCCCTCGTGTTGCTGGCTTTTGGCATCGGCGGATTCTTCGGCAATTTGGCCGGCGGGCTTCTGGCCGAGTACAGTCTCAAGGCAGTCGCGGCCCTTGCACCGCTGCTCATAGCGATAGCCGCTGTTTCGCTGCTGACGGCGGGAGCATCGGCCTTGGCCTCGGCGATTGCTGTTGCCGCGTGGGGATTTGCCTTCGGCGCGGTGCCAGTGGGATTGCAGACGTGGATGGTACGGAGGGCCGTTCCCGAGCAGGCCCAAAGCGCCGGTGTGCTGCTGGTCACAGTATTCCAAGTGGCAATCGCAGCCGGCGCGATTTTCGGCGGACTATTGGTGGAGAATGCGGGGATTACCAGCGCCATTGCCTACAGTGCTGTTGCCACCTTCGTCGCTGCCCTCATAGTGTTCCTGCTCGGCCCGAAGCGCGAAACCTAGACCGCCTGACAGGAGAGATCTCAGCAGCGCAGCGGGACGAGAGATGCAATCGCATGCACGGCGCGGCGCGATCCTCCGCATGATTACTTTGGCGGTTGCAGGCTTCGTTTCGCCGAGCGTATAGGCCGACTGGATCGCCGCCGCGGCAGCCTGTTCCGAGGTCGGCCTCCGATCTCGCATGGACCAGCGCCAGCGCCCCGCTGGCTTCACCTCCGGGCCATGGCGACCTTCGCCGCCAGACAGGCGAACCTCGCCGGCACCGGTTTCCATTTGGCGACGATGAGCGCTGCCAGTACGATGGAACCCTTGCTGGCGGTCATATCCTTCACGAAGCCGGCATTCTGGGGGAGCGACAGCTACGCGCCGGCCATGCCCGTCAGAACGCCGATGAAGATGCCGCACGATAGCGCAGCCAGGTCACCGAAATGCCAGTGGTATCAACGGCGCCCGGATTTTCGCCGACCGCGCGAAGCCCTAGGCCGAAGCGGGTGCTAACAGCACAACCAGGTAGATGGCACCATCAGGGACGCGACATAGACCAGCAGCGAATGGTCGGATAGACCGGCCCGAGCACCGGCACGCTGCGCACCGCTTCGGCGCTGGGCACAACGATCGAATCGCGAGTCTTCAGAGAGCGCCGGCGCGCGCCCTGCCGGAACCAGGCCTGGACGAGAATGATGGTGGAGCGCGGCAGCGATGAAACTGATGGCGACGCCGAAGACGATCTGGTCGCCGCGATGGGTGATCGAGGCGAAACCGTGCACCAGCGCGAAAAACACGGCGGTGGCCACGGCGGCGCCCAGGCCGAGCCGAGCCTGTAACCGCGGCCGCCGAGGCGCCGGCAAAGGTGCCGGCCAGCATCTTGCCCTCGAGCCCGGTGTCGAAGACGCCGGCCCGCTCCGAATAGAGCCCGGCCAGGCAGGCGAGCAGCAACGGCACGGAGAACACCAGTTGCTCGGCGGCGATGGTGCGGGTCGGGTCCTGCTCCGCCATGATGACGGCACCGCCGAAGGGAGCATCCAAGCAACCGGACAGCAGATTCAAATCCTCGAAGGCGTCGGTCGACATTCGACAAGAGACATATGGCGCGGCGCGAGCCCAGGCGCTTGTACGACTGACGAAAGCGGCTCTTAATCCAAGGCCATGCGGTTCTTGATCCGTGTGAGGCGGCTTTCGCCTTCCTCCGGGCCGAAGCAGCTTTCGAAATCATTGCATTCCCGGCAACTGGGCGCGCTGCACAGCGAAAAACCTTCGGCCTCGCAGAGCTTGCGGTAAAAGTACTTCTTCCATTTCATATTTTGGGTGTTGCCGGCCGCCAGCGTCGGAAAATGCGAGGCGAGCAGGCGGCCGAGCTCGGTCCGATTAAAAAGGCCGAGGTCCTGCCAGAGATGGTCATTGCGCATGGCACGCCGGGCGATGATCTTGGCGAAGCGGGCGCTCGCCTTGTCGCCCGGCCGGGCATGCTCCAGCAGCAGTCCACGCAGAGGTTCTTCCTCCAGATCCGGCTCGGGCTCGCTCACCTCTTCCAAGGCAAACGCGTTGATTGGAATAGCAGGGAAACTGCGGGCCAGGACATCGCGCAGCTCGGCGCGCGAAAGGCCGGTTGCCTCCGTCGCCGTCGCCTCGCCGGCCTCGATCTCCTCGAGCGCACTTGAAAGCACACAGGCAAGCACATGCTGGTCGAACCTCCTCTCCAGCTCGATCTGCGGCCATTGGCCAGTGCTGAGCCGGGCATAGTGTTGGGCAAACATGGTGCCGTTCTCCTGGTTTGTCCTATCAAGTCATGCAGCGACCGGGCGGCCGCAACATGGGTCGGGCAGTTCTTCGGGCAGAAGCGGGCGCCAGGCTCCGCAGCCAATGCAAAGGTCGGCAATGGTCGAGAACCATGATCATGCGATCGAGCTCGCCGTCGAAATCGTATCCTCGCCGCCGCAGACGCTGAGTATTTCACCGAGCGGGCGCAGCCGATCCAGGTCCTGCCATCGATAGCGGTCAGATATTGCGCATCCGTCTGAAGCCCTCACAAGGTGTGCGACAGCAAGGTGAACGCTGCGCTCCGGCCGGAGGCCATAGGAACAGCGATTGAAGCCGGGGCAAGGCATGTCTGATCGAATGTTCGTCTTCGCCTGTCCGGCGACCGTCTTGATCCATCCGAACCGCCTCCTCAATGCGCTTGCGGATGCGCTGGCTGACCGCATAGTCGCTGTGCCGCGTCGTGCGACCGTCGATCGCCGAACGGCGCCCGTTGGTGTTCTGCGCCACGTGCGGCGTCACCTTCATCAAGCGTAACTCGTGAAGTCCTGCGCATCGTAGGCCTTGTCGGTGGCACTGGACGTGGCGCCCACCTGCTGGCGCGATTCCCCATCAGGTCGTCTGGGTTTCGCTGGCGAAAAAAACTTCCGCGTGTCTCTGCGCGATCCATCCCGCTTGCGCGTGCCTAGTCAACCAAAAAACTGACCATCTGCAGGATCAGGATCAGCAAAAAAAAGCCAAAGGCAGACGCCAAAACAGCTGCCAGCAGGACGATGCGTTGTTTCTTACCCACAGTTCCCCCGGGAGAGAGTCTGATGATAACCGTTAAAAAAAGGGCGCCCGGGAACAGGGCGCCCTTCTCATCGACGAAATGCTCGGATTGGAGGTCCGTGATCAAGCAATTCGCCGAAACCTCTACAAGCCTCACCACAATGGTTCAGCCGCGAATTGAAGGCTCGCAGTTACCGCTTCGAACGCGGCAACGGGCTCTTCAATCCTCAGAACGAGCGCTGGAAGCGGAGGAGACCGCCGACGCTGTTCTTCTTGTCGGCATTGGTCCAGTTAGAGAAGTCCACATCCCCGAACTTGCCAGCGTGGAGATAGTCGACTTCGGCCGTGATCGTCAGACCAGGAACGATATCGTAGGCGACATTGGCGGCAATGCCGAGGTTCTTCCACTCGTCATACGCCGCCTGAAGGTTGAAAGAGGTCTTCTCGTTGAACTTGTAGGTGCCGCCGCCCCAGACGGCCCAGTTGCCACCCCACTGCTTGTAGAAGCCGCGGCCGCCGGCAGGAATGGCGTAGGTCCCATCGGTTAGGTTGTCGTCGGTCCCATAGCCAGCCATAATGAAAAGGGACAGTTCGTTGGTGGCGTTCACATCCAAGCGGACCTTGCCGGCTACCTCTTCGTAGTTGCTGTCGTAAGCCACGACGCCGCTGATGGCGCCCCAGCCCTGCGTGTACTTCACGCCGCCGACAAGATGCGGAACGTAGCTGTCGATCGTGCCGACGACGCCAGAACCCTCTTCGAGCGATACCACGGCGGAGAAGCCATTGCCGGCGTCGAAGTAGTACTGCACGACGTTGGTGTCGAAATCGCCGTAGGGAACGAGCGTATCGTTGAGGACGTTGCCGGCATAGCCGATAAACGTATCGAACGCCGATTCGTCCTTGCCGACGCGAAGGCCACCGAGCTGGATCCAGGCGAAGTTTAGTGTGATGCCCCTGTTGAAGGCATAGTTCTGGGGACTGTCGGGACCCGAATAGGCGTTGCGGTTACCGAAATTGAATTTGGTCTCGGTGTATGTCTTCAAAGTACCGAGTTCGGTTTCCTGGCCGGTCCAAGTCCTTAGGTCAAAGCGGGCGTTCTTGCGCCAGGTGCCCTGGTCGCTGCCGTCTTGGACGTCGTGGGTCCGCGCCCCGTCGTAGGAGCCAACGTCGCCAGCGCTGATGTCGTAACGGACATAGCCGCCGATGCGCAGGCAGGTTTCGGTGCCGGGGATGTAGAAGTAGCCCGAGCCATATACGTCGCAGATCTTGACGTATTCAGCCGGTTCCGGCTCGGCGACCGTCACCGCGTCGGCGGCGCGAGCACCGGAAGCTGCGATCAGAGCCGCAGCTGAGCCGAGAAGAAGGCTCTTGATGTTCATACTTTATCTCCATTCAATGATTTGAAAAGGGCGAGGACGTCGATGGACGAACCGCTCCCGGTCCCCACGATCGAAAAAGATGCGCATCGCGATGCATCCTTCCCGGCTCGAACGCTATTCACCGGGGGAATTAGTGCAAGTTCAAATCCCGTTTGTCAGCCACATAACGAAGTACAGTTGTATTTTTATCACTGAATCTTCAATATTACTTGCACAAATTGGACAACTATACATTTGCACAAATCGCGCAATTGGTACAATTGGTGTTTACGCACGTATAGAATGTGCGCGAGCAGCCACCGGCGTCCGGCCAATCGTCAGATAGGTTCAATCAGAGAAATAGCCTGGGCGGCCGATGAAACAACTTCTGTGTTCATACCTTCTCTGAGCAATTCGATAGGGACGCGACCCTTGAGAAGCGGCGAGGGGCTGATCAGCCACAGCCAAGCCAATCTGGGATCGGAGATCGAGGAAAGAACCTGCCTGATTCCGGGCATAGGCCTGCCGTCGATGAACTGAGCCAGGGGAAATACATGCTTACGGGAGCCTCTCCGAAAGGCAACCACATCATTGTGTTGCTGCCACCAATACAACGTGGATCGCGGTATTCCAAAACGTCTCTCGAGATGCGTCGACCCGGCAACTGGACCGGCCCATTCTGCAATGCGCGCGCCTTCTCTCGGGCAATCTTTCAGAACCGGATGCCCGAGCGGATGATCGGCTGGCCGGGGTCGCGAAGCGATCTCACCCGCCTGGGCGTTTAGCCGTCGCGCTGCTTCGGCCTCGAGCCTACCAAGAAATTCGGCGGCCACGGCGGTCAATTCGTTGGAAGGAGAACCCGAAGGCGCAACAGCAGCCTTGTCACCCTGCTTCGCCTCATCGCATTGGGCAAGAATGCGCTGCACCTCCCTCATGACAAAGCTTGAAAGCTCGGTCTGGCGCTTTTCATCCCCAAGATCACTCGACGCGGACATATGTGGCTTTCCCAATAGCATTCCCTCAGCAAGCCGCCGAAAGAGCGTTGAAGACATGAAGTTTGGAGGACGGCGATGTGTTGCGTCTTCGTTTGCCCGCGACCTAGCAACCGTCTTGCGGTTTCAACTTGTGCCTCTCAATAAAAAACGGGAAGAACGTCGATGGACGATCCGTCTTTGTCCACACGATCGAAACAGATGCACATTTCAGTGCATCCTTAGCAACGTGACGCTATCCGCAACGCTCGTTTTGGCAAGTTAAAAGTTTATCTTTGTATCGTTATATAGTTTGGACGTTGCTTTTATGCAACTATTTTCCAAGTGTTACTTGCACAAATCGAACGTATTGCACATTTAGACAAGCTGTATACTCGACCACGACTTCGACGCTCGCATTTACTGGCGACATACATGCTTCCCCGTTGCCGCATCGCATTGGCCAGGTGCAGGGCACCTCCTTCATGACAAAGCTTGAAAGCCCGTCCTCGGGAGGTTTCATTTGCAAGATCACTCGAACCACTCATACGGGCTTCCCGGCAGGGAGAGCAGGTTTTATCCGGTGCCTCAGCGGACTATCTCAGCCGAAGGACCAGGCGCCGCGTCCTCGTCACCACCGACCAGCAGGCCCCCTGATCACGAGTGGTATCGAGATCGAAGGAAGGTGTGGTATTTCGCTCAGGATATCTCTACAGGCCGCATGGGCGTTTGTCCTGCTAGCTGCTAGTATGCGCGACGTGGTGTTCAGTTCGCCAATATAATATTCCGGACGATACCATCGCGTTTGCAGATGGCCGCGTCCCATGGGGAACTGCGGCTGCTTCGACGCTCGCAAGGACGTCCGGAATGAAGCACTCCGCCGCGTAGCGAGTACGACGGACCCGATCGTCTTGCGTTTAAAGTGGTGCGACTTGATCTGCTTGATCAGATCTGGTGCGCCTCTTCTGGAACGGCCGCGGCCAGGATATCGTCCTCGGTCCCCGACGAACCCCGCTTCTGGATAAGCGCGTACCCCTTCGCTGAAGTCGCAGAATAGTCTAGCTGCAGGGTACCCGAGCATCCAGTTGACTGCTGGAACAGACCCGGAGACTGATCTTCTTGGAAGGCAAACCGCATCGGCGCCTTTACGCAATTGCTACCCTGGCGGCACTGCGCGACGCTTGCACGCCGGTGACGTCTGTGTAGACGTATCAGCAAAGACGAGCACCTGATGCCCCGAGCCGACCCGGTGCGTTGTTCTAGGGTAACGGCCAGTTGCAGGCCCATATGGGCTGTTCGTGGGTTCCGGCAGCGGTCCAACTCTCGATTTGACAGCCGAAGCTGGTGAGGGATCCGCCGAGGACAGGCGCTTGCCCCGATGAGCGGCTCTGCGGAGGTCCCGCAAATCGATGCACACCAGCGTCGTCGGCGGGCTCGTGGCGACAGAGAAGAACGCTGTCACCGTCACGCCGTCGCGGGGAGAAAAGGGCACTCCTATCGGCCGCATCCTCACCCGGCAGGCTTTCGCCGGGATCGCTGTGGCATTGCAAAATTGTTATACTCTTTTGTCCCTACTGCCGATGCGGCCTCCCACTCGAAACCTCTGACGGCATCAGGGCGAGAAGGAATGCGACGCTTCTTAAGCGTGTAAACCGGATCGTGCGGATGCGGTGCTCCAATAGGCTGTCGCGGGCCGAACCGTTCTGTTTCAACGACCGCTGGTGGGATCTGCTCCTCGAGCCAATCGTAGACCACTGTCCGTTCGGCAATCCGCCACTCCCCCTCCCTCTTGTGAAACAGATCGCAGTATCGGCCGCAGAGGAGCGCCTGGCGTACTTCTCCGTCGTTGTCCGGTCCGCGTTGCAGCGCGGTGAAATAGCTCTCGACCGCAGCCTCTGCCGAGCTGATGAATTCGATCAGGACGTTCGTGATCGATGGATGTTGCGGGGTCCGCTCTTGAAGACGCTGAGCGCAAACCGGATAAAGCCCTCTGCCGAGCCGCAATTGGCCCGGTGATTGTCATGCGCCTCGGGCCAGTACGCGCTGCGGAGCGCCGCTTCATCCGCGCGGTCTATTCCGCGGCAGTACCGATAGAGGCAGTCGCGGATCGCCTCACGGTCAAGTAGTTCGGCAATTTTTTTCGCCTGGTCCATCGGCTCTGTCCCAATTCTGTGATTGGAAGAGGTGTTTCGCCAACCCGCGCCCTGCAGTTTGCGCATCAGAGCACCTCAACGCCGGAGATGCCCCCCTGCGCAGTTGGACGAGGACGGTGCCGGGACAGGGATCGCGCGCCGTCCTTTTCCCAGTGTGCGGCCACATGGTCGATCCCATTCAAGCCCGCCAGACTCTCGACTTGAATGACGTCCTATTCAACCCGCGCAGCCGGTGTACGGTCGAGTTCCAGCGCCCGTTCGGGGCAGGATCGCGCGCCTCGCGATGCAGGCAGCTCCTCCCCTTCCGCAACTTCAATGTCACCGGGCAGGATGTAACCCTCGTCATCAAGCTTGAAGATGTCGGGCGCTTGCGCCGCGCATCGCGCGTGACCTTGGCATTTGGAATTTTGGACGATGATGCGCATGGCGCTGCCTCCATTGTCTGTGCCCCGGCTCGGGGCGGGCCTAAGACCAGTCCAGGATCAAATTTTCGATCCCGAACACATGGCCGCCAGAGGTTATGGGTGCCGTACCCTGCTTGATCCTGAAAGCGGGGATGCGCGCCAGCCACTCCTCCAGGCCAATGACAATCTCCCGCCGGGCAAGGTGTGAGCCAAGGCAACGGTGGGGACCATAGCCAAACGCTGCGTGGCGGTTGTCCTCCCGCTCCAAATCGATCGTGTTGGGGCATTCGAATTCCGCCGGGTCACGATTGGCAATCATCGTGGCGCAGGAAACATAGTCTCCCTTCCGGATCGGCGCGCCTTCGAAGTCGATATCTTTCGTAGCCACACGGATCAACTGAATGGGCGGATAGGCCCGCAGCAATTCTTCGGTTGCGAGCGGGATGCGGTCCGGTTCGCTCCGCAGCAATTGCTGATCTTTGAGGTTGCGCGCGAGGTACGCCAAGTCAAAGCCTATAGCTGCTGCGACCGTGTCGAGCCCAGCGACGAAGACAAGCACGCCGATGCCGCGGACTTGGGTGTCCGTCAGCCGTCGGCCCTCGACCTGTGCCTGCACGATAAAGGTCATGAAATCGTCAACCGCCTGCTCGCGGCGCATGGCTGCAAGTTCGTCGATGAATGCCACGATCCTCCGGGCAGCCACAGGTCGTTCCACATCGTCGCCGTGGAGCAGATCTTTCCCCCAGCCGACAAATGTATCGAGTCGGTCATCCGGCAACCCCAGAAAGCGAAGAAAGGTGCTCACCGCGAAAGGAAAGGCAAAATCCTTCATCGCGTCGCAGCTTGTGCCCGATGCGACAATTCTATCGATCAGCATGATCGCTTGCTCGCGGACAGCGGGCTCCAACACCCTCACCCGCTTTGGCGAAAGCAGCGGACTGAGCAGTGAGCGAAAGACGCCATGGGCCGGTGGATCGAGCTCAAGCGGGATCGTCGGCCAGGTTTCACCCAGTATGGAGGAGAAGATGCTGCGATGGCTGGAAAAAGTCTCTGCGTCCTGCAGCACCTTGCGCTGGTCCGCGGCACGGGTGATCACCCAGGTACCCCGGCCATCTTGCGTGTTGTAGCGGGAATAAAAGATCGGAGGCCCGTCATGTACGCAAGCGACAGCTGCGTGTGGATCCCCGTTGGGTGTTGGTGGCATGCCTGGCGATGTGAACAGGCTGAAGTCCCTCACCATTTCGGGCGGGACATGATCTGGAACGGGGTTGGTCGCCATTTTGCTTTCTCTACGTTGGCGTTCATGGCTCGATTGACATTGCACCGCTGTTCATAAAGTCGATTTCCAGCATGGGCACGTCTCTTGTCAGGCGCCTTCTAGATTCTGTCGCCCGATACAGCCCACCTGCACCAGCGCGGATGAGATCGGTTGCGAAGTCAATCAGAAGGGCATCTCATGAAGCAAGCCGCCGCTTATCCCGTTAGGGTTGAGAGGCTGGTCAATCACCGCTGAGCTCCGTGACGCACTGCTGATGCCCCTGCTGATCAAATTGTCAAAGCAAGTCGCGTGCCGGATAGGCGTACCCATGGTGCCGCACCAAGCGATGCCAGCCTGCACTGGGCCCGCCGCCGCTAAGTTGATGATCACCTGTCCATCATTCTTAGGACAACGTCCGACAACCGACATCCACCGTCGGTTTTGTAGAGTCCGCGACATCGGGCTGTTCGGCTGGCTGCTGCTGCACAGCCTTGCGGTCGACGAGCGAGGAGATCGCTCGCACGGCCCGGATTGAGCAACGACGCGATCCACGAGAGGATCGGGTGCGGTCCGACAAGACCCGGCGGCGCTTGCGCGCGATGATCGAAATTATCAACAAGGTCGAGCCGCGCTTCGGTTCGGCGCTGATGGCGTATGCGTTGTATCGCTCGCAGCCGCTGCAAGGATTTCCGATTAGACGGCGATGCGCTCGTGCGCAGCGGTCCGGCCGACGACGAGCTTGACTGTATCGATGCGATCAATTCCGGCGTGCACACCTGACCGTCCGTATGCGCTACGACGGCAAGCTCTATCGCACATGGACCTATATTTCCTCGCGAGCCGCTGTCGGAACGTGGAGCCGAGTCCTATGGCGGCCGGTTCAATCCGAGGGCCTGTCGGCTCTACACATCCCTGTCGGTCGGACCGGGAACGCGTGGCAGACTCTCGGCCAGAAACCGCCAGTCGCTGCGCTCGCGTTCGCCTTCCTTGCGCGTGCCGAAGAACTGGATGATCATCTTGCCGTCGGCGCCATAGGCTTCAATGGACGTGACGTGACCGTCCCTCGTCGGCTTGCGCACGGCCCAGACCTCGCGGATGTGATGGGTCCTAAGATGCAGATGGAAGGTCTCGTCGAGCACATTGATCCGCGGCCCGATCTGCTTGACCGACTTGATCGGGCCGGAATGGATCTGGATGCAACCATGATTGCCGACAAAGCACATGATCGGCATCTCGTCTTCGGCCGCCTGTTGGAACAGGGCGCCAACGGCATCATTGTCGAGCAGCCAGGCGTAATCCTCGTCGGCCATACGCATCGCCTGGCAGCGGCTGAGCTTCAGTGCCTTCAACATCTGGTAGAACTGATGCACGTCGCTCAGCCGGCTCCAGTGCTCGCGTAGGTCGTCGACCGTGGCGGCTTGGTCTGGACTCACTGCGTTGTCGCGCGCGCCGCTCGCCTCGACCGATATGATCGGCTCCTGGTCGGAGGATGCGAGCTCTGCCGCCAGATTCTGATAGGCCTGCAGGTTCGAGGCGGGCCTGAGATGTACTTTGTGCATCGCCTCGCCGGTGGCATCAAAGAATTGCAGGCTGCGGCGGATCTCGGCTCCCTCGCGCTTCTCGACGGCGAAGCCATACGCCCACGCTTTCGGGAAGATGCGCAGGTCGATCTCGTCGCCGAGCACCATGGCATGCGGGTTGCCGGTGACCACTTTGTCGTAGACGCCGATCTTTTGGTGCACGGCACTTTGGTTGCGGGTGACCGCCATCACCTCGCCGACCGCTTCGAGGCCGGTCAGCAGATCATCGACGCGCGGCTCGATGCGCACCGCGCCGTGACCACAATGCGCCGCGACCAATTCGGCTTCCGAAATGCCCAATCGAGCGGCGAGATCATGCTCCCGGATTTTCGGATTGTCTTCGCACGCCCGCCGGATTTCGTCCGGCGACGGTTTCTCGCGCTGGTCCATGTCTTACCCCTGCTTCCACCTACGTGTGAGGATCAGCTGCCCTGCCGGTGAATCTTCAGCCGATAGGGCGCGCCGTAATGCTCGACCCTGATCTGCTGCTGGCCCGTGAACAAAGTGTCGCTGGACAGCGTGCGCACGTCGTCGCACCCGCGCGAAAACCGGGGGTGCTATCGGAGCGGCGAGACCCGAGTGACACGAGCAGGCACATGCCGATGGAATCACATCGAGCCGGTCGGTGGCCACCGGGCGGTGGTGAGCGATTGTGGGTGTTGTCGCAATCGGCCAATCGGTCATTCGGATGCCACGGGCGGCGCTGCTTCGCCAAACAAAGCGTGTCTGACCCAGTCCTGACATGTTGCTCCCTTGCTTCGCCCCATCGATCGCGAGGGCACCCACGACACGATTGTGTATCGGCAGTCTCTTGCCGCCTCGCCAGTGGAGCTTCAAAAACCGTGCCAATTGCGCCGAAGCAAGCTCAGAAGAAGTCTTTTGTAATGGTCATTGGTTTAATGTGAGTTCAGCCAACAACTCAGGCCCAACATCCCGCGTGGCGGACCCGACAAACCCGACAGTACGTGTCGGTTGGCCGACACCTTCGCAGCAATGGACTCACAAGAACCACCGCAGGGTCAGAGATGCCGCGCTGTGTTGAAACATTTTTTCGCTTTGGCACGGTGCATGCAACGTGTTGCGCAAGCAGGTCCCGGACTGAGGAGAATGGAGCCATGATTACGCTCACCGACAACGCTGTTGCCGCCATCAAGACTGCTCTTTCCCGCGCCAGCGAGCCGGCGGAAGGCTTTCGCATCATGGTCCAGGCCGGCGGCTGCGCCGGCTTCAAATACTTAATGGGCCTGGAGAGCGTGTCGCGCGAGGGCGACGCGATCACCGAGACAGATGGGATCAAGCTGTTCGTGGACGCGGGCTCCCAACCGCATGTCGCCGGCATGACCGTCGACTTCCTCACCGGGCTCGAATCTTCCGGCTTTGTCTTCGATAACCCCAACGCGCGCGAGAAGTGCGGCTGCGGCAAGTCCTTCAGTTGATCGCCCGAAGCGCCTGTGCGGGTCCATGAAGCGATTGCCGCCGACGGACTCATTTGCGGCAGAGGAGGCTTATATGGCCGGCACAACAGATGTCCCTGTCCTCAAGAACAAGGCAAGGTCGAAGCCGATCTTGGGACCGGCAATCGCTTCAGGTAGGACGCAAAGAACGTCGCCTCCCGAAACAGTTCGGTTCCTGGTGGCACCCAAGCTGCTGGCCGCCAAATCGCGCCGCTGCGCCAAATTCGGCTTATCGATAACGTTGTCGTGTTCGGGCGTCCTTACCTGCGGGCTGACGGCGGCGACTGCGGACTTGTCCATGTCGACGCCGATCCGGTCTACGTCAAACTCTCGGGCGTCTGCGCCGGCTGCCAGTTCGGGCCCATCATCATCAACGGCATACGCCAGAGGCTCAATGAGGCGGTCGCGCGCTCGCGTCATTCCGGTCAACTGAGGATCGCACATGAAACCTGTCTACCTCGACAACAACGCAACCACACGGGTCGATCCTGAGGTCGTGCAAGCGATGTTGCCGTTCTTTAGGGATCAATTCGGCAACCCTTCGTCGGCGCACGCTCTTGGCGCCTCAGTCAGTGCGGCGGTGAGAAAGGCGCGGAGGCAGTTGCAAGCTCTGATCGGCGCGGAGTTCGACGATGAGATCACCTTCACCTCGGGTGGGACAGAAAGCGACAATGCAGCGCTTCTTTCGGCGCTCGAGGCGGCGCCCAACCGAACCGAGATCGTGACGTCCGCGGTCGAGCATCCCGCCGTGCTGACGCTCTGCGCGCATCTTGAGAAGACCCGCCGCGTCAAGGTGCACAGGATCCCGGTGGATTGCCGTGGCCGGCTCGACCTCGACGCCTATATGGCCGCCCTCACCCCACAGGTCGCAATCGTCTCGATAATGTGGGCGAACAATGAGACTGGTGTGATCTTCCCCGTGGCCAGGTTTGCCGAGTTGGCCAAGGAAGTGGGCGCCCTTTTCCATACCGATGCTGTGCAGGCGGTCGGCAAGCTTCCGATGGACCTGAAGTCGACCGCAATCGACATGCTGTCGCTCTCCGGCCACAAGCTGCACGGGCCGAAAGGGATCGGCGCGCTTTTCGTAAAACGTGGCGTCAATTTCCACTCGCTGATCAAGGGGGGCCACCAAGAACACAACCGGCGTGCTGGCACCGAGAATACGCCCGGCATAGTCGGGCTCGGCATGGCGGCCGAACTCGCCTTGAAATTCATGGACGACGAGACCACACGGGTAAAGTCGCTCCGCGACCGTTTAGAGGACGGGATTCTCCAGCGCATCCCAAGCACCTGTGTCACTGGTGATCCCCTGGAACGGTTGCCCAACACCGCAAACATCTCCTTCGAAGATGTCGAAAGTGATGGAATTCCACTCCTCCTCAGCCGCGTGGGCATCGCGTGTTCCTCCGGCTCTGCCTGCACCTCCGGCTCTCTGGAACCGAGCCATGTCCTGAGCGCGATGAAAACGCCACACGCGGCAGTCCGCTTCTCCTTGGCGCGGGACAACGGCGAAGCGGACGTCGACCGGGTGCTCGAGGTCATGCCGGCAATCGTGGAGAAGCTGCGTGGCTTTCCCAGTTCTGGGCCGGGTAAGCGAAGCTCCGAAGACGTTCAATCCGCTCTATGCCTGAGCGGCAGCAGAACGGGGTCCCGTTCATGACCCGTCATGTCTCTCTCAACGATACGACCTTGCGCGATGGCGAGCAGGCGCCCGGCGTCGCCTTTACCACGACGGAAAAGCTGGAGATCGCCGAGTCTCTTGCGGCGGCCGGCGTCACAGAGATCGAGATCGGCACGCCGGTCATGGGCGCCGACGAGATCGAAACAATTCGCGCCGTGGTCGCGCGGCGTCTCCCGGTTCGGCTCATGGCCTGGTGCCGGATGACGTCGCTGGATCTCGATGCAGCGATCGAGAGCGGCGTCCACGCCGTCAATCTATCGCTGCCTGCGTCGGACATCCAACTTGCCGCCAAGCTCGGCCTCGATAAGGCGGGAGCGCTCCAGGTCATCGATCATATGGTCAGGCGCGCCGCCGCCGCCGGCTTCTTCGTCGCGGTGGGCTGCGAGGATGCCTCGCGGGCCAATCGGGATCATCTCGCCCGCGTCATCGAGACGGCTGCACGCGCCGGCGCAAGCCGCGTCAGGCTAGCCGACACAGTCGGTGTTCTCGACCCGTTTTCGACCTTCGAACTTGTCGCCCAGCTCGTGGCGCAGTCTCCAATCGACCTTGAATTTCATGCGCACAACGATCTCGGACTTGCTGCCGCCAACACGCTGGCCGCGATCCGCGCAGGCGCGCGCCATGCCTCCGTCACCGTCCTGGGGCTCGGCGAGCGTGCGGGCAATGCCGCGCTGGAAGAGGTGGCCGCCGCGATGGCGGTCCTCGACGGCGCGGATACCGGCATCGAGCTGACCGCATTGCCCGACCTCTCCGCCCAAGTGGCTTGGGCCGCCCGCCGGCAGACCGCGGCCATTAAGCCGGTCGTCGGCGCCGATGTTTTCACGCACGAATCCGGCATTCACGTCGCAGGGCTGCTGAAGGACTCGCGTACTTATCAGGGGCTCGATCCGGCTCTCGTGGGCCGCTGCCGGCGTATCGTCATCGGCAAGCATTCCGGCGCCGCTGCGATTGCCCATGTGCTGAGCGAAAGCGGTCGCGATCTCGACCCGGATCTGGCAGCCGCGATGGTGGCCCGCGTCCGGCGCGAGGCGGCCGAGACCAAATCGACCGTCGCTGCAACTCAACTGGTCGAGCTCTACGATGGAATGTGCAGCGAGGCATCCCTCGCGGAGCTGTGCGGGTCCAGGTCAGCAGTGCGCGAGCGCACCGACACCACAGTTTTCCGACCAGGGAGAATGCAATGAATTGTTCCGCTGACAGCCGCCCTATCGATGTCACCGACATCCTCGCACGACTGAAGCGCCTGTCGGCTGCGGAGGAGTTCTTCGCAGTCCTTGGCGTCTCCTATGATCCGAAGGTGCTGAATGTCTCGCGGCTCCATATCATGAAGCGCGTGGGCCAATACCTTGCCGAAGAAGATTTCTCCGGTCTGCCCGACCAGGTGATTGCCGCGCGGGTGCGCGCGACGCTCGAACGCGCTTACGAGGACTTCGCGGTTTCCTCGCCGCTCACCCATCGGGTCTTCAAGGTGCTCAAAGACCACGATCCGAACAAACCTGCCACGCCGGGCCGCACCTTTGTCCCGTTCGACTCCGTACTGAAGCGGTTCGGACAGGAATGACCGCGACACGGGTTGCGACGCGACAATGTCGAGAAGCCGACAAATCCGGTCATCACCACGGCGCCCTCAGAAGCAACCAAGCGAAGTTCTAGGAATAGGGGGCAGCGCAAAACAGTTGGCACGAATGATGCAAACCAAGGAGATGAACCGCCAAGCCCGCATCCGGACAGGAGCCTGAGAAACCGCCAATGCACATCGTAATCTGCATCAAGCAGGTGCCGGACTCGGCACAGATAAGGGTCCATCCGGTGACGAACACGATCATGCGCCAGGGTGTTCCGACTATCATCAACCCTTACGACCTGTTCGCCCTCGAAGAAGCCCTCAGACTGCGCGACGCCTATGGTGGCGAAGTCACCGTGCTCACTATGGGTCCGCCCATGGCAGAGGACGCGCTGCGCAAGGCGCTCGGTTACGGCGCCGACCGAGCGGTGCTCTTGACCGACCGCTATTTTGCCGGCTCCGACACGCTGGCGACCTCGTTCGCCCTTTCCCAGGCAATCGCGAAGGTTGGCGAGACGTTCGGCACACCAGACCTCGTCTTCACCGGCAAGCAGACGATCGATGGCGACACCGCCCAGGTCGGGCCCGGCATCGCCAAGCGCCTCGCACTCCTGCAACTGACCTATGTCGCGAAGATCGCCTCTATTGACCTTGCTGCACGCGAGATCAAGGTCGAGCGCCGCTCCGAAGGCGGCACACAGATGCTGAAGAGCAGGCTCCCTTGCCTCATCACCATGCTGGAAGGCACAAACGAGATCCGCCGGGGCTCGATCCAGGACGCCCTGTGCGCCGCGCGCAGCCAGGTCTTGAAATGGAGTGCGGCCGATGCCGGCATTGAGGATCTCACCAAATGCGGCCTCCGCGGTTCACCGACGGTCGTCAAGCGCGTTTTCGCCCCTCCTGCGCGGGCGGAAAAGGCGGCAAAAATCGACACCGCCGAGAAGGCTTTGCGCGATGTCGCTGACGAACTCATCACGGCAATCTTCACCCGCCAGCCGGCATTGGAACATGAGCTCGCCTTCAACGGCGGCGCGTGAGAGGGCAAGGATCAGACGATGTCGAACGCGAACCGAGAAACCCCTCGCCCTGCCGCCGGCCGTGCCGGCATAAAGAAGGAGCTGCCCGCGCACTTCAAGGACTACCGGCACGTTTGGGTTTTCATCGAGCTCGAACGCGGCCATGTCCATCCCGTATCATTCGAACTGCTCGGCGAAGGCCGCAAGTTAGCAGACAAGCTTCAGGTCCAGCTTGCAGGCGTCGTGCTTGGACCGCCGGGAGAGGCCATCGGGAACGCCGTTGCCGAAGCGTTCGCTTATGGCGCCGACCTTGTCTACATCGTCGAGGCGCCGCTGCTCGCCGACTATCGGAACGAGCCATTCACCAAGGCGATGACCGATCTGGTCGATACCCACAAACCCGAGATCCTTCTTCTCGGTGCCACCACACTCGGCAGGGATCTTGCCGGCTCCGTGGCGACGACCTTGCAGACAGGGCTCACGGCCGACTGCACCGAACTTGATGTGGATACCGACGGTTCGCTCGCCGCCACCCGTCCGACTTTCGGCGGTTCCTTGTTGTGCACGATCTATACGCTCAATTTCCGGCCGCAGATGGCGACAGTGCGACCGAGGGTGATGCCCATGCCGCAGCGGGCGGATAATCCGGTCGGGCGTGTCATCCGGCACAAGCTCTCGGTAGCCGAGGACGAGATCGTTACCAAAGTGCTGGGCTTCCTGCCGGATAGTCAGTCGGCAAAGGCAAATCTTGCCTATGCCGACGTCGTGGTTGCGGGAGGCCTCGGTCTAGGCGCGGCGGAGAACCTGCAGCTTGTGAAGAATCTCGCGCGAGCAATCGGCGCCGAGCACGGCTGTTCGCGCCCGTTGGTCCAGAAGAGCTGGATGCCAGCTGATCGGCAGATCGGCCAAACTGGCAAGACCATCCGGCCGAAGCTTTACATAGCGGCCGGGATTTCCGGCGCCATCCAGCACCGGGTTGGCGTCGAGGGGGCGGATCTCATCGTGGCCATCAACACCGACCCGAACGCGCCGATTTTCGATTTCGCCCACCTCGGGATCGTCACCGACGCGATCCGCTTCCTGCCCGCACTGACGGAAGCCTTCACGCGGCGGCTGTCGCCCCACAGTCGCGATAAGCTTGCGAGCTAAGGGATGGACATGAAAGAGGAAAAATTCGACGCCATTGTTATTGGGGCCGGCATGTCCGGAAACGCAGCTGCTTACACCATGGCCAGTCACGGCCTGAAGGTGCTGCAGTTGGAGCGGGGTGAATATCCGGGGTCCAAGAATGTCCAGGGTGCCATCATGTACGCGAACATGCTGGAGAAGATCATCCCGGATTTCCGGGACGATGCGCCTCTCGAGCGGCATTTGGTTGAACAGCGGCTTTGGGTGATGGACGACACGTCCCACACCGGGATTCACTATCGGTCGGACGACTTCAATGAGGCGAAGCCCAACCGCTACACGATCATTCGTGCCCAGTTCGATAAATGGTTTTCGCGTAAGGTGCGCGAGGCCGGCGCGACGGTTCTGTGCGAGACGACCGTGACGGAACTCATCCGTGACGCCAAGGACAGGGTGATCGGCGTCCGCACAGACCGGGCCGGCGGAGCCATCTACGCGGACGTGGTCGTCCTCGCAGAAGGTGTCTGCGGACTGCTTGGCACGCGGGCCGGCCTGCGCGAGATGCCGAAGCCGCAAACGGTGGCGCTCGCCGTCAAGGAAATGCATTTCCTCCCCGAAGAGGTCATTGAGCAGCGGTTCGGCCTCAAAGGCGATGAAGGCTGCGTGATCGAGGCGGTGGGCACGACCTCCCGCAGCATGGCCGGGCTCGGCTTCCTCTACACCAACAAGGAGTCGATCTCACTGGGCATTGGCTGCCTCGTCTCCGACTTCGCCGCGATGGTCGAGAGCCCTTACGTCCTCCTCGACGCCTTAAAAACCCATCCTTCGATCCGGCCGCTGATTGCCGGCTCGGAAGTGAAAGAATATTCCGCGCATCTCATTCCCGAAGGCGGCTACAAGGCTATTCCGCAGCTCTTTGGCGACGGTTGGGTCGTGGTCGGCGATGCCGCGCAACTGAACAACGCCATTCACCGCGAGGGTTCGAACCTAGCTATGACCTCCGGCCGCATCGCGGCTGAGGCAATCATCGAGGTCAAGAGCCGCAACGGTCCTATGACCAAACGGAATCTCGCCCCTTACAAAGCCATGCTGGACAAGTCCTTCGTGGTCAAGGACCTAAGGAAATACAAAGACATGCCGGCCTTGCTCCACACCAATTCCTGCAATTACTTCACGACTTATCCGCGGTTGATGTCGCAAGCCGCGCAGAATTTCATGCGTGTCGACGGCACGCCGAAGATCGAGAAGGAAAAGGCGACCACGGCGGCCTTCATCAAGGCGCGCTCGCGCTGGGGGCTGGTCAGCGACGCGGTCCGCCTTGCATTGGCGTGGCGCTGAGGGGAGACGAAATGACGATCGCAGTGACGAAGTCACGTGTCGAGGACAAGCTTTACCAGAACCGCTACTTGGTGGATTCCGGCCGTCCGCATATCAAAGTGCTACCGCACGAGAGGCCAAGCGCGAACTTGCTCGCGCTGACCCACGTCTGCCCGGCGAAATGTTATGAGTTGAACGACAAAGGTCAAGTGGAGATCACTGCCGACGGCTGCATGGAGTGCGGCACCTGCCGGATTTTGTGCGAGACCAGTGGCGAGATCGAGTGGAACTATCCACGCGGCGGCTTCGGAGTCCTCTTCAAATTCGGATGACCGAGGCACGCACCGTATCAACAGGGTCAATCTTGGTACACATGAGGTCGCGACCAACGCCAAGTCTATCTTTGCTGGAATCGCCTCGCAACGAAGAGAAGCTCGTGAATACTGTGCTTTCAGAATTCAGATACAAAAGGAGGAGCACTCTGGACGACAACCCCTGAGGTGTTTCCATGGCTCACGTACCCCAAGATCGGGTCGACGAGGTAGCACCTCGGGATACCCGCCCTGAACCGCCCATCAAAAGCATGCCCCAAGCAGATATCGCGCTCAGGGGACTCTACGAGATATCGAAGGTGCTGACCGCCCCCAGCGAGCTGGAGATTACGCTCGCCAATGTCATAAACGTCCTGCCTTCGTTTCTGCAGATGCGTCACGGAGCAATCGTCGTCCTGGACGCTGAAGGAGAGCCGGAGATTGCCGCAAGTGCCGGCAATACCCAAGCACCTCAAACAGGCACTCGCCGCGTCATACCACAGGCCGTAACAGATCAAATCGTCGCTACGGGGACGCCGCTCGTCATACCGGACGTGCACAAGTCCCAACTATTTCAGGCTGACCTTCAAACGTCTTCGAGCGGCGGGACCATCCCAATTGCCTTTATCGGTATCCCGCTAAAGGCTGATCATAAGATCCTTGGGACATTGTCGATCGACCGCGCCGGAGACGGCGTCACCGACTTTCGCGACGACGAGGACACATACTTCCTGACGATGGTCGCCAACCTTGTCGGCCGGACCATCCGTCTCCATCGCACCCTGAGTACAGATCGTCAGCGGTCTGTCCATGAACAATGGAGACCGGAGAAATCGCCCAACGAGGGGAGGACCTACGACCCTGCCCGGCATGCGGATGCCAAAATCGACGGGATCATCGGGGAAAGCCCCGCACTCAAGCAGGTGCTCGAAACCGTCTCGGTCGTAGCAGGGACCAATTCCACCGTGCTTCTGCGGGGTGAAAGCGGCACCGGCAAGGAATTCTTTGCGCAAGCCATCCATAAGCTCTCACGTCGGAGGAAGAAGTCTTTCGTCAAATTGAACTGCGCCGCACTGTCTGAAAGCGTTCTGGAGTCAGAACTGTTTGGGCATGAAAAGGGCGCTTTCACGGGTGCTATCTCCCAGCGCGCCGGTCGTTTTGAATTGGCAAATGAGGGGACGCTGCTACTTGATGAAATCGGCGAGATTTCGCCGGCCTTTCAAGCCAAGCTGTTGCGTGTCTTGCAGGAAGGCGAGTTGGAGCGAGTCGGCGGCACCAAAACGCTACAGGTCGACGTGCGCCTCATATGCGCCACCAACAAGGACCTCGAGACGGCCGTCATAAAAGGGGAGTTCAGGGCCGACCTTTATTACCGCATCAATGTGGTGCCAATTATCCTGCCTCCGCTCAGAGAGCGACCCGGCGATATTCCACGCCTTGCGAACGCCTTCCTCAACCGATTCAACAAGGAGAACGATCGCGCACTCGCCTTCGCACCGTCGGCGCTTGACCTGATCTCGCAATGCTACTTCCCTGGTAACGTCCGCGAGCTGGAGAACTGCGTCCAAAGGACGGCCACACTTGCGCGTTCAAGGACGATCACTCAATCCGATTTCGCCTGTAAGAAGAGCCAGTGCCTTTCCTGGCTCCTCTGGAAGCGAGCCGACCGCTCGAATGGCGGCAATGCCATCGACGATCTCGCACGGGTCAACGCAGTGCCGGTCGGATTGCGGCTGCCGGCCAGTCGCATCGGTGCCTCCGCAGGCAAGGTATCTCCCGTTACGGCCGGCGATCCGAACGATCCCGCTTGTCCCCCGGGTCTGACGGAACGCGACCGGCTGATCGACGCGATGGACAAGGCCGGTTGGGTTCAGGCCAGGGCGGCTCGTATCCTCGGCCTCACGCCGCGGCAAATCGGCTACGCCCTGCGCCGGCATGGTATCGAGGTGAAGAAATTCTAGACGTCGTGATGACGTCAAACGTAAGCCCGGAGTAGTCTCCCTCACACTCTGCGCGCCCAAGGCTGGTAGCCTTCGCGACCCGATTTGCTTGTCCACTGTCGGAAGCCCGACAAAGGTGTGTCGGAGCAATCCCACGGAATCCGACACGAAAGCCAATTCGTGAACCAAAACCGCTCTTTGAGCTGGCATAGCTCTTGCGGTTTGAACTGCGACATTCACCAGCAACGGAGCCGTTCGATGTCCGCACCGGCAATTTCGCTTGAGAGCCTCAGCACGACATTCGGTGACCAGTTGATTGCCACCGTGAAAGCCGGTGGCTGCGCGTCTTCGTCCTGCGGCTCGGCGATAAAGCCGGACGACACGGATCCGGCTATCTGGGAGAAGATCAAGGATCACCCCTGCTTTTCCGAAGAGGCGCATCACTATTTCGCGCGCATGCACGTCGCGGTCGCGCCCGGCTGCAATATCCAGTGCAACTACTGCAATCGCAAATATGACTGCGCCAACGAAAGCCGGCCTGGGGTGGTCTCCGAAAAGCTGACTCCCGACCAGGCGCTACGCAAGGTGGTCGCGGTCGCCAACGAGGTGCCGCAACTCTCCGTGCTCGGCATCGCCGGACCGGGCGATGCCTGTTACGACTGGAAGAAGACGAAGGCAACGTTGGAACGAGTTGCCAGGGAAATCCCAGACATCAAGTTTTGCATCTCCACGAATGGGCTCGCGCTGCCGGACCATGTCGATGAGCTTGCCGATGTGAATGTCGATCACGTGACGATCACCATCAACATGGTCGACCCTGAGGTCGGTGCAAAGATCTATCCTTGGATCTTTTACGACCATCGCCGCTACGTCGGCATCGAAGCCGCCCGGATCCTGCACGAGCGGCAGATGTTGGGTCTGGAGATGCTGACCGCGCGCGGCATTCTCACCAAAATCAATTCGGTGATGATCCCCGGCGTGAACGATGAGCATCTGATCGAGGTGAATAGATGGGTCAAGGAGCGAGGCGCGTTCCTGCATAACCTCATGCCGCTGATTTCGGACCCGGCGCACGGCACGCACTACGGACTGAGCGGGCAACGCGGCCCAAACGCAATGGAGATGAAGGCTCTTCAGGATCGTGTCGAAGGCGGCGCCCAGTTGATGCGCCACTGCCGGCAGTGCCGGGCAGATGCCGTCGGCCTGCTCGGTGAGGATCGTGGCCAGGAATTCACACTCGACCGGATTCCCGGCGAGGTCACCTACGATGCCAGCAATCGCAAGGCCTATCGGGAGCTGGTCGCGGAGGAGCGCCGTGATCACGTGGCGGCTAGGAGAGAAGCGATCGGATTGGTCAAGGCAGCGAGCCCCGGCAAGTCCCTTCTCTTCGCGGTGGCGACCAAGGGCGGCGGCCGCGTCAATGAACATTTCGGCCATGCGAAGGAATTCCAGGTTTATCAAGCCTCGCCGAGAGGGATCAGCTTTGTCGGGCATCGCAAGGTGGAGCAGTATTGCCTCGGCGGCTGGGGCGGAGAAGCCGCCCTCGATGGCGTCATCGCAGCGCTTGAAGGCATAGATATCGTGCTGTGCGCCAAGGTCGGAAATTGCCCGCAGGATCAGCTCGCGGACGCTGGAATCCGAGCCACCGACGCTTATGCCCATGACTATATCGAGACCGCAATCAGCGCGATTTACGCCGCGTGTGGGACCCCCGCACTCGCGGCGACGGCCTGAGCTGTCTCATTCATTCGGACCAGGAGTTAAAATGGCTTTCAAGATTATCGCATCCCAATGCACCCAATGCGGCGCCTGCGAATTCGAATGTCCCTCCGGCGCGATCAAGTTCAAAGGCGAGAGCTACGTGATCGAGCCGCACAAGTGCACCGAGTGCGAGGGGGTCTTCGATGCGCAGCAATGTGCCTCGGTATGCCCGGTGCCGAAGACCTGCGTTCCTGCGTGACGGACATTGGGCTGCCGACATGGTCGGGGCTGCCTTCGCAGGACGCCTGGAACGCCTTTGTTCACGATCTGCAGCCTCAAGAGAAATCAGGGAACGGACATGTCGCTCGGACGCGAAGAGGAGGTCGAAATCCGCAGGCCTCCACGATTCATGCCGGGAGAGCGGGTACGTGCCACTCGCCACATAAAGAATGACGGCACCTATCCTGGCAGGGAGATCGGCGAAAATCTCGTGCGGAAGGGCGACGAGGGATATGTGCGCGACATTGGCACCTTTCTCCAGCAGTTCTTCATCTATGCGGTCGAATGGATCGACCGTGGCACCGTCGTCGGCATGCGAGCGCGTGAACTGATGAGCCTCGACAAAGCCGAGGCGCCCTGCAGTGCTGAAAGCAATACCAATGAAGGGACGGCCAGATGAAAGTCATGATCCGCAGGACCGATGCTGGCTTGTCGGCGTATGTCCCGAAGAAGGACCTCGAAGAGCCGATCATCAAGCTCGAGAAGGAAGAGTTGTGGGGCGGAACTGTGACGCTCAGGAACGGGTGGCGGCTCCTCCTACCCGATCTTCCACGGGATACGCGTCTGCCGATCACCGTCGAGGCAAAGAAGGTTTCCGAAGAGGACTGATGCTGCCCCTTGATAGGTGCGTCGCGAGGAACGAGCATGAACACGATCCTGACATCGGGCCACCTGGTCATCGTACGGGACAGTTTTGCCGAAAAGCTGCTTGACCTGGCGAAGAAAGCGCTCGCCGCCGATGAGGTGATCCCCTATCTCGGTCCGGGTCTTCTTGAATTCAACTGTGCGGAACCGCCTGTGCCGCATACGCCGGAGGTCGTTGCCGCGGCACTCAATGCGCGGGCGCCAGCCCCTTCCAGGATCCGCACCAATATGTGGTCGGTTGCGCAGTTCATCGAACAGCGCCGGCATCGCCGGACGCTGCAAGCTTGGATGAGCGACATATTCGCAGCGCCGGTGGCGCCTACCCTCCTCCACGCCTGGCTCGCAAGGCTGCCGCTCTCCCTCATCGTCGACAGCTGGTACGACGGCGCGATGCGCACGGCTCTCGTAGAGACCGGCCGAACGGACGTCGTCGAGATCCAGGGCGTAACGCGGGCGAACGAAATCGGTAACATTTGGACGAAAACCTACGATTTGTCCGGGAGGGAACTCGACCCCCGATCGGGGGCGAAGACGGTTCTCTATACACCTCACGGGAGTATTAGGCCGGCGCAAAACTTTCTCGTCGCAGATTCCGACTATGTCGAAGTCCTGACCGAAATCGATATCCAGACACCGATCCCAGACGTGGTGAAGGAACGGCGCATCACCCGCGGATTTTTCTTCGTTGGCTGCCGCTTCAACGATCAGATGCTGCGCACCTACGCCAGGCAGATCATGAAGCGCTCCCGAGGTCCACATTGCGCGGTAATGGACGCGGAAACGCTGACCAGAAACGAAGCGCGTTTCCTTGCGGCAAGCGGAATCACGGTGATCGACATGCCAGTAACTGAAGCCGCGGCTCGGCTTATAGGAACGCGCCCTGCTGCAGGTGGTGGACAGGATTAACAATGGCGGGCCCCCTTGATGATTGGTCCTTCGGCTTGCCTCGAAGGCGCAAAATGCAGTCGGGAATACACCCGTGAGCAGTGATGCTATCGGCAGCGCAACGAACGCTCTGAATTCGTTGACCCATGTGGAAGCGGCGCGCTGGGGCCGGGATTTGAGTACGCTGTTGCGCATCACGCGTATGAATTTGCGGCATCCCTGGCAGGTCGCCTTCGCTATGGGCTCGACGATCATGGCGGCAATCCTCCAGTTGCTCATTCCCCAGCTGCTCGGCCGGGCTGTCGACCAGACCCAGACAGCCATCGGGGGCGGTGTCGCGGGGACCGCGGCAGGACAAGCGCTCTGGATCCCGGCTCTCCTGCTGCTCGCCGTCAGCGCGCTACGCGGCCTTTTCACGATGGCGCAGAACTATTTTGCCGAAGCCGTCGGGCATCATGTCGCGTACGAACTGCGGCTCGCCTACTACGACAAGATCCAGCGTCTCAGCTTTTCCTTTCACGACCGGGTCCATTCAGGCGATCTGATCACCATCGGAATGCTCGATCTCCAAGGCGTGCGGATGTATTTTTCCACCGCGCTCGTTCGCGTGGTCCTGCTCACCATGCTGATCGGGATCGGCGCCTACATGATGATCTCGACCGATCCCATGCTCGGCCTGGTCGCGCTGAGCTTCGTGCCTTTTGTCGCCTGGCGCTCATCGGCCACACAGCTTAGGCTGCGCGCCACCTGGCTCGACCTGCATGAGCGGCTTTCGGTACTGAGCCGCGTGATGGAGGAAAATCTCGCAGGCATCCGCGTGGTCCGCGCTTTTGCGGCTCAAGCCTACGAGATGCTGAAGTTCGACGGCGCTTCCAAGAACGCGCTCGACCTCGCCCACGACCGCGTTGACATCTACGTGCCCAGCACGTCGGCGATGACCTTGTCCTTCTTTTTCGCAATGGGATTGGTGCTCTGGATCGGTGGCAGCAAGCTCGTCGCTGGCGAGATCAGCGTCGGAACGGTGGCGACCTTCCTGACCTTCATGACAATCCTGCAAATGCCAGTCCGCCAGATCGGCCTCATGGTCAATGCCTTTGCCCGCGCTTCTAGCTGCGGTTCGCGGCTTTTCGGTCTCCTCGACCAGGAGATCACAATCAGGGATGCTCTCGAGGCCAGACCGCTCGAGATAAGCGACGGCACTCTGCGCTTCCACAATGTCTCGTTTGCGTACCCCAGCGCCGAAAACCGCGCCATTTTGAAGAACCTCAGCTTTGAGGCCCGTAGAGGCGAGACGATCGCGATCGTCGGTCCGCCGGGTTCGGGCAAATCGACGATGGCTCATCTGGTCCCCCGCTTTTACGACGTGACCGGTGGCGCCATCACGCTGGACGGCCAGGACGTACGCAATGTCACCCTCGCGACGCTTCGCAAGGCGGTCGCCGTCGTACAGCAGGATGCATTCCTATTCACCACTACGATCGAGAACAACATCGCTTATGGCGATCCCTGGGCGAAGAGACAGCGAATCGAACGCGCTGGCGAATTCGCCCAGCTCCACAACTACATCCTCGGGCTCCCAGCAGGCTACGAGACGGTCGTGGGCGAACGCGGCGTCTCTCTCTCTGGCGGCCAGCGCCAGCGTCTCACGATTGCTCGCACCATGATGCTGCGCCCCTCCGTCGTCGTTTTCGACGACTCAACGGCCGCGATCGATGCCGGCACCGAGCAGCGCATCCGCGCGGCGATGCGGCGCTTCGCCAAGGATCGGGTGACGATCATCATCGCGCACCGGCTGAGTGCGCTTGTGCATGCCGATCAGATCCTTTTTGTCGATAACGGCGAAATCGTAGAACGCGGCACGCATCAAGAGCTTTTGGCGAAGCGGGGACGCTACAGGGCCCTTTACGATCTCCAGACGCGCCCGGGTGATGACAATATGACCCAGTATGGGGGCGCCCGCTGATGGCGCAGGGCCGCGCCGGCGAAGTCGAAGCCGAACGTGACGACGGTAGACGCCCTCCGCGCGCGGTTGTCGGCTCGCACCGCATCGAGGAGGAGATGTTCGGCCGGGCTTTCGACAAGAGCATCCTCCGGCGCATCTGGGCTTTCGTCCGTCCCTATCGGGCCAGGGTAGTCATCACGATTGCAGCAATGCTGATCTTCACCGGGACGCAGCTTCTCATCCCGTTGATCATCCGCTACGCGCTCGACCAGGGCATGAACCCGGCAAGGACCGATCGCTCAGCCCAGCTCGCGGCCGTCGGCGCGTTCGTTTTGGCGATTTTGGTCAATTTCGCTGCCGGCTACATGCAGGAAACCGTGGTTGCGAAAGTGGCCGAAACTGTCCTGTTCGACATCCGCCGCGCCATGTTTGGCCATCTGCAGAAGGTTTCGCTCTCCTTCATGGACAAGACCGAGGTCGGACGCCTCATGTCGCGCCTGCAAGGCGACGTCAACTCCATACAGGAATTCCTCGAAACCTCGGTATATTCCGTAGGCGATGTTGCGCTTCTCTTCGGCATCGTTTTCGTAATGCTGTGGCTCGACTTCCGCCTCGGCCTCCTGACGCTCTCGGTTCTGCCGGTCCTGGTGATCGTCCGCATTGTCTGGCTGCCGCGTGCCCGCGACGCCTTCATGGCCGCACACGAGACTAATTCCGTCGTCAACGGCGCGCTGGCCGAAGCCATTCACGGCGTGCGCACCGTCCAGTCAATGGACCGCCAGCAGGTGAATTTCATCCTTTTTGACGACAAGGCCCATGCCAACCTCAGGACCCACCTGATCGCTGCCAAATATGCACTGGTCATGGTGCCTATCGTCGATGGCCTCACCGGCCTCGCCATGGCCGCCGTTATTGTGGTCGGCGGCTCGATGGTCATGAATGGCCGCATAGATGTGGGCGTATTGATTGCCTACCTATTTTACATCCAGCGCTTCTTTGACCCGATCCGCTCACTCACCCTGCAATATTCGGTCATGCAGCGCGCCATGGCCTCAGGCAAGCGCCTGACCGATGTGCTCGACGTCAAGATCGATGTTCAGGACAAACCCAATGCCGAGGTGCTTTCGCCCGAAATGGACGGCTCGGTCGAGTTCAGGGACGTCACCTTCGGCTACAATTCGAACCGTTCGGTGCTGAAAAATGTCTCCTTCCGGGTCAATCCCGGCGAGACGGTCGCACTGGTCGGGCCGAGCGGTTCTGGCAAATCGAGCGCGATGGCCCTGGTCCACCGCTTCTATGATGTTCAGCAGGGCCAAGTGCTGGTCGGCGGACATGATGTGCGCGATCTCACCCAGGAATCGCTCGGCCGCCAGGTCGCCATGGTGCTGCAGGAGCCGTTCCTGTTCACCGGGACGGTCTTCGAGAACATTCGATACCACAAGACGGAAGCCACGCGCGACAAGGTGATCGAGGCCGCCAAGGCGGTCGGCGCCCACGACTTCATAATGAGCCTCGCCGACGGGTATGAGACCCAACTTGGCGAACGCGGCGACAACTTATCTCTCGGCCAGCGCCAGCTCATCAGTTTCGCCCGCGCCCTAGTCGCCGACGCCAAGATCCTCGTGCTCGACGAAGCTACCGCCAACATCGACAGCTACACGGAAATGCAGATTCAGAAGGCTCTGGTAAAGCTGCTTGAAGGGCGCACTGGCCTCGTCATCGCCCACCGTCTTGCCACGATCGGGGGTGCCGACCGCATCATCGTGCTTCAGAATGGCCAAGTTATTGCGACTGGCAACCACGATCAGCTAATAGCCATGGGGGGCCTGTATTCCAAACTCTACAATCTCAACTACGCCTCCTTCGACGATATTCCCGAACACGATATGACCGTACAAGCCGGCTCCCAGACCTGACGTCTTGGCGGCCTTGTGGTACTGGCATTGACTTCGGGCGTGCCGGCGGACACTCAGGCCGCCGCAGACGAGGAAGCAGGCAGCATTCATGCAAAGTACTCGCGCAGATCGTGAAGACCGCCTGCGAACGCTCCAGCATCGTTATCCGACCGCGGTGCACCCCGCGACATCGGGCGAACTCGCCCCAGGTGGTGTCGCTCGGCGTAGCAAAGCCGCTCGCGAGCGCGCCCTCAACAGCGCCGTAGCGAGTGACGGCTTTGCTATCGCCGAGCCGCTGATGAAGCTGGATGCGGGAGCCGCTACCGGCGCCGCCCCGGGCGAGAAGAACCTCTTGCGGCGGGCTATGGGCAACGACTAGCGCGAGCGCGACGAGCAGATGCGTGCCGGCATCGTGACGCGCTCGGCCATCATCTCCTTAGGATCGTGCAGGTTCACACGATGGCCCAGACGCCAGCCAACGCACAACCTGGTAATCTGTGCCGCCGGCTCGTGGTCAGTTTGGCCTCCCTCCCGATTGCCCGTCCCCACCACGTGCACGCTCGGGCACGTGGATGAGGGAGCGCTGTTACAACGATCTAACCTTCAGATCAGACCGCCAATTTCACGGTCAGACAAGTCGAGCCATGATTTCGGATTGAATGGTCGTCGCGGTGTACAGGGAAGCATCTAGCGGCAAATTTCCAAATGCCAGTTGACAAAGCAGGTAGTTGGCACCTGCCTCTTCCAACTGATCTAACAGAGCTTTTCGCACAGATTCTGCTGATCCTACCACGCACAATTCACGCTCTACTGCCTCATTGAAGGTCAGCGGCAGGTTTGGTGGAGTCGGGATGGCATTAAGGTCGTAAAGGAATTGGAAGCTCTTGAGCCATCGTTCGTAAGCAGGTGCCGCGATCGAATACGCGTCTGTTTCAGAACGCCCAATCACCACCATTCGGAGCAATCCAATAAATAGCGCTCGATCGCCCGTGTCAGTGTTGTCCTCTCGATAGGCGCGGAAGGCATCTGTAGTTTTGCGAACAGAAGAGGAAGGCCCTACACACGCGATGTTTGCTCCATTCGCAGCGGCCCAGGCTGCGGACTCGGGTCGATTGGCGGCGACCCATGTCGGCGGATGTGGACGCTGATGAGGTCTTAGCGTCAAAGGAACGTCATTGAGCTCAAAATGGCGGCCTTGATAGCACAGCGTGCCAACCTTCATGGCATTAACAAGTATTTCAACAAGAATTTCGCTGGCTTCCGCATAGCGGCCCGGCACCGCGTCCGCACCAATCCCGAAGTAACCCAATTCGATCGGGAGAGCACCGCGCCCTATGCCCAGTTCGAGCCTGCCACCGCTCAACTGGTCCAGCATACAGATCTCTTCGAACGCACGCAGCGGATGATAAAGCGCAAGCAGCATCACCAAGGGTCCGAGACGCAGGCGCCGGGTGCGCTGGGCGACGCTCGATAAGAACAGATTCGGCGATGGACCTCTCCCATGGGGGGTACAGTGGTGCTCTGCGAGATGATAGGCATAGAACCCTAGCTGATCGCACGCCTCTGCTAATATCAGGCGATCTTCGTACTGCCGGGCGATATCGCGGCCGTCCTCGTCCAGATGATCGAAGATGCCGAAGGCTAGGTTTGAAGGAAAGACGTTTGTCACTCGATATTGTCCCCGATTTTAAAGAAAAATGTTGTCGTGCTTGGGTGACCAAGCAAGTCTAAAGATAGCAATGTGTGATATCGGATTAGCGTCAGCGTACCGAACGAGAAGAGCCTGGCGCTCCCCTGCCCGTGGTGCTTGGTATGTTTAAGCTTCCAACTATATCGCGAGCGGCAGCAAGAAATGCATCCAATTGCTCTTTTGTGCCGATGCTGACGCGGATGCAATGTTCCAAACCATTGTCCGGAAAGTAGGCAACGAGTATCTTTTGCCTTTCCAAGGCTGCTTGCCACCATGAGCCGTCCTGTCCCGCTGGCACACGGGCTAGCAAGAAATTTGCGTGGGAGGGCGTTACGGAAAATCCAAGTTGCGACAGTGCGGCTGTCACTCGCTGTCGTTCATGTCTGATGTGCTTGTGGTTCTCTGCGTAGGCGCCGCGATGCGCAAGCACGCTGATACCAACCGCATGCCCGATCACGTTCATGTTGAAGACGTTCTGGATGTTGCGCAGCCTGCCAATAATCTCAGGGTGACCGAAACCGAAACCGACGCGAATGCCGGCGGCGGCATAGCTCTTCGAAAATGTTCTCAAGATCAGAAGGTTCGAATAACGGTTGATGAGGCGCAGCCCGTGATCGGGTGCAAAGTCGACGTAGGCCTCATCAAGGACGACCAGGCGATCCGATTGTGCCACGAGGCGTTCGATATTGCTTATCGAGAGGAATGTTCCGGTCGGATTGTTTGGATTGGCCACCAGAATGAACTTGGCGTCTTTTGCCGGACCGGAAAGCAATTGCTCCATTGGCAGCGAACGAGTTTGACATCCGATCTCGAGAAACTCAGCACCATGCAACATGGCAAGTTTGCGGTTGAACGAAAACCCTGGCGATATCATCGCCACCTTGTCGCCAGGGGCGAGGAAAGCTCTGTAGATGAGTCCGAGCAGTTCAGACGACCCGTTGCCTGCGATGACCTGATCCGTGGATACGCCATAGGTATTGGACGCTGCTTCCCTCAAGCTGATGTTATCGTCGTCCGGATACAGATACTGGCGCTGGAGGGCCGCCACTGCACTTTGCATTATGATTGGCGGCAACGGAAACGGGTTCTCATTCGTATTCAGCTTGACAAAACTTCTGTCCGGCGCTGGTCCGTTGGACGGCAGAGCATCTAACTGTCGCGTCCCTTGCGGAAGAGACGAAAGCACAGCTTGCAGTTTTGCATCGGACATATTTTATCTCCGTTTCAGTCGCACAGGGCATCCGTATGAGCTCGCAACGAGAGCAACATGGCGGACGGATTGACGATGGCAGCGTCGCCTTTCACAAGATGGTCGCAACGCCGGCTGCCACGGGAATTCGGCCAGGCTGTCCTCGGTCGGATCGACTTGACGCGGACGCGGATCTGCATCCCTGCGCGGGCCAAGCCGCTAAGCGGTCTCAGCTAATCCGCCTGAGTCATGCTTTCACAGACGCTTGACCTCGATGCCGTATTTCCTCAGCACGTAGCCAATCTGGCGCGGGGTCAGTCCAAGCAGGCGCGCCGCCTTTGCCTGCACCCAGCCACATCTTTCCATGGCAGCAATGACGCGCTCGGCGTCGGTGGTCCTCGCGCCCAATGAGTGGGTTGCTCCGGCAGGCGGGACTGTGGTGGCGGCCGAACGAGCGGCCGCATCCGGCGGCGTGGCCGGATTCACTGCCTCTGGGAGGATCGGCGCTGGTTGCAGCGCGGCCTTGCCCGATCTGCTCTTCCGCAGCGCCTCGGCAAAGCATTGGTCGTGGGAGCACGCAAAGTCGTTTCTCCCGATTGATCGTCCCTCCGCCAGGATCGCTGTCCGGTGCACGCAATTTTCAAGCTCGCGAATGTTGCCGGGAAATTCACATTTCATCAGTACTTCAATTGCACGCGCATCGAAGGTCAGCGTACGGCCGTTCTCATCGTTGAAATTCTTGAGAAACTCAGCTGCGAGGAGCGGAATATCGCTGCGCCTTTGGCGTAACGCCGGCACCAGCAAGGGAACCACGTTGATGCGATAATATAGGTCGGCGCGGAACTCATTCCTTGCAACCGCCTCTTCAAGGTTCCTGTTCGTGGCGGCAATCACGCGAACGTCGACCTTGATGGTCTGGTTGCTGCCGACGCGCTCAAACTCCTGCTCCTGCAGCACGCGCAGTAGCTTTGCCTGGAAGGAGGCCGAGATCTCGCCGATCTCATCCAGAAACAACGTCCCCTTGTCGGCGAGCTCAAAGCGACCCTTGCGGGAATTGAACGCGCTTGTGAAGGCACCCTTCTCATGACCGAACAATTCGGATTCCAGGACTGTCTCTGGCAGCGCTGCACAATTGAGTTTGATGAAGGGCCGCTTGGCGCGCGGCGACAACTCGTGAATTGCCTTGGCGACCAGCTCCTTCCCGGTACCGGATTCGCCTCGCAACAGAACCGTGGTCTTTGCCTTAGCTACAACTGCGATCTTCTCGAGCAGCGCGCTTAGCGCCGGACTATCGCCAATCATTCCCTTGACGTGAACCTTCTTGCGCTGCGGTGCAGGGTGCTTGACATCAGAGAATTGCGTTTGCAGCCCATCTTCCACCTCCGTCGGTCGTTCGCGGTCGCCCGCGGAGAAGCGGTGCAACTTGACTGTCTGTCCCACCATGTTGGCTATCATGGTGAGCAGCCGGACATCATAATCGAGCCGATACGTTGACCTGCTGTCCAAGGCGCGGTCGATAGTCAGCGTGCCTACGGCGTTCCCATCAACACGAATGGGAACGCCGATGAAGGACACGGTGTCGGAGGCCCCAAGCACCTCTATGTCAGCGGCAGTGAAGGCCGAATGCACCGCTATGTTCTCGGCGACGAGCGGCGTGTCCGTCGTCACAATCAGATCGATTGCCTTGCGCGGCAGGCGCATCCGGGAGCGCTCATCGCTGTTCTCGTCGCAGCCGGTGACTACGGTGATGTCCAGTACGCCCTCAGCGTCGAAGAGAGCGATGATGCCGTGCCGCATCTGCACAAACGAGGGCAGGAGATCGACGACCTTGGCCAACGTGACTTCGAGCCGGGCGGGGTCGGTGAGTACTTTCGATATTTCGAAGATGCCTGTAAGCGCGTGCTCGTGCGATGGCACAAAAGGGACCGCGGTGTTCATCTCGGACTTTGGGTAAGCCCTTTTCGCATCCGGAAGCGAAATGCGGCACTCGCTGGCATTTTGTTCTGATTTGGGAATGTTGTGGTGCATATGATCCTCGATCTCGCGCCATGAAATGCATGCCGGCGGCATGTGCGCCCGCGACGTCGCGGGCAAGCGCGAAAATGCTCTGACGTGAACTCGTGCCACCGCCGTGTGGTCGAGTGCAAAGCGGGTCGACCCCTGACGCATCGCTTGGCTCTCCCTCCACGAAGCTTGGCCACGTTCTCGGCTTGCACGGGGGCAACCACACGTTGATTTTCAAAAGACTGGAGCGAGGCGGGATAGTCAATCGAGCTTTCTTTCATTCGTGAAAGGAAACCTCGCGGCCTATGATAGAATTCATCAGTTCTAATTTTTGTCGGCGATGTTGAACGACAGAAATACGGCGCCGGCGATGCGGTGCCCGAGCGGCTGACCGCGCCGAGTTGCCGGGCCGTGCCAGTCACCAGCGCCTGCGAACCAGGGGCGGGAGCGATAATCACTGCCGACGACACTGGTCGGTCGCGGCAACCGCCATTTCCTCGATATTGATGACGCAGATAAGGCGGCGGCGTCGCGTGTGAAGGCGCGAAGGTGGCGGTCGAGCGCGGCTTTCTCGGCGGTGCTCGGAACTTCTGAACCGCATCGTCGCGGTCAGCACCAGCGGCGTCAATCCCTACGTCTCGACGTCGCTTTCAAGCTGTCGCTGCAGCGGGAGCGCGGCAAAGAACACGGCAATTCTGCGCCCTGGTGCCAGCGATGCGGCCCTTCCCAAAGTCGGCAAACCGAGGAGCCCGCCACGATGTGCAGCAAAACCGCAAGCCAGAGAGATCGACCGGCAATCTGCCGGAGAACATCAAGCGCGTGCTGGACGGCGGCCTTGTCATTCCCGTCTTGTGCCACCGCATTCATCCCATCATTGGCGAGCCCAACGTCAGTTCAGGTCATGCGGATCCATTTGGCATGGGTATTGCGGCGGCGTTGGTGCAGCGTTCGACCGGAGCGCCGCGATAGGGAGAAGCCCGGGAGAAGTCACGCCACCTCGATCCGGTCAGGGAGAGAGAAACAGTGTCAGCTGCACAAGTCCGCGGCGCGAGTCCCGCGCCCCGCAAACCCTTCTATGCCAAGCTTTACGCGCAGGTGCTTGCCGCCATCGCCCTAGGCGTCGCAATTGGCTATTTCTATCCGGGGACCGGCGAGAGCCTGAAGCCGCTGGGTGATGCCTTCATCAAGCTGGTCAAGATGATCATCGCGCCTGTCATCTTCCTGACAATTGCGACCGGCATTGCCGGCATGAACGATCTTCACAAGGTCGGCCGGGTCGCCGGCAAGGCAATGGTCTATTTCCTCACCTTCTCGACGCTGGCGCTGATCGTCGGCCTCATCGTCGCCAATGTCGTCCAGCCTGGCGCCGGCCTCAACATCGATCCGGCCTCGCTCGATGTCCAGGCCGTGAATACCTATGCCGCAAAGGCCCACGAGCAGTCGGTCACCGGCTTCCTGATGAACATCATCCCGCCAACGATTGTCGGTGCCTTCGCGGAAGGCGACATCCTGCAGGTGCTGTTCTTCTCGGTTCTGTTCGGCATGGCGCTCGCGATGGCCGGAGAGACGGGCAAGCCTGTCGTTTCCTTCCTTCAGGCGCTCATCGCGCCTGTCTTCAAGCTCGTCGGCATTCTGATGAAAGCCGCGCCGATCGGCGCTTTCGGCGCAATGGCCTTCACCATCGGTAGATATGGCATCGGTTCGGTCGTCAACCTCGCGATGCTGGTCGCGACGTTTTATTTCACCGCCTTCCTCTTCGTGTTCGGGGTTCTCGGCGCGGTCTGCCGCTACAACGGCTTTTCGATCTGTTCTCTTATTCGCTACATCAAGGAAGAGCTGCTGCTTGTCCTCGCAACGTCCTCCTCGGAGGCCGCGCTCCCCTCGCTCATGCAGAAGATGGAGAAGGCGGGCGCCAGGCGTTCGGTTGTGGGTCTCGTCATCCCGGCCGGATATTCGTTCAATCTGGACGGCACGAATATCTACATGACCCTGGCGGCCCTCTTCATCGCGCAGGCGACGAACACCGATCTGTCAATCGGCGATCAGGTGCTGCTGCTGCTCGTTGCGATGCTTTCCTCCAAGGGCGCTGCAGGTGTGACAGGTGCGGGCTTCATCACCCTGGCTGCTACGCTCGCCGTAGTTCCGAGTGTTCCCGTTGCTGGGATGGCACTGATACTCGGCATCGACCGCTTCATGTCCGAATGCCGGGCGCTGACGAATTGCGTCGGCAACGCAGTGGCATCCCTCGTCGTTGCCCGCTGGGAAGGAGAATTGGACCGAGCGCAGATGAAAGCCGCCTTCTGCGGTCATCAGCTTGCCGAGGCATCAAACCGGCTACCCTCCGCCGAGTAAGGGCGACGCACCGCGACCGGTTTCGCCAAGCTGGTCACATGACCTGAACGATCGACTCGCAGGCTCTAAACGGCGCCTCACGGACCATGTATCAGAAGCGCTAAATGTGTGAGTGCAAATCATCGCCGCCCTAAGCGAATGAACCTTCCGTTATACCCGGCCGGTCTACGTCTGGAGTAGTCCGATACGCTGTCGATCATTCGGTATGCGGGCGTCTTCACTTTGCCCACCCGAAACCATTGTCGAATCGCGCTAGGTGACAGAGAGCCAGCCTGCGTCAAAAACCAATCAGAATAGGACCCATGACCAAGCGCCCCACAATTGCCGATCTCGCCCGCGAAGCCCGAGTCAGCGTAGCAACGGTCGATCGGGTTCTGAACGCCCGCCATCCGGTGCGCGAGGAGACCGCGCGGCGGGTCCACGACGCCGCCCACGCGATCGGCTATCATGCTGCCGGGCTCATCAAGCAGCGCTTGCGGCGAGACCTACCGTGCTACCGTCTGGGCTTCATCTTGAGAAAACCGGCCCAGCATTTCTACCAACACTTTGCGCGCGAGGTCGAAGCGTCGGTCAATTTGGCCCAGTCCTTCCACGGCATTCCGCTCATCCAATTCGCCCCGTCACATATGCCGAGCGACCTAATCGCACCGCTCAAGGATTTGGGCGCACGCTGCCATGCGATCGCGATGGTGGCACCGGACCACCCGAAAATTACAGCAGCGGTTGAGGACCTCAAGGCCAAAGGCATTCCGGTTTTCTCGCTGCTTTCCGACTTCGCCGCCGGCGTGCGACAGGGCTATATCGGCCTCAACAACCGCAAGGTGGGGCGCACGGCCGCTTGGATGGTGTCCAAGGTCGCAAAACGGCCCGGCAAGGTGGCGGTGTTTGTCGGCAGCCATCGTTTCCAGGGGCACGAGCTCCGTGACGTCGGCTTTCGCTCCTATTGCCGTGAGAACGCGCCGACGTTCGAGGTACTCGATCCGCTTGTGAACCTGGAGAAACGGCAGGTCACCTACGAGGCAACGCTTGATCTCATGCAGCGGGAACCCGAGCTCGTCGGCTTCTATGTCGCCGGCGGCGGCATGGAGGGCGCCATCTCCGCGGTCCGGGAAGAGGGTAAAAGTCGCGATCTCGTCGCGATCGTGAATGAAATCACGCCGGAATCTCGGGCGGCACTCGCAGATAACATCATCACGATGGCGGTCGCCACGCCAATGCGCCGGCTTTCCCAGGAGCTGATAACGCTGATGACGCGGGCTATCGAGACCGGCACTGCTGAAACACCAGGACAGACATTTCTGCCGTTCGACATCCATCTGCCGGAAAATATATGAAGCTGATGGATTCTATCGTAAGCGGGGAGTTTCCTTTCATAAATGAGAGAAAGTTGATTGATGATCCGATCCACGCGGGGTAGCCGCACCCCACAGGCCTCAGCCGCGGCCCAGGATGAAAGCGCCGATTGAGTGAACGGATCGGCCGCGCGTTCAGGCGGAAGCGCGAGGTAAATTCCCTACATCCGCAGCGTCGACCTCGACCGGCTTCATTGCCAACATCTCGACTTTGTCGGTGCAGGGCGGTGTCGTCAAGGATGCCTCACGCCAGTAGCCGAGCGAGGCCGGCACAGTCCATTGGGATCGACCTCGTCGACCGCCATCTCCTCGCCTGGCCGCGCGTGAAAAGCCGCGGCAAGGCCGGCAAAGTTGGCATTTGAGTGGGGCTAAACATCTTCTGGGACTTCGCACGCGAAATCGGAGGCGGCAGTCAACTCAGCACCAACCGGGCATGTGTTCTGCTCGTTCCTGGCCCTCGTACTCAGCAAGGAACTGCGCCGCTCTGCCCCGAATGGCAACCGCTCCTCCGCGACCGCCTCCAGGAGCCACCATCGAAAGGGATGGTCGCGTCGTCACCACCACGTCACGGCAAAAGTGGGCAACGTCTTGAAGGCAGCTGGCATCGCTCTGCGACACACCTCGACAAACAACTCGCCTGAGATCACCCCCAAAAAGGTAGTGGTAACACGCGCCGGCGCGCGCCTAACATGCTGATTAATGACATTATTCTTACAGCCGGTGTTTAAGTGGGGCTAAATCTCTTCTGGGACTTCGCACGCGAAATCGGAGGCGGCAGTCAATTCGGTACCAACAACGGCAAGGTCGGATCCGGCGTGCCCGAGACGCTCAATAATTTCAAGCAAAGGCGCCAGGCGAGATGCCTCCTGCAACATCATTTCCCGCATCCACAGGCTTGCCGGATCAGTATTGTGAAGCGCAGGCCATTGGACGGCCTCCGTGAATGCGGGATGAGGAAGTGGCGGCGGAAGTCCGACAATCCGCAGGGGTGTTGTTTTTGCGAAATGCTGCGCCAGCCGTAAGGGCATGGTCCCGATGCGGTTGGTGCCTGATACAACGGGCGGGATCATGCTAAAGCCCTGTACGACGACCTCGATACGTCTCTCGAAACCGTGCTCGAGCAAATACCATTCCTCCATGGTGGGCTGCCGGGTGTGCCTGAATCTGAGCACAACATGCCCCATGGACAAGTATCGCTCGAATGTAAGTGGCTCTGACAGCTGCTTGTTCGTGCCGCAGCCTACGCATACGAGCATATCTTCGAACAGGGCTGCGCGAGGATGTTTCGACATGAACACTTCCGGCATAATCAGAAAATGAACGTCGCCGCGCCGGAGAAGCTCCTCGGGGTCGTCGGAAATAGGCAGACATTCGAAGCGGACGGCGGGAGCTTCCCGCGCAGCACGCTCTACGATCTTCTTAAAAAATACGAGCGTGAGGTAATCGGAAAGCATGATTCGGAAGAGACGATCCGATTGGGCTGGGTTAAAGGCGTCCCAGGAAATAATCGATAGCTGGATGTGCAGCAATGCGTCCCGGACTGCTGGGGCGAGCCCCTCCGCGCGCGGTGTCAAAATGAGCTCGCGGCCGTTCATCGCAAATAGCTCATCGCTGAAATAGGCGCGTAACCGAGCGACGGCGGCGCTCATGGCCGGCTGGCTCAGGTTAATACTCCGGGCCGCCGCGGTGACTTTACGTTCCCTGATCAGAGCGTCCAGCACAACGAGGAGATTTAGATCCAGCCCCTTAAAACGCATGTCCTGATCTATCCAGCGTGTGGATGGGTATCATCTAAACAATCAATTTTACGAATTTACGAACCATGCATTAGAGGAACGTAAATGACCGACGTCAAGCTCAAATCGACGGCGCCGCGACACGGGCGGGAACATCGAGAGAGCTCATTTGCGAGCCCGACCGGCTGGCTCACCTTCGCTAACGACAACGGTTGAGTGCAGTCAAACAACGCCGCCGCTTTGGCCGGGTAATGCGGCCCGCAAGAAACTAATAAGAAAGAGAGATCCTGAATGCGCTCGCAGGTGCAGTGGAAGTTGTGCTGGGAAAATGAGTTGCAGCTCTCCGACCATGTCGAGCTCGCCAAGTTCTTTCGAAATACCTATGGGCCGACTGGGGCGTGCAACGCAGAACCGTTCGAAGGTAGTCGAAGCTGGGCCGGAGCCAGGCCTGAACTCCGCGTAATCGCCTATGATTCGAGCGGTGTAGCGGCCCATATGGGCATACTGCGCCGTTTCGTCAAGGTTGACGCGGTCGATCTATTGGTGGCTGAGCTGGGCCTGTACGGGGTACGTCCGGATCTTGAGGGCCTCGGAATCGCCCATTCGATCCATGTCATGCTTCCAACACTGCAGGAGCTTGGCGTTCCATTCGCTTTCGGAACCGTCCGGGACGCGCTGCGGAATCATGTTGAGAGGTTCGGGCGGCGATACAGCCCTTTGGCTGTTTTGTCGGGAATTCGCGTGCGCTCCACCCGACCAGAGGCGCGCCTCGACCTGCCGCCCACACGCATCGATGACGCACTCGTCATTGTTCTGCCAGTTGGACGACCGATCAGCGAATGGCCCACCGGCGCAATGATCGATCGGAACGGACCAGAGCTATGAGCCGTCCCGATTGCTACGAAGTGCGCCGTGAGTGCTCCGACGGCACCAGCCGTCGCAGCGTTTATCTGACGTTCGACGACGGTCCCAATCCACTTTTCACACCGGAGATTCTGGATGTGTTGGCAGAGCAGCGGGTGCCGGCGACTTTCTTCGTCATCGGCGCCTACGCCTTAGAGCACCCGGATCTAATCCAACGAATGTTTGCAGAAGGGCACGAGCTAGGCAACCACACGATGACTCATCCGGATCTGTACAAATGCGGCTTCGGCGAAGTGCAACGTGAGATCTATGAAGCGAACGGCGCCATCATGAGGGCGTGCCCTCAGGCCTCGGTGCGCTACATTCGCGCGCCCTACGGCGCCTGGAGCGAAGAAGTCTTCACAGCGTCACAGATCGCCGGGCTGACGGCCCTCCATTGGTCCGTCGACCCTCGAGATTGGTCTCGCCCTGGGGTCGACGCGATTATCGATACCGTGCTCGCCTCTGTCCGGCCGGGCGCAATCGTACTCTTACACGACGGATGCCCTCCCGGCGAGTTGAGCCAGGGCGCTCACGCCGGTCTGCGCGACCAGACGGTCACGGCGCTGTCCCGGCTGATTCCAGCACTTCATGAGCGCGGATTTGTAATCCGCTCACTTCCTCAACATCACTGAACAAACGAGATCCCATGACTCTTCTTGGTACAACCAGCACTGTGGCCATTTCGCTATATGCACTGCTCTCGACTGCTTATAAGAGCATGCAGGGGATTTATGCTCTGCCGACAAACGACTCATCGGCGTTGGAGGATCTCGTCGGCTCCGATCAACTGCCCAGCGTGGATGTCATCGTCCCCTGCTTCAACGAGGATCCGCGCACGCTTTCAGAGTGCCTGGCTTCCATTGCAGACCAAGAATACGCCGGAAGACTTCGGGTCTATGTGGTTGATGACGGTTCTGGAAATCGCGAAGCCGTAGGAACTGTCCACGAAACCTACGCGCGCGACCCTAGGTTCGACATCATTTTGCTTCCCGAGAATGTTGGAAAGCGCAAGGCACAGATCGCCGCGATACGCCGCTCATCCGGGGATTTGGTGCTTAACGTTGATTCAGACACGATACTCGCGTCCGACGTCATTACCAAGCTTGTACCGAAGATGCGAGATCCAGCGGTCGGCGCAGTCATGGGTCAGTTGACGGCCAGTAACCGGAGCGAGAGCTGGCTGACCAGGCTGATAGACATGGAGTACTGGCTGGCTTGCAACGAGGAGCGCGCGGCACAGGCTCGCTTCGGTGCCGTTATGTGCTGTTGCGGCCCATGTGCCATGTACCGCCGGTCTGCGCTCCTTTTGTTACTGGACCAGTACGAGTCGCAATTTTTTCGGGGCAAGCCAAGCGACTTCGGTGAGGATCGCCATCTCACTATCCTCATGCTGAAAGCAGGCTTTCGAACCGAGTACGTTCCGAGCGCCATCGCGGCCACAGTCGTTCCGAACAGACTCGGACCGTATCTGCGCCAACAACTCCGTTGGGCACGAAGCACATTCCGGGACACGCTGCTTGGGCTGCGCTTGCTGCCCGGCCTCAATAGCTATCTCACGTTGGACGTGGTCGGACAGAATCTCGGGGCGCTACTCCTCGCCCTATCGGTACTAACGGGCCTCGCACATTTCGCACTGACAGGCACTGTGCCTTGGTGGACAGGACTGATGATTGTGTGCATGACCATGGTCCGATGCAGCGTGGTAGCAGTTCGTGCTCGACAGTTTCGATTTCTGGGCTTTTCCCTGCACACGTTCATCAACATCTTTCTCTTACTTCCCTTGAAGGCCTACGCGCTGTGTACATTGAGCAATAGCGATTGGCTGTCGCGAAGCTCTGCTGTCGCTACATCGAACACTGGGGGAAAACAGGCCCCCACCCAAACTCCGATCACTGGATCAAGCAGGGCAGAATTCTCACCGCATGCAGCTCCGCTTCGCAGGCTCAATCTTGGGCGGGATTCTTCGGGATTAGCGCTTTCGGGCAACATTTGCGGCGACGAGTGATCGCTAATTACCTAGGTGGACGAGAGGTGGACGAGTTTGACCCAGAACATGAATCATCAGTTGCTCGATCGGGAATTGGCCGCAGACGATCCGTGGCGCCTCGACGGCAATCCGTTCGAGCGGGAGCGCCACACGCAAATGCTCCAGCTGGCGCTTGCCCAAGGCTCCATTACAAATGCCCTCGAAGTCGGGTGCGCTGCCGGCGCATTCACGGAAAAACTAGCCCCCTACTGCCAAGGGCTCACCGTCATCGATGTCGTGGCGCAAGCGATTGCTCGAGCACGTCAACGGATAAAGGAGCCGTCGCGCATCAACTGGATAGTCTCCGATGTTCAACAGTTTTCGACCGACGAGTTGTTTGACCTGATCGTTGTGGCGGAGGTCCTATACTACCTCGAAGACATAGCCGAGATGCGCGCGGCCGTCAAAAACCTGGTGCGGGTGCTTGCGCCAGGCGGGCATCTGATCTTCGGATCGGCAAGGGATGCTAATTGCCGTCGCTGGGGTCACGCCGCTGGTGCTGAGCCGGTCATCGCCATGCTGAACGAAACGTTGATCGAGGTAGAGCGTCTTGAGTGTCGGGGCGAGTCGGTCAACGAAGACTGCTTGCTCGTCCGTTTCCGGAACCCGCTTTCCGCTTCCTGATGAATCGAATCTATCGCCGTTAACGTGGAGACACTATGCGCATCTGTGGTACCAAGCTGACCCATGATGGGGCGATCGCCCTTGTCGAGGATGGACGGCTCGTCTTCTGCGTAGAGCAGGAAAAGCGGCACAACAATCCGCGTTACCAAACCATCGATAATCTCGACGCAATTGTCGCCGCTTTGGCGGAACAGGGGCTAAATCCTTGTGATGTCGATCAGTTCGTTATCGACGGCTGGGATGGCGAAGACGAGTCACAGTTTCAGGTCCGGCAGGCAACAGCAACCGCCAGTCGTGGCGACGCTCTCGGTAAAATGAACCCATGTCCACGGTAACGATCGATCTTACTGACGTAAGCAAAACTTATGACAAGCTCGTTGTCGACAGACTGTCGTTCCGCGTTACGGCGGGGGAATGCTTCGGGCTCTTGGGACCGAACGGTGCGGGCAAAAGCACGATTGCGCGTATGGTCCTCGGCATGACATCGCCTGATGCGGGGAAGATTACTGTGCTCGGCGCTCCAGTGCCGGCGCGCGCGCGTTTGGCACGTATGCGCATCGGCGTGGTCCCGCAGTTCGACAATCTTGATACCGCGTTCACTGTACGCGAGAACCTGTTGGTGTTCGGGCGCTACTTCCGGATGAGCAGACGCCAGATCGAAGCGGTCATACCGTCGCTGCTTGAGTTCGCCCGCCTCGAGAACAAAGCGGATGCGCGCGTCGCCGAACTGTCCGGCGGCATGAAGCGGCGCCTGACGCTCGCGCGTGCGCTGATCAATGACCCGCACTTGCTGGTGATGGACGAGCCGACCACCGGCCTCGATCCGCAGGCCCGCCACCTGATCTGGGAACGGCTGCGATCGCTGCTGGCGCGGGGCAAGACTATTCTTTTGACTACCCATTTCATGGAAGAGGCCGAGCGGCTGTGCGATCGGCTGTGCGTTATGGAGGAGGGGCGCAAGATCGCCGAAGGCCGCCCGTCCGCACTCATTGACGAGCAGATCGGCTGTGACGTGGTCGAGGTCTACGGCGGCAATCCGCATGAACTGGGTGCGCTGATCCGGCCGTACGCACAGCGCATCGAGGTGAGCGGTGAGACGCTTTTTTGCTATGCACCCGATCCGGAGCAGGTGCTGGGGCAGCTACGCGGGCGCGCGGGTCTGCGCCTTCTGCAGCGTCCCCCCAATCTCGAGGATGTGTTCTTGCGGCTAACCGGGCGCGAGATGGAGGACTGAACAATGGGCGAACGTTATGCGGCGGGCATGCCCGCCAATGCGTGGAATTGGGTCGCGGTTTGGCGCCGCAACTATCTTGGATGGAAGAAAATCGGGCTTGCATCGGTTCTCGGCAACCTCGCCGATCCGATGATCTATCTGTTCGGTCTCGGCTTTGGCATCGGAACAATGATAGGTCCTGTTGAGGGCACTTCGTACATTGCGTTTCTCGCGGCTGGCATGGTTGCCACAAGCGCGATGGCATCGGCGACCGCTGAAACGGTTTACGGGAGTTTCGGACGCATGGACAACCAGCGCACCTGGGAAGGAATGCTATGCACTCAGCTGACGCTCGGCGATATCGTACTCGGCGAATTGGCGTGGGCAGCCACCAAGGCCCTGATGGCGGGCACAGCAATCACCATTGTTGCCACCACGCTCGGCTACACATCGTGGCCATCCATCCTCTGCTTGCTGCCAGTCATCGCTCTCAGTGGCCTCGCCTTCGCGAGTCTAGCGATGGTCGTCACGGCGCTTGCGCCCAGTTATGAATATTTCATATTTTATAATACGCTTGTTATAACACCCATGCTGTTCCTTTGCGGCGCGATGTTTCCGGTCAACCAATTGCCCGGCGCTTTTCAGGACGTCGCCTCCTTGTTGCCGCTCGCACATGCAATTGACCTCATTCGTCCGGCGATGCTTGGCCGTCCGGCCGGCAGCATGGGCCTGCATATCGGCGCGCTTTGCATATACACGGTTTTGCCGTTCTTCCTATCGGTTGCTCTATTTCGTCGTCGGCTGATGCGTTGACGCTACTCACCATTCGTAAAATTGTTTCTTTGGGCGATACCCATCCACGCGTCGGATAGGTCAATACATGCGTTTTAAGGGACTCGATCTAAATCTCCTGGTTGTGCTGGATGCTTTGATCAGGGAGCGTAAAGTCACCGCCGCGGCCCGCAGTATTAACCTGAGTCAGCCGGCCATGAGCGCCGCCGTCGGTCGGTTACGCGCCTATTTCAGCGATGAGCTATTTACGATGAACGGCCGCGAACTCATTTTGACACCGCGCGCGGAGGGGCTCGCCACAGCAGTCCGGGAGGCATTGCTGCACATCCAGCTGTCGATTATTTCCTGGGACGCCTTTAACCCGGCCCGATCGGATCGTCGCTTCCGCATCATCCTTTCCGATTACCTCACGCTCGTATTTTTTAAGAAGATCGTAAAGCGTGCTGCGCGGGAAGCTCCCGCCGTCCGCTTCGAATGTCTGCTTATTTCCGACGACCCCGAGGAGCTTCTCCGGCGCGGCGACGTTGATTTTCTGATTATGCCGGAAGTGTTCATGTCGAAACATCCTCGCGCAGCCCTGTTCGAAGATATACTCGTATGCGTAGGCTGCGGCACGAACAAGCAGCTGTCAGAGCCACTTACATTCGACCGATACTTGTCGATGGGGCAGGTTGTGCTTAAATTCGGGGACACCCGGCAGCCCTCCATCGAGGAATGGTATTTGCTCGAGAACGGTTTCGAGAGACGTATCGAGGTCGTCGTACAGGGCTTTAGCATGATCCCGCCCCTTCTATCAGGCACCAACCGCATCGGGACAATGCCCTTACGGCTGGCGCAGCATTTCGCAAAATTAACACCCCTGCGGATTGTCGAACTTCCGCCGCCACTTCCTGCCGCATTCACGGAGGCCGTCCAATGGCCTGCGCTTCACAATAATGATCCGGCAAGCCTATGGATGCGGGAAATGATGTTGCAGGAGGCATCTCGTATGATTACCCCGCCTAAGAGCACCGGACGTTTCAGTTGTCGGCCGACGACCCCTCGGTTATGAGAGGAGGCATGGATGGCGATTGGGATTGGGCGATTCCTGCATTGTCGAGAACGATGCAGGGAGAGCAGATCCTTCAGCCTGAAGAGGTGGCAGCGATGCTGCCGCTGCATGAGCTTGGCTGGGGAACCGACGGGCGAACGAATTCGGGTGCGCTCGCAACACGGTGCCTCGGTATCTAAGCGAGGGCGGGACTGTTCCGTTTCGCAAGCCTGTGCGGCCGACCGCGTTTGACGGACTGGACGATTGGCTGCGGGAGCGCTTCTTCCCCCATGGCTCGGGCTGGATGACGATCTCGACCCGCTCCAGATGCGCCGGGAACGCCTTGCGCGGTCGCGCAGCACGTCGCGGCTCGCCTGTCGGTCTTGCGGCCTCGAGCTCGGACTCAATCGCGCCGAGCCCGGTCTGGATTTCGAAGGCGAAGGCCTGCTGGGCACGTTCGAGCTTCTCGGAGCTGCGACCGAAGCGGCGCGCTCCAGCTGCTTGACGATCCCATGAAGGTCGGCGATCCTCTCCTGGGCACGCTCGTTGAGTGTCGCCATCCGGACGATCTCGGCCTTGAGTGTTTCGCTCCGGAGTTGTTGCAGTTCGGCCTTCTCCGCCGCCATGGCGACGAACATCGCCTTGAGCGGATCGATTTCGTGGGGACGGGCCGAAGCGCTTCTCGTCATGACGCCGACAGGAGCTTGTTTTACACGGCCTGAAGCCCGCCTTTTGCGCCTGAGTCACTTCGCCACCGCCTTCCGGCCGGACGCCGTCGCCGTTCGGCTCGAACGCGCGTCCAGTCCATGCCTTCGACGAGCGCCATCAGTTTCGGCGCGGCAAGCCGATCACGCCGTTCTCCGCCAGCGGAACTTGTCCTCGTCCAGCGCTCACGGTGCGGGTATGCCGGCGTCGAGCAAACAGAGAGAAGTTTGGGGCCCAACCAGGACGGCCCCGTTACGAAGTTCGTCCTAGTCTAGTCCCGGTTTGAGTGTCGAATCTTCATCGATTGCATCGGCGACCAGCGTCCCCGCCGCCTGCGAGCCCGCAACTGCTCAGCAGAAGGAAGTGAACGTGAGTGCATCCATTTCGTAAATGCGTGTCTATCCAAGCAATCGATTTCTCTAATTATCCGATGAGGAATATGAAACGCGTCAGGCAGGGTGCATCATTAGGAGTATTTTCGATGGCAAACATTATCGAGGGTGGCCCGGGTTCCGAAACACTCCTCGGCACCAAGCTTGAAGATTGGATGGAGGGTTTCGGGGGCAATGACTGGATTGACGGTCGTGGCGGCAACGACGAGATCTCGGCTGGCGCGGGCAGTGACCGAGCCCTTGGCGGCGAGGGTAACGACCGCATCTTCGGCGGAGATGGCTGGGACGATCTCTCCGGCGACAACGGCCGCTTCAACGCGCGCATCTCCGGTGAGGACAATGACAGGCTCAGCGGCGGTCCCGGCCAGGATGTCGTCTACGTGGGTGACGGCCAGGACACGTTGACCGGGGGCACCGACAGTGACACGTTCGTGTTCCAGTTCCACAATCCGGTGCCTGGGGTCGTCCCGAGTGTCGGGTCGAAGCCGGACATTTCCACTATCACCGATTTCAACCCGGCGGAGGACAAGTTCGCCTTCGATGCGGTGGGCCTCTACAACGACGGTTTTGGCGCGAACTTCGTCAACAACGCCAGCATACAGTCCGGCTACCCGGTGAGCAGCTTCTACAGTGGTGCGGCCTCGGGTGCGAACGGCGAACACGTCGTGGTGATCACTGGCGAATCTTTCAACTCTGCTTCTGAAGCCGCGAGTGCGATCTCCGGCGAGCACGCCGGCGACATCATTGTCTACCAAAGCAGCTACACCGACAGAGTCGCAACTCTGGCCTATGTCACCGCCGACAACAGCGCGCATGAGTTCGTCCACCTGGGCGGTGTGGTCACCGTGGCCGACCTAGGCCTGACCGCGTCGGACTTCACCTTCGTTTGATCCGGAAAACCCATACGGAACAGCGCCCCGCCCCCCTGGGCGGGCGCTTTCCGTTTCCGCTACTTGCGATGGGCCGGGGCGCCCGGGAGCAGTCGCAGCGTGTACAGCTTGACGAAGCCCTGCACGTCGCGCTGGTCGTACACCGAAATCTCCCTGAACGCGTGGAGGCGGAAGCCTGTTCGGGCCCTTGCGGCCGGCCACGATGACGTTGCCCTTCCAAACCTTCAGCCGGACGGTGTTGTTGTTGACCCGCTCCATTAGATGCCAAACCAAACATATTCGGCGGGAGCACTGATCCTGAATCAGCGAGTCGGTTGCCGCTCGGGGAGCAATATAGGGAGCTGGGTCGCCAGATCCTCACGGAGACCTACGTGAGTAACCATTCCTTGAAGGATTCAGCTTTGAGACCTTTCCCTCTGACTTCCGCTATTTGGGGAATTCTGTTGATCAGCGGCGTGGTCAACGTGCTTGCGCTGATCTCGCCGCTGTTCATGCTTCAGGTCTACGACCGCGTTCTGGCAAGTGGCAGCGTATCGACGCTAGTGGGGCTCGTCGTGCTTGCTGCAGGGCTTTATGCGTTCCAATGCCTGCTCGACGTTTTGCGCGCCCGCGTGCTGCTGCGGATTGGCGAGCGTTTCGATGAACAGTTTTCCGGACGCGTTCACGATGCGATCGTTCGCCTTCCGCTTTTAACGCGCATGCCGGGCGACGGCTTGCAGCCGCTTCGCGATCTCGACAATATTCGCGGATTCTTAGGTGGAAACGGTCCGACAGCGTTCTTCGATCTGCCATGGATGCTGCTTTATCTTGCCATTTGCTTCCTCTTTCATTTCTGGATCGGCATGACGGCACTTATCGGGGCGATCGGTCTCACATCTCTGACACTTCTTACCAACACTCTCTCGCAACGGCCGATACGCGAGACCATTGCCCACGACATGGTACGCAATGGCCTACTGCAAGCAGCGCGTTGCAATGCCGAGGTCGTGCAAGCTCTCGGTCTCGGAAAGCGGATCGCTGCCCGATGGCACAAGGCCAATGCCGAGTATCTGGCCGCCAACCGGAAAGCTGGGGACGTGGCAGGTGGGCTGGGTGGCATTGCAAAGTCGTTGCGCGTGCTGCTGCAATCGGCCATTCTTGCCGTCGGCGCGTACCTTGTCATCAGGCAGGAGGCTACGGCCGGGGTCATGATTGCCAGTTCGATCATGATGGGGCGTGCGCTGGCTCCGGTCGATCTGGCCATTTCAAGCTGGAAACCCTTCCTCATGGCGCGCCAGGGTTGGGCGCGGCTGGAGGACCTCCTGGGAACGGTTCCTGAAACCGCTTCTGTTATGCCAATGCCTGCACCTGAACGCGAACTCCGCCTCGAAGGCGTGACAATCGTTCCGCCCGGCGAAAGGAAGCCGACCGTGACCGGCCTTGCGTTTGCCGTTCAGGCGGGAAGCGCACTCGGGATCATCGGTGCATCGGGTTCGGGCAAGTCGACACTCTCGCGCGCCATCGTCGGCGCATGGACGCCGGTCGCCGGAAAGGTTCGCATCGACAGCGCAAGCCTCGATCAATGGGACCGGGAAGCGCTAGGCCGTCATATCGGCTATTTGCCGCAAGGTGTTGAACTGTTCGACGGCACCATTGCCGAAAACATCGCTCGTTTTGAAGATAATCCTGACCCTGAGGCTATTGTCACCGCGGCGAAAGCAGCGGGCACGCACGAACTGATCCTCCGATTTGAGCACGGCTACGAAACTCCGATTGGTGAGGCCGGATCGGCACTTTCCGCCGGGCAGCGCCAGCGTATCGGTCTTGCCCGTGCTCTTTATCGAGACCCTTTCCTTGTTGTGCTGGATGAACCCAATGCCAATCTCGATGCGGAAGGCGAGGCTGCGGTCGTCAAGGCGATCGCCTCCGTGCGCGGGCGCAAGGGCATTGCGGTTGTCGTCGCCCATCGGCCGAGCGCCATCCGCGCCGTGGATTTTGTGTTGGTCATGGAAGGTGGACGGCAGCGAGCATTCGGTGCGCGTGATGAAGCGCTTTCCAAAGTCTTGAAGAGGGCAGCGATGGCACCAGGCGCTGGCGTCAAGGCCATCGAGTCTACACAGGATAACGTGGGAGAGCGCGCTGACATGGAGGATCCCGGTGGCCGGCATTCATCAGAATAATGACGTTTCCAGCTCCATTCGCCGGCACCTGGTGGCGGGCCTTCTGGCGAGCGTGATCTTTGTTGGAGGAGCCGGAGCCTGGGCGGCCTTCACGAATCTCTCCGGTGCGGTTGTCGCGTCCGGACACTTTGTCGTCGATTCCTATGTGAAGAAGGTGCAGCACCCGACCGGCGGGGTGGTGGGAGAAATCCTGGTGAGCGAAGGTGATAAAGTAAAAGCCGGCGACATCCTCATGCGGCTCGACGCCACCCAGACGCGCGCCACTCTCGCTGTAGTCACCAAGCGGCTCGATGAGCTGGCCGCCAACCTGGCACGACTCGAAGCTGAGCGTGACGATCTGGCGGAGATCGCCTTCCCGGACTGGCTGCTCGCCCGCAGAGATGTTCCGGACGTAGCTTCGGCAGTACATGGCGAGACGCGGCTGTTCGAATTCCGCAGACAATCCCGCGACGGAAGGCAGGCGCAGCTAGCGGAACGCATCACTCAATATGAGCACGAGATCGAGGGGCTCAAGGCGCAGGAAATCGCTTGTGAGAAAAGCACCGAGATTCTCCAAAAGGAAATTGCTGCCCTGAGTGGGCTGCGCGACCAAGGCATTGTCTCGGACCAACGCTTGAACAGCCTGAAGACGCAGGTTGCCACTTTCGGCGGCGAACGCGGTGAGAAGATTGCACATCAGGCACAGACGGCAGCCCGCATAGCCGAAACGCGCCTGCAGATCCTGCAGATCGATCCGGATTTCAAGACGGAAGTCGGCCAGGAGCTCAGAGAGGTTCAGGCGCAGGTTGGGGAGTATGTTGAGCGCAAGGTGGCGGCTGAACAGGAACTGCGACGGATCGATATTGTCGCGCCGCAGTCAGGCGCCATTCAACAACTCGCAGTTCATACGGTCGGAGGAGTGATCACGCCCGCCGATCCGATTATGCTAATCGTGCCGGAAGGCGACGATCTTGCGCTTGAAGCACGAATCACCCCGAAGGACATCGACCAAATCCAGCTTGGTCACAAGGCCGTGCTGCGGATGTCAGCCTTCAATCTGAGGACCACGCCGGTATTGAACGGATATGTCAGCCGGATCGCAGCCGATCTGGCGACGGACGAAAAAAACGGCGTCTCGTATTACCTGGTGCGTCTGTCGGTTCCGCATGCGGAACTGACGAAGCTCAAGGACCTGACGCTCGTGCCCGGCATGCCGGCCGAAGCGATGATCCAGACGGGCGAGCGTACGGCGCTTTCTTATTTTGTGAAGCCGCTGTCGGACCAAATCAGTCGCGCATTCCATGAGGAATGAAAGTGATCCACAGAAATATTTTGTTGGTATTCTTGTTGGTTGTTACGCATGCATGAAAGTCATAACCGTCTGAAAACACAACCATGCGTTCCTCAGTTGGATTGCGCCTCTGACTCAGATACGTGGTTCCGCGGTCATTTTGCCCTTGCAAGTCGCCGCCCATTCAGTTCTTGGCCTCGAGCGCATTAAGATACCCATCATCGTACACAAAGGCTGGAAAAGAGTCCGGTGTCTTGAGCGATCCTAGGTCTGGAGACCTAGGGTGAGCCTGCAAGCACAGGGCCAGGACATGATTGAGCGTCTGCAATATTCGGACAGGTGCATAGAAAGACAGGCAGGCGCCAAAGACGCGCTTTCAACGCACTAAACCGATGCTGCGCACCCCGAGCGTCTTGCCGCCCTCGCTCCCGCCGGTAGGAATCAATCGCGAGCAGGCTGCGACGTTCATCGGCGTAAGCTCAACGACCTTTGATGAAATGGTCCAGGACGGCCGGATGCCGCAGCCACGAATGCCGAGCAAGGGGCGCATTGTTTGGGACGTCGAGGAACTTGTATTGGCGTTTCGAAAGCTCCCTCACCGCCAAATCGGAGGAGCACCAAAGCTTGACGAAGATTCGCCGCCACTAGACAATCCTTGGGATCGAAAACCACGAACATGACGGATGAGCCCGTGAAGGTCGCTCTTAAGGGCGTAGTGAAGGACACTGATCGCCACGGCAATGATCGGTACTATTTTCGCGCACCGGGTCGGAAGAAGGTCCGGCTCCGTGAACCGACCGGCAGCGACGAGTTCCTCGAGGAACTGCGGTGCGCGCGCGCCGAGGTCACTTATGTTCGGCCCGGCACTCTTCCCGAGATTTGCCGGCGCCTCCCCAAGCCTTCCGAGCCAGCGAAGAAAGGCACGTTGCTGTGGCTTTGCCAGGAGTATTACCGTCGGGGCGGCACGGAAATCACCCAAGACACTATGGCGCGCCGACGAGCAATTCTGGAGCGCGTATGCGAATTACCTCATCCCCTCGAAGGTGACCCGGATCCTCAGTATCCCACCAAGGGATCTCTGCCATTCGCCGGTATGAAACGGTCTCATGTTAAGGAGATCAGGGACACCAGGCTCGACGCCCTTGGCGCGGCAAACAATATCGTAAAAGCCATCAGCGCGATGTTTGAGTGGGCAAAGGACACAGAGATTCCGGGCGTCGACTCCAATCCCGCCCGCGGCATCAGACGGCTAAAGAGCGGCGACGGCTGGCACCCATGGGACGTGTCGGAGATCGTTCAATATGAGAAGCGGCATCCGCTGGGTACCGCAGCCAGACGTGCGCTCTCGATCTTCATGTTTACTGGCCTGCGGTTGTCCGACGTCGCGATCTTCGGTCGACAGCACATCACGCTCGTCTACAACGAGGAGACCGAGCAGTGGGAGAAGTGGATCAGAATTAAGCCTGGGAAGACCAGTCGTAACAAGGATGCGGTGTTGGTGGAGCTCCCGCTTCTGCCCGAACTAGAGGCGGAACTTGAGCACACGCCCTCCGACCAGATGACCTTCCTGGTCAATGAGTATGGTCGCCCGTTCTCGGAGAACGGTCTGGGCAACAAGATGCGCCAGTGGTGTGATCAAGCTGAGCTGCCGCACTGCAGTGCTCATGGAATTCGCAAGGCCGGCGCGACGATCGCCGCTGAGAACGGCGCGACGCACGAGCAGCTGAAGGCGATATATGGGTGGACTACGTACCAGCAGCCCGACCACTACATCAAGAAAGCGCGTCGCCGGAAGGTAGCGAGAGCGGCGAAATACCTGCTGGTTATCGATCGAAAAGAGAACAAAATTGTCCCACTTTCTGAGGGGGTTGAAAGAGGTGGGACAAAAATGGCCAAAAAATCCAATTAAATCAACGGCCACAAAAGCCAATGGTGGGCCCGGAGGGACTCGAACCCCCAACCAAGCGGTTATGAGCCGCCGGCTCTAACCATTGAGCTACAGGCCCCACGGCGCTGGATTAGTGTTTTTCCCTGAACCGCACAAGGCTTTCCGAGGGCTTTCCGAGCAGGCGTTCCAAGGGGGCTGGCAGAGATCGCCCAAATCAGCCCATATTGATAACCTTTTGCACGTCGCCCATTGGACGCCGGCCAACACTCGGCTGTCTTGGGATCCCAGATCGAGGAGATTTCATGACCAGACGTATTTTGCCCCTGGCGATTGCCGCCGCAATCGCATTTCCGGCGATCGCGGCCGCCGCCGATTCGCCACCGCCGCCGCGTATCGTCGTCACCGGTGAAGGCGAGGCGGCGATAGCACCCGATCTGGCTCTGCTGACGCTCAGCGTCATGCGCGAAGCCAAGACGGCACGTGCAGCGCTCGATGCCAATAACGACGCCATGGCCGCAGTGATCGCTGCCATGAAATCGTCCGGCATCAAGGAGCGCGACCTGCAGACCGCGGGCATCCAGATCAATCCGCGCTATAACTACACCAACAAGCCCGACGGCAGCCAGGAGGCCGAGCTTGTCGCCTACCAGGTGACCAACACCCTTTCGGTGCGCATCCGCGACATCGACAAGACCGGCGACATTCTCGATAAGGCGGTTTCGCTCGGCGTCAACCAGGGCGGCGGCATCTCCTTCTCCAACGACGATCCGGCGGCAGCCGTCACCGAGGCGCGCAAGAAGGCCGTCGCCAATGCCACGGCCAAGGCCAAGACGCTGGCCGAAGCGGCCGGCGTCGGCATCGGCCGGGTCCTGGAAATCACCGACCAGAATTTCGCACCACCGCCGATGCCGATCAACGCCAAGGCATTCGATGCCGCCGGCGCGTCGGTCCCGGTGCAAGCCGGCGAAAATTCCTATACCGCACAGGTGACGGTGACTTTCGAATTGAAATGACCATCGCTTACAGAATGAAAAACCCCGGAGGATCGATCCTCCAGGGTTTTTTGAGCCGCGCTTTCCGTCCTGGCGGAAAGGCCCGGCTGCAAGTCAGCCGGCCGCAGGCCCGAAGACCTTAGCGATAGATGATCGGACAGCCGCGCTCGTTGGCGAATACGATCACGACGCGATCGCCATACTGGCGGCCGGCAACCTTGACCGTGCGGCGGTTGATGTCGATGATGCGGGCGCGGTGCAGGCCCATGCGTTCGGCCTTGTCGATGGCACGCTCCGGCGAACAGGACCGGCGCCAGTTGCGCTCACGGCGGTGTTCGCGATAGTAACCATCATCTTCGTCGCCGGTATAGACGCCGACGCGCGGATCCTGGTTGTTGCCGAAGCCGAGATAGATGCTGTCAGCATGAGCGGGGATGGCAGCAAGCGTGCCAAGGCCGACAAGAGCCGAAAGAGCCGCCGTCTTGATGGTGTTGAACATCGTCTTCTCTCCTTGTTGAGGGTTTCCACCCGTTTTCGTCGAAACTATGGGAGGAGAATGCACCCGCCTGTCTGAATTTTTTGCGAACCGGCCATTCATCCCCCGTTCATGCGGCAAGAATGGGCCAGCCGTTAGTCTCTCCGTTTCTGGAACCGTTCTATGCAGGGCAGATGGGGAACGTACCCTTTTGCCATGGTTCCCGGTCTTCGTTACCGCAGGAAATCCTAAGGCTCGTCCGCGAGCATATGGTCGAAATAGTCGTCCGGCTCGGCAAGGTCGGTCTCGCTGGCGCTGACCCGGCCGCGCATCGAGATGCCGGCCTCGTGCACGGTCTCGTCGCTTCCCGACACCAGCCTGTGCCACCAATAGAGATCGCGGCCCTCGGCCACTAGCCGGTAAGCGCAGGTCTTGGGCAGCCAGCTGATGGTGCGCACATTCTGCGGCGTCAGCCCGACGCAATCCGGAACACGCGCCAGCCGGTTGGCATAGTCGGAGCAGCGGCAGCTTCCAGCGTCGAATAGCCGGCAGCCGACGCTGGTCCAGTAGATCTCTCCGGTGTCCTCGTCTTCGAGTTTGGACAGGCAGCATTTGCCACAACCGTCGCAGAGTGATTCCCACTCGGCCCGGGTCATCGCCTCGAGCGTCTTGGTCTTCCAGAACGGCTTTTCCATCGTCGGCATGTGGCCCTCGGACGCGTCAAGGTCAAGCACGGCAACCGTGCACCCTCGTCCGAACCATACGCCGGGACCATACGCCGGAACATACGCCAGGACCATACGCCAGGACCATACGAATGACATGAAGTCGCCTTCAAAACGCCGGTCAATCGCCCTGTGCCACCGCTAGAACCTACAAACAGGAACCAAACATGGTTGCTGAAAGTTTGGGCAGGGATGGGACGCCACAAGGAGTGTTTATGATGAAACGCCAACCACGGATTCTGGCAGGCACAGCGCTTGGCCTGTTGATGGCGTCCGCGCCGCTAGGCGCGTTCCCGCTGCAAGGCAATGCCGCATTCAGCCCCGTGCAACGTACCGCAGCGCCGCTCATCCCAGTGCAATCGAGTTGCGCCGAGGGCGAGTCGGCGGAGGCCTGCGCGCAAAGCCAGCAGGCAGAGCAGCCCAGAAAGAAGAAGCGCGACCAGCAGCAGCAAACGGAATCCGCTCCGGCCGAGCAGGCGGCTCCAGCCGAGTCCGAGCAACCCCGCAAGAAGCGGCGCAATCAGCAGCAGCAAACAGAATCCGCTCCGGCCGAGCAGATCGCTCCAGCCGAGTCCGAGCAACCCCGCAAGAAGCGGCGCAATCAGCAGCAGCAAACAGAATCCGCTCCGGCCGAGCAGATCGCTC
>NZ_JAMYQW010000029.1:0-88572 GCF_040321085.1 Mesorhizobium sp. M0522
GCAGAGCCGGCTTTACGCAATAGGTAATGCTGCCGCCTTTCGGCGCGTCGGGATTGACGTAGTTGAAATGCTCGTAGTCGGATGGCAGCGCCGGCTCGCCCTGCATGGCAAGCGCGTGCACCGGTTCCGACAGGGCCGGCTGCAGGGAAAGGCCGACAAACAAGATTGCGGCGATCAGCCAAACGACAACGCGGCCCATGACCGTCTCCTTCCCGATTCGATGCGCAGCATACATGAGCCGGTCGTGCACCGGCCAACCCCTTGAGCCTATCCCTTGGCCAAGATTCGCGAGACCCGGGCTGGATTCGGCACCGCTTGCAGTGTAACACGCCGTCCGAAGTCATTCTGTTGCCTCATTTCGGCAACAGGTAGCTGGACCACACGGCATGAAAAAAGCCGGTTCCGGGATCATTTGAGAGGAATGCACGACATGACGAGCCTGAACAGCAACGCGTACCGCCTGTCGGTCATGGCCGCTGGCGTGGTCGGCATTCTGGGCGCCGGGATTCCCGCTGCTTCCGCGCAGCAGCAACAGCAGATTCCGCAAGGCTGGTTCAAGGCCTGCACCAAGCAGGAAGACGTCGACATCTGCAATGTCCAGAACATCACCACCGCCGGCAATGGCCAGCTCATCACCGGCGTCAGCCTGATCGAATTGAAGGGCAAGGTGAACCGCAAGGTGTTCCAGGTGACGGTTCCGACCGGCCGTCTCGTTCCTCCCGGCATCGGCCTCCAGATCGACGGCGGCAAGCCGCAGAAGCTCGACTATGTGATCTGTTTTCCGGATCGCTGCGTGGCGGAAGTGCCGCTGAGCGATCAGCTTGTCGCATCCTTCAAGAAGGGATCGGCGCTGACGCTCACCTCGGTCAATTTCCAGAACCAGCCGAACCCGATCAAGATTGCGCTGACCGGCTTCAGCGGCGCCTTCGACGGCCCGCCGCTGCAGCAGTCGGATATCGAGGACCGGCAGAAAAAGCTCCAGGAGTTCGTCGCCAAGAACAATCAGGACTTTGCCAAGAAGCTCAAGGAAGAGCAGGAAAAGGCGAAGGCCGCCAACTGATCGACGGGTTTCGGACCAATAAAAAAGCGGGGTTCATGCCCCGCTTTTTTCGTTTGGACCGGCTGTTTGTCGGGTCCAGCCATGTCTCAGGCCTGTCCCAGTCCAGCCAGATTCCGACTAAGTCAATGTCTCAATTGGTGCTTCGGCTCGTAGCGCCCGTCCGGCTTCTTGTCGAACATTTCACCAATCTGCGGATGCCGGACCGGTTCGCCCGACCGGTCCTCGAGCAAATTCTGTTCGGACACATAGGCAATGTATTCCGTTTCGGAATTCTCGGCGAGCAGATGATAGAAAGGCTGGTCCTTGCGCGGCCGCACGTCAGCGGGTATCGCCTCGTACCATTCGTCCGTATTGGCGAATTGCGGATCGACGTCGAAAATGACGCCGCGGAACGGAAACAGCCGGTGCCGAACCACCTGTCCGATCGAGAATTTGGCTGTCTTCATCGCACTCACCACTTGAACTTCTTGAACGCCACGCATCCTGGAACACGCAAGGAACGCTCCAGGACTTTAGATTCTTACGCACCGGTCCGGCAAAGACTGGCCCAGACCTAAAGGTCGACATCGTCATTATTTGGCGCAGACGCCGCGTCAATTCAATCCCGATCCCCTTGATGCCGGGTTGAGCATCGCGAGATGCGGATCAAGGGCGGTGGCCAAGATCGCTATCGCTCAGCCGATTTTCGCAATCCGCCAAAAAACGCCGCAAAACCGCTGCCGGGTCGAAGACCCTCGCGCATGAAAAACGCCCGCAACGGCGCAAGCCCCTCAAGCGCGCCCAGGCCAGCGCTGCGCGCCAGCTGGGCCGGCAGCATGTCGGAAAGCAACGACATGTTCAGCAGGTTGACCGCGCTGCTGCGCGCCAGAATGTCCGGCCGCCGCTTGAAATCATAGGCTGCAAGCGCCTTGGCGACGCCCGGGTCCGAGCGGTTCCTGCTTGCGGCACCAATCAGGTCGTCGATGTCCCGGATGCCGAGATTGAGGCCTTGCGCGCCGATTGGGGGAAACACGTGGGCGGCTTCGCCGACTAGGGCTACGCGGCGCTGCGCAAACCGCCACGGGCTCACCGCTGAAAGGGGGTAGACCTGTCGGCCGGGCTCAACCGACACGCGGCCCAACATCGATTGCATCCGCTGTTCGACCCGCGTCGAAAGCTCGGCGTCGTCGAGTGCTGCAAGGTCCTTGGCGATATCGGGTTCGAGCACCCAGACAAGGCTGGACCGGTTGCCGGGCAGGGGAACCTGTGTGAACGGACCGGTCTCGGTGTGGAATTCGGTCGAGGTGAAGGCATGGTCGCTGCGGTGACCGAAATTGAGCACCAACGCCGCCTGCGGATAGGATCGGATCGAGGTCCGGATGCCGGCTGCCTCGCGGGCCGGCGACTGACGGCCATCGGCGGCAACTGCCAACGATGCCTCAACCTCGCTGCCGTCGGCGAGAACGGCATGGGCATGGTCGGCATCGAGGCGCCATGCCTCCACCATCGACTTTCGCCATTCGATGCCCGAATGCGCGACAGCCTCGGCTAGCGTGCGGTTGAGAACGCTGTTGGGCAAGTTCAGCCCGAATTGCTCTTCGTTGATCTCGCTGGCGCGAAAGGTCACTGTCGGGCTGCGGATCAGCCGGTTGGTTGCGTCAACGATACGCATCACCTTGAGCGGCGCTGCGTGCGGCCTGATTCCGTCGAAGATCCCTAGCCGTTCGAACATCTTCAGGGCAGGGTTCATCAAGGCTGTCGTCCGGCCGTCGGGGCCGGCTGCATCGGGTCCGACGAGCGTCACGGGAAAGCCCGCCTCGGCAAAGCCAAGCGCCGCGATCAGCCCCGCAGGGCCGCTGCCGGCGACCAGTATCCGTGCTGTTTCCCGATGGTTCAAATTCGGCTTCCGGATTGCGAGGTGAGGCCCGTCCGACCTGCTGGTCCATATAGGTCAGGTGATGCGGCTTGATCAACGCGGCGATTCGGCCCATTCGGTTGCCATGACCGGCCAACAAGACGATTTCAGCCACCTCGACGGCACCGGCCGCGCGATGGCGAGCGTTGCGCGCAGCCCTCGACTGACGGTGAGCGTCGTTGCCGGCATGGGCATCGCCCTTGCCTGGCTCCTTCTCGGCGCAATGGCAGTTCGGGGGGCGGTGAGCCGGCTCCCGGGCGCCGATGTACCCGGCGACGCCGTGCTGGAATACCTGCCGCAACTGCCGCTGCCGGATTTCCTTGCGCGTTTCTTCGCCCTTTGCCTGCCGCCGGCGCCGCTTCGCGCAAGCGTAGGCGCGCAAGGCGGGGCACTCACCGCGATGTGGCTGTTGATGGCCATCGCATTTTCCGGCTCTGTATGGAGCAGGGCCTGTGGTGCCTTGGATGCTGCTGGGCGCTGATGCTGGTAATGTTTGCCGTCGGTGTGATGAACGTGTTCTGGATGGCACTGATCGGCTTGTTCAGCCTGGTCGAAAAACAGACGGCAGGCAATCTGCCGACGCGGTTGGGCGGTGCGATACTGCTTGTCTGGGCAGCCGCGCTACTAGTAGTCTCGGCATGAGGGGGAGAATTCGATGACAGATCAAAACTGGGCAATGAAGGGAGAGCTCATCCTTTCCTGCAATTGCACGGTTTTTTGCCCTTGCGTTCTGTCGCTCGGCAATCATCCGCCTACGGAAGGCTATTGCCAAACCTGGGCGGGGTTCCGGATCGATGCCGGCCATTTCGGCGAGGTCGACCTGTCCGGCCTCAATCTTGGGCTGGTCATGGAAATCCCCGGTTATATGAGCCGCGGCAACTGGACGGCGGGCCTGTTCATCGACAAGCGCGCCTCGGTTTACGCTGTGAAGGGACTGACGAAGATATTCACCGGCAAGGCCGGTGGAACCACATCGCTGCTCTCCATCCTGGTCGGACAGTTCCTCGGCGCCGAGCAGGTGCCGATCACCTACGAGACGCGTGCGAAAACACGCATCTTTCAGATACCGAAGATCATCGATGGTGCGGTGACGCCAATCACCGGCAAGGATCGCGACAAGGATGCGGTCATCAGCAATTCGGAATACTGGATTGCGCCGGAAATCATCGTCGCCAAATCCGACAAGAGCAAAATGCGGGCCTTTGGCCGCAACTGGAACTTTGCTGGCCGTTCGGCCGAAATCTGCAAGCTGGACTGGCGGGGCCCGTGAGCAAGAAGACGACGGCCAGGAAAATCGCCGACCGGATTCCGCGGCCGAAGAAGAAAGTCACATGGCCTCAGGCGCGGGCGTTCTCGGTCCATCTCTTGACCGCGTCGGGCTCATTCCTGGCGTTTCTGTCGCTAGTGGCAGCAAGCGAGCAGCGCTGGACGGCGATGTTCTGGTGGCTGGGGCTGGCGCTTTTCGTCGACGGCATCGACGGGCCGATCGCCAGGAAGCTCGATGTCAAGGAAATCCTGCCGACTTGGTCGGGCGAACTGCTCGACAACATCATCGACTACGTGACCTACGTGTTGATTCCGGCCTTCGCGCTCTATCAGCGCGGCTTCATGGGCGAGCGCCTGTCGTTCCTGTCGGCGGCGATCATCGTGGTGTCGAGCGCAATCTACTATGCCGATACCGGCATGAAGACGAAGGAGAATTTCTTCAAGGGCTTTCCGGTCGTCTGGAACATGGTGGTGTTCACGCTGTTCGTCATCGAGCCCGGACAATGGGTTTCTTTCGCGGTGGTCGTGGTGGCCGCCATTCTCACCTTCGTGCCGATCAATTTCATCCATCCGGTGCGGGTGAAGCGGCTGCGGCCGATCAATCTCGGCATGACGCTGCTTTGGTGCGCTTTCGGCGCGCTGGCGCTGGCGCAGGCCGCACTTGCCTCCTTCTACGACCAGATCGGCGTGCTGGGCGAGCAGGTCAGCGATTTCATCAAGTTCGGGATTACGTTCACCGGGCTTTACCTCGCCTGCATCGGCGCTATCATGCAGTTCTTCCCAAATCTCGGCGCCAAGTCGGATAAGAAAGCCTGATCCCAAGAGAGCCAGAAAATGTCCAAAGCGATCCGCATCCATGCCCATGGCGGCCCGGAGGTCCTGACCTATGAGGATGCCGATCCCGGGCAGCCGGGCTCGGGACAGATCCTGGTCAAGCATACCGCGATCGGTCTCAATTTCATCGACGTCTATTATCGCTCTGGCCTTTATCCGCCGCAGGGCGGATTTCCGCTGGTCCCTGGCGGCGAGGCGGCCGGCGTGGTCTTGGATGTCGGCTCGGATGTCGACTGGCTCAAACCCGGCGATCGCATCGCCTACGCCGTGACGACCGGCGCCTATGCCGGGCAGCGCGTGATCGCCGCCGACCGCGTGGTGAAGGTGCCGGACGGCATCAGCGACGAACAGGCCGCAGCCATGATGCTAAAGGGCATGACCGCCGAATATCTGTTGCGTCGTACATTCAAGGTGAAAGCCGGCGACACGATCCTGTTTCATGCGGCGGCCGGCGGTGTCGGGCTGATCCTCGGCCAATGGGCCAAGCATCTCGGCGCGACAGTGATCGGCACGGCGAGTTCCACCGACAAGATCGAGCTCGCCAAGGCGCATGGCTTCGACCACGTGATCAACTATCGCGAACAGGATTTCGTGGCCGGCGTTGCCGCTATCACCGGTGGCAAGAAATGCGACGTTGTCTACGATTCAGTCGGCAACGACACATTTCCAGCCTCGCTCGATTGCCTGCGGCCGCTCGGCACTTTCGTCAGCTTCGGTCAATCGTCTGGGCCGATCCCGCCCTTCAGCATCTCGTTGCTGGCGCAGAAGGGCTCGCTGTTCGCAACGCGGCCGACGCTGTTCGTCTATAATGCCAGGCGCGAAGACCTCGAGGCTTCCGCCGCCGCCTTGTTCGGTGTGGTGCTCAGCGGCGCCGTCAAGATCAAGATCAACCAGCGTTACGCGCTCAGCGAGGCCGGCAAAGCGCATTCCGATCTCGAAGGGCGCCGGACCACCGGGACAACAATACTTATCCCTTAGGCGCCCGCAGTTTCGGGCCGCCGATGCCGCCGTTCTTGCGAACTGCTCTTTACCGCTTGAGTTTCCGCTGAAATTCTTGAAGCTCTTTCAAGTCGTGAGGCGCTTACCGTAGAGAGCAGCCCGCGCATACGATGGTTGCGGGAACACAGAACATGTCTGGCAAACCAGATGGAGGCACCGTGAGTGCAGATCAGGACGGCGCAAACCTACTTGAGGTTCGCGGCCTCACAAAGATATTCGGCACGTTGACGGCGTGCGACCATGTCGATCTCAACATCGCCAAGGGCGAGATCCATGCGTTGCTTGGCGAGAACGGCGCCGGCAAGTCGACCCTGGTGAAAATGCTGTTTGGATCGCTGGAACCGAATTCCGGCGAGATTTTCTGGAATGGCCAGGCGGTCAGGATCACCAGCCCCGGCACCGCAAAAAAGCTCGGCATCGGCATGGTTTTCCAGCATTTTTCCCTGTTCGAAGCGCTGACGGCGGCGGAGAACATCGCGCTGTCGCTGGATGACGGCTCGCCGATCAGCACGATCGCGGCCAAGGCGAGGGCGCTCTCCTACAGTTACGGCCTGCCTCTCGATCCGCTATCGCTGGTCGGTGATCTGTCGGTCGGCGAGCGTCAGCGTATCGAAATCATCCGCTGCCTGCTGCAGACGCCGCAACTCATCATCCTCGACGAACCAACTTCGGTGCTGACGCCGCAGGAGGCCGATAAGTTGTTCGAGACGCTCGAACGGCTGCGTTCGGAAGGAAAGTCCATCCTCTACATTTCGCACCGGCTGGAAGAGGTCAAACGGATCTGCGACCGCGCCACCGTGCTGCGTCACGGCAAGGTGGTCGGCCATTGCAATCCGCGCCAGGAAACCGCGTCTTCGTTGGCGCGGATGATGGTCGGCAACGAGGTGCTGGCCGTGGTGCGGGCGCCGGCCGAGGGTATCGAGACCGCGCCGGTGCTGCTTCAAATCCGCGAACTCACCCGCAAGCCGGCGACCCCGTTCTCGATCCCGCTCAGGAACATCAATCTCGAGGTCCGCGCCGGCGAGGTGATCGGCATTGCCGGTGTGGCCGGCAACGGCCAGGGCGAATTCTTCGAATCCGTTTCCGGCGAGGTGCTGCAGCAGGATGCCGGCTCGGTCCGCATCCGCGGCAAGGATGCCGGCGGCCTCACCATCACCGGCAGGCGCCTGATGGGCGCTGCCTTCGTCCCGGAAGAGCGGCTCGGCCATGGCGCAGCACCGCGCATGAAGCTTTCGGAGAACCTGCTTCTGTCGCGCCACGCCACCGATGGCAAGATGTTTGTCGGCGCCGGTGGAATGGTCAAGGGCGATGCGATCCATACCGCTGCCCAGCGCATCATAAAGGCAATGGACGTGCGCAAGAGCGCGCCGGATCCGGAGGCTGCGGCTCTTTCGGGCGGCAATCTGCAGAAATTCATCGTTGGCCGCGAACTCGACCGCCGGCCGAGCGTCTTGGTGGTCAATCAGCCGACCTGGGGGGTCGACGCGGGTGCGGCGGCCCACATCCGCCAGGCGCTGATCGAACTGGCGCGCAGCGGCTCGGCGGTGCTGGTGATCAGCCAGGACCTCGACGAGCTGTTCGAGATTTCCGATGCGATCACGGTCATGCACAATGGCGAACTGTCGAAGCCGCTGCCGATAGCTGAAGCGACATTCGAGAAAATCGGGCTGCTGATGGGCGGCGCCGAACCCGGTCATGCCGAACATACGCTGGAGACGGCTTGATGCGCCTCGAACTTGTAAAACGCCCGCAGCGCTCGATGCTGTTTTCGGCACTCTCGCCTTTCATCGCTTTCGTTTTGACGATCATTGCCGGTGCCATCATGTTCGCGCTGCTCGGCGTCAACCCGTTGACTGCGTTCCGCATCTACTTCATCGAACCGATCAGCCAGGTGTGGCAGCTGCATGAGCTGGCGATCAAGGCCGCCCCCCTGATCCTGATCGCGGTCGGACTGTCGGTCTGCTACAAGGCCAACATCTGGAACATCGGCGCCGAAGGCCAGTTCATCCTGGGCGGCATTGTCGGCTCGATCATCCCCGTGCTGTTTCCGCAGTTCGAAGGCCCATTGGTGCTGCCGCTGATGCTTCTGCTCGGCATGGTCGGTGGGGCCGCCTATGCTGCAATCCCGGCACTGCTGAAGACGCGCTTCAACACCAACGAGATCCTGACCAGCCTGATGCTGGTCTATGTCGCCCAGCTCTTCCTCGATTGGCTCGTACGCGGGCCGTGGCGCGATCCGCAGGGCCACGGTTTCCCGCAGACCATCCAGTTCAACGACTCGGCCATACTGCCGGAACTCCTCCTGGAATCCGGCCGGGCAAACTGGGGATTTGTCTTCGCGCTGATCGCGGCGATACTGATCTGGATCCTGATGAGCCGTATGCTGAAAGGCTTCGAGGTCCGCGTGCTCGGCTCAAGTCCGAGGGCAGGGCGCTTCGCCGGGTTTGGCCTTAACCGCATGGTCTTCTTTGCCTTCCTGCTGTCGGGCGCACTGGCCGGACTTGCAGGGATTTCGGAGGTCTCGGGAGCCATCGGACAATTGCAGCCGGTGATCTCGCCCGGCTACGGATTTACCGCTATCATCGTGGCATTTCTCGGCCGGCTCAATCCGCTCGGCATCGTCGCCGCAGGCCTTGTGCTGGCGCTGACCTATCTGGGCGGCGAGGCAGTGCAAAGCGCGCTCGGCATCTCCGACAAGGTGGCGCGCGTGTTCCAGGGCATGCTTTTGTTCTTCGTGCTCGGCTGCGACACGCTCATCCATTACCGCATTCGCCTGACCGGCTTTTCCGCGCCGAAGCTCAAGGCAGCGCCGAAGCTGGAGGAAGCCCGCTGATGGACATCACCGTCAACATCCTCTTGACCATCGCGACGGCGGCGACGCCGCTGCTGATCGCGGCGATCGGCGAACTGGTGGTCGAACGTTCGGGTGTGCTCAATCTCGGCGTCGAAGGAATGATGATCATGGGTGCCGTCGGCGGTTTCGGCGCCGGCTATCTCACCGGCTCGCCTTGGATAGGGCTGTTGGCGGCAATCACCATGGGGGCAGTGTTCTCGCTGCTGTTCGCCGTCATGACGCTCTCGCTGGCCACCAATCAGGTGGCCACCGGCCTGTCGCTGACACTGCTCGGCCTCGGCCTTTCCGGCATGATGGGAACGAATTTTGTCGGCCAGCCCGGCGAAAGGCTGCCAAACCTCGATATTCCCGGCCTGACCGCAATCCCGGTCGTTGGCAGGCTGCTGTTCGGCCAGGATCCAATCTTCTACATCTCGATCGCGCTGACCGCCGCCGTCATGTGGTTCCTGTTCAAGACCCGCACCGGGCTCACGCTGCGCTCGATCGGCGACAGCCACGCATCCGCCCATGCGCTTGGCATCCACGTCATCCGCTACCGCTATCTCTCAGTGATTTTCGGCGGCGCTTGTGCCGGCCTCGCCGGCGGTCACCTATCGCTGGTCTACACACCGCAATGGGTGGAGAACATGACCGCCGGCCGCGGCTGGATCGCGCTGGCTCTGGTCGTCTTCGCCTCCTGGCGGCCATGGCGGGTGCTGGCCGGCGCCTATATTTTCGGCGCGATCTGGGTTGGCCAGCTTCACGTCCAAGCCATAAATCTGCAGGACTTCGTCGACGCGCCCTGGTTGCTCTACAAGTTAATTGCGTTCTTAAAATCGTTTCCCTCGCAACTGCTTTCTTCGCTGCCCTATCTGGCAACCGTCGTGGTTCTCGTTCTAATCTCGCGCAACAAGCGTTTGACGATGATGAACACGCCGGCCTCCTTGGGCCAGCCATTCGTTCCGGATCGTTGACAACAAAAAGACGGAAGCTCCAAGGCTTAACTCAGAGAGGTAACACAATGAAAAAACTGCTTATTGCCCTGATGGCGACGACGGCCGCATTGTCGCTGGCGGCATCAGCCCAGGCGGCGGACAAGCTGAAGGCGTGCTGGGTCTACACCGGCCCGATCGGCGATTTCGGCTACTCCTACCAGCACGACCAAGGCCGCCTCGAGGTGGAAAAGGCACTCGGCGACAAGGTCGAGACCGCCTATCTCGAAAACGTCTCCGAAGGCCCCGATGCCGACCGCGCCTTCGAGCGCCTGGCGCGCGAGGGATGCAAGATCATTTTCGGCACGTCCTTCGGCTTCATGGACCCGGAAGTGAAGATCGCCAAGAAATTCCCCAAGGTGATGTTCGAGCACGCCACCGGCTACAAGACGGCCGAAAATCTCGGCATCTACAATGCGCGTTTCTATGAAGGCCGCTACGTGCTTGGCCAGATCGCCGCCAAGCAATCGAAGTCGGGCGTCGCCGGCTACATCGTTTCCTTCCCGATCCCGGAAGTGGTGATGGGCATAAATTCCTTTATGCTCGGCGCACAGTCGATCAACCCGAACTTCAAGGCGAAGATCGTGTGGGTGAACTCCTGGTTCGATCCGGGCAAGGAGGCCGATGCTGCCAAGGCATTGTTCGACCAGGGCGCCGATATCATCGTCCAGCACACCGACTCGACCGCTGCCTTGCAGGTGGCGGAGGAGCGCAAGCTGCACGGCTTCGGCCAGTCCTCAGACATGATCAAGTTCGCGCCGCACGCGCAGCTGACCTCGCTGACCGACGAGTGGGGTCCCTACTACATCAGCCGGGTCCAGGCGGCGCTCGATGGCACCTGGAAGCCCGACAATGTCTGGCTTGGTATTAAGGACGGCGCCGTCAAGCTGGCGCCGTTCACCAACATGCCCGACGACGTCAAGGCGATGGCCGAAGCCACCACCAAGAAGATCGCCGACGGCTGGAACCCCTTCACCGGGCCGATCGCCAAGCAGGACGGCACACCTTGGCTGAAAGAGGGCGAGGTCGCCGACGACGCCACGTTGCTCGGCATGAATTTCTACGTGAAGGGCGTCGACGACAAGCTGCCGCAGTAGGTGGTCGGAAACATATCGAACAAAAGGGCGCCGCGCGGCGCCCTTTTCATTTTGGACGGAATATCAGACTGCTGAGCCGTAAAGGTCGTAAGCGTCGGCGCGCTCGATCTTGACCGTGACGATGTCGCCGGCGCGCATTGGCCGCCGCGACTGGATATGGACCGAACCGTCGATTTCGGGCGCGTCGTATTTCGTCCGGCCCTTGGCCGAATTGCCATGCGCCTCGTCGATCAGGACCGGCAGGCGCTTGCCAATTTTCTTGGTTAGCTGCGTTGCCGAAATCTTCTGCTGGCGCTGCATGAAGCGGTGCCAGCGGGCTTCCTTGATCTCCTGCGGCACTTGCTCGAGGCCGAGCTCGTTGGAGCGGGCGCCTCTGACCGGCTCGTATTTGAAACAGCCGGCGCGGTCGATCTTGGCCTCGTCCAGCCAGTCGAGCAGCATCTCGAAATCGTCATCCGTCTCGCCGGGGAAGCCGACGATGAAGGTGGAGCGGATGGCAAGGTCCGGGCAGATGTCGCGCCAGCCGCGAATACGCTCGAGCGTCTTTTCGCCATGAGCGGGCCGGCGCATGTTCTTCAGCACCTGCGGCGAGGCGTGCTGGAACGGAATGTCGAGATAGGGAACGATCTTGCCTTCGGCCATCAGTGGGATGACGTCTGCGACATGCGGGTAGGGATAGACATAGTGCATGCGCACCCAGACACCGAGCTTGCCCAGTTCTTCCGATAGATCGAGGAATTTCGCCCGCACTTCGCGATCGCCGAACATGCTGGTCTGGTATTTGATATCGATGCCGTAGGCGCTGGTATCCTGCGAGATGACGAGGATCTCCTTGACCCCGGCCTTGGCCAGCTTCTCGGCTTCGCGCAACACGTCGGCCGCCGGCCGCGATACGAGGTCGCCACGCAGCGCCGGGATGATGCAGAAGGTGCAGCGGTTGTTGCAGCCTTCCGAAATCTTGAGATACGCATAGTGGCGCGGCGTGAGCTTGACCCCTTGCGGCGGCAAAAGGTCGATGTGGGGATCATGGCTCGGGGGGGCAGCCTCATGCACCGCCGCCATCACGCTTTCATAAGCTTGTGGTCCGGTGATGGCGAGGACGTTCGGATGTCTTTCACGGATGACGTCCGGCTCGGCGCCGAGGCAGCCGGTGACGATAACTTTGCCATTCTCCGAAAGTGCGGAGCCGATGGCGTTGAGCGATTCGTCGCGAGCCGAATCGAGGAAGCCACAGGTGTTGACGACGACCAGGTCGGCGCCGTCGTGCTTGCGGGCGATCTCGTAGCCTTCGGCGCGCAGGCGGGTGATAATGCGCTCCGAATCCACAAGGGCTTTCGGGCATCCAAGGCTGACGAAACTGACTCGAGGGGCGGACATCTAAGCTTTTCCGGATTTTCAGGATTGGCGGCGCAGTATCACACTTGTCGCGGCATTGGTATGGGCAGCGGCTGCGGCGAAACGCAACCGCCAGCGTCGCCGAAGGCTCGCCGAAGCTGAAAGGCCGACCGATGAGAATTCGAGTCGGCGTGTCAGCTCACCGCACTGCTGACATGCGGCAAGACTTCCACCGCGCCCCGGTAGATCATATCGAGTGCGACATAGAAGATGATCAAAAGGCCGATATAGGCGATCCAGCGATGGCGGTGCAGCAGCTTGGCGATGAAGCTCGCGGCAAGGCCCATCAGCGCGATCGACAGGACGAGGCCTATCACCAGCACCTGGAAGTGATCGCGCGCCGCGCCGGCGACCGCCAGTACGTTGTCGAGCGACATCGACACGTCGGCGATGACGATCTGCAATGCCGCCTGACCCAAGGTCTTCTTGCGCGCCTTGCCGGCCACCATATCATCGCTGTTGATATCGGAATTGGACAGCGCTTCGGTCGCCTCCACCTCGTCGGCATACGACGTGCGCAGCTCGCGATACATCTTCCAGCACACCCACAGCAGCAAGATGCCGCCGGCCAGCAGCAGGCCGACAATCTGTAACAGGGTGACGGTGATCGCAGCAAAACCGATACGCAGCACCGTCGCCGCCACCACGCCGATGAGAATCGCTCTCTTGCGCTGCTCGACCGGCAAGCCCGCCGCGGCCAAGCCGATGACGATGGCGTTATCGCCTGCAAGCACGAGGTCGATGGCGATGACCTGGAGCAGGGCAGAGAAGCCCGCGGCAGTGAAAATTTCCATCGACTGGAAGTCCCTTGCTGGTTGGCCGACCGTTCGCGTCGAATGCCTGGAGGGCCTAACGTGTATGGTTCCCGCGCGTCAAGGGACTGGTTGGAACAAGGCCGGCAATATACAGAGTTTGCGACGATCGGCCCGAAACACCGGCAAAATGCGGCCACAGGTCGCGAATGCCTAGTTATAGAGATTGTATTTGGGCCAGTCGCTTTCCGGAATTTCATCACCGATCCGATAGCGGAGCTGCAGGACTTCCATATGGTCCGGCGCTGTTTCGCATTTGAATTTCAGCCGGTACCACTGTCCCTTGCTGCGAAACGCAGCACCCGGGCTCTTGATCGCATCGGCGCCCATTTCGGGCGTCGCAAAAGCGTAGGCGACGACACGATCGGCTTTGTATTTGTGGTCGTCGCGGGTAATCCGGTCGAGAATTTCGGCGTCGCATCGCTGCTCCAGCCGGGTTTGCGGATCGAGTTTCAGCAGGCCGGCGCGCAATGCGCTGTCCATTGCGCTGGCCGGCCAAGCCACTATCGTCCATGCGAGGACCGCAGAAAATAGTTTATTCATGGGCGGGAGAAGCACCATATTCGGGCGGAGAAATCAACCCGACGAAGCGCGGCTGCGCGGCGGGTGACAGTCTTCGCTTTGTGGCAGGTTGTTGATTACGCAATAGTATCACCGGTACTTTGGTATCGTTGCCACGATCAGCACCTGTCGCATTTCAGCGACGCGAGAGGTGGTGCGCTGCATGGGGCAGAGCGGCGGTTCTCCCCGAAGCGGACCGGCCTGTTAGACCCAGGCAGTCGAGAATCCGACGAGCGGAAAACTCGACGTCATGCCTGCAGGATTGAAGAAATTGGCCGGATATGGCGGAGGGAGTGGGATTCGAACCCACGGTGGGCTTGCACCCACGCCGGTTTTCAAGACCGGTGCCTTAAACCGCTCGGCCATCCCTCCAAGGTGATTTTTCCATCACTTAGGATATCGCGAGAGGAGCGGGTTCGAGCTGTCGGTACCGGATTGGCACCAGGACGTTCCCCGACCGGTTCGCGCTCCATTCCTGTAAAGCCGCATTCAACGCCAAGTCAACCGTGGCGGCCGCACCTTTCGGCGCGATCCAGGACGGTGAGCAGCGTCATGGCGAGCTGTGTTTGTGCTGAGTGTGGAAAATCGTTTTTAAAACCCGCACGGACTATTAATCGTTGAGCGCTGATATGTGGAGCGCATTAGGCACATGTAAGTAAATCGTATTCTGGAGTTGATTTTGGCCGTACTTGGCGCTCTCCCGCCCGGTCTTCGCTGTAGACCAATCCGCGAAACCGACTGGGAGGGAGTGGTTGATTGCCTGTGCAGGGGCTTTCCGGCGCGTAACCGGAGTTACTGGATACACGCTCTGACCCGTTTGTCGCAGCGTCCTGCGGTTGCCGAGTTCCCACGATATGGCTTTGTTTTGGAGCATGCCGGTCGGATCGTCGGCGTTGTGCTCACCCTTTATGCTCGCTACCAGGGGCCAGAGGGCGACGAAATCCGCTGCAATCTTTCAAGCTGGTCAGTCGATGCAGAATTCCGTCCTTATGGCGCCATGTTGGTTGTGGCGGTTCTCAAGCGGAAGGACGTGACCTACACGAACATTTCGCCGGCACAAGCGACATTGAAAGCCAACCGGGCGCTAGGCTTTCGGCTCTTCTCCAGCGGACAATTTACCTTCTTGCCGGCTTTAAGTTTGACGCAGCGGTCATGTCGCGTAGTCGAAGTGCGTCCCGATCTCCCGGAATTGGCGATGCTGCCCGAGAGTGAGAGGTACATACTCTCGGAACACGCCGCGCTGGGCTGCCTGTCGTTGATCTGCATTTGCGACGGAGCAGCGTTCCCCCTGGTATTGATGCCGCGCCGAATGTTGCACGGTGTTATCCAGTGCCATCAGGTCATCTATTGCCGCTCGCTTGCGGATTTGAGCCGCTGCGCCGGTGCGATGGGGCGCTTTCTCTTGCGAAGCGGAATCCTGGTTTGCTTTGTCGACGCCAAGGAGCCGATTCCAGGTTTGGTGGGATGGTACCGGCCCAACAAGGGGCTGAAATACTTCAAAGGTCCCAGACCACCCGCACCTGGAGATCTGACGTTCACCGAACTTGTGATATTCGGTCCCTGAATCTGCGCTCGCAGACACGCCAAGCCAGGGGCAAAGTGCGCCACGAACGGCGTTTCTGATCGATAAGCGATGATTTTCATGCCGATCAGCGAGGCGGTCCGTGCCACAATCTCGCCCGGTTCCGACCACAATCGGTTAATACGGTGATAAACAATTCCTGCGCACAAAAAGGATTGGGGTAGGGCGTCGCCGGCGTTTCTGGAGTGGGTGCTTTGGCATCGCTGACGTTCATGCTGCGGTGCCTTCGTCGATGCTATAGGGGATAATCAAAATATGCAGACCACGGCGCGCCCGCGTCTTCGTCGCGCTTCCGCTTTCGCGCTGTTTGCCTTGTCGGCAGCCTTTCTTGCAGCATGTGCCGGGCCGCAGCAAAAGGCGATGGTCAACAAGAAACCTCGCTCCAAGGAATATTTTTCCGAAGCCGAATACGGCGTGAAAGCCAGCCCGCGCGTCATGTTCAAGACGTCTCGCGGACGCGACCAGCTCGGCAAGCCCTATCAGGTGCGCGGCAAGTGGTATTATCCGAAGGAAGACAAACGTTACGCCAAGGTTGGCCTCGCATCCTGGTACGGTGAGGCCTTCCACGGCCGGTTGACCGCCAACGGCGAAGTCTACGACATGGCAGATCTGACGGCGGCGCATCCGACCATGCCGCTGCCGAGCTATGCGCGGGTCACCAACATGAAGACCGGCAGCTCGGTGATCGTGCGCGTCAACGACCGCGGACCCTATCATGATGGACGCATCATCGATGTGTCGAAGCGCGCTGCTGAAATGCTCGATTATGCCAACATCGGTACGGCCGAGGTGAAGGTCGAATATGTCGGCCGTGCGCCGCTCGAAGGCAATGACGGGCAGTATCTTGTGGCTTCGTATCGTCCAGGCAACAGGGCGCCGGATCCGTCGGACGGCCTGCCCAGCGGTGTCATGGTCGCGATGAATGGGCCGTCGCCAAGCCTGCCGGTGAGCGCTGCTGCCGTGCCGTTCCCCGGTCAGCTGACGAATTCCGGGCAGGGATCCGATGCAGGGCCTGTCATGGCAGTGCAAGCATCTGCTTTGGGAGACATTGTACTGCCCGATTTCGGCCCGATCGTGCCGGAGCGCCCGGAGATCAACCTGCCGGCGCAATCGCCGTTCACCGTGGCGTCGCTGTCTTACGCGGACGAGCGCGTGCAACGCGCCTCCAACGCGTTTGCCGAGCTGGATGGCGCCGGCATGTCGCCCGCCGAAATTCTTCAATCGTGGAAGCGGCAAGCTCCTCCAACCGGGTCGCCCACGGACTATGTCGCGGCGGGTTCGTTCGAGAATGCCGCCGAAGCGGAGCGTGTGGCGGCCCAGCTTTCCAGCTTCGGCAAGACCGAGATCCAGCGCTCGGAACTTGAAGGCAAGGACTGGTACTCGGTCAACCTCTTTGCCGACGGTCGTGGCAGCCTGGACGAGATGCTGCAGGCAGCGTGGTCGCATGGTGCGCCGGATGCGCTTGCTGTACGCAACTGAGCTCGGGGCTGCCTGGTTTTTTCGCGCGCGATTGATCCGCCAGGCAAAAGCCTGATAGCTTCTGCCAACTTGCAAAAGCGCCGGCTCACTGGTCGAACCTGATGAAATCTTTTCACCCTTTCACCGGGCTTATGGCGCTCGGCCTGCTGCTGCTCTCGCTTGCGCCGGCCTCAGCACAGCTTTTCGAGACCAAGGCCGCGCAGGCCTTCATGATCGATGCCGAAACCGGAACCGTGCTGTTTTCCAAGGACGCCGACAGGTTGATTCCGCCGGCCTCGCTGGCCAAGCTGATGACGATGGAAGTGGTTTTCGACGCCATCAAATCAGGGCGCATGACGCTCGATGATACCTTCGTGGTGAGCGAGAACGCCTGGCGCAAAGGCGGCGCTCCTTCGGGGACATCGACCATGTTCGCCAAGCTCAAGTCGACGATCCGGCTGGAAGACCTGATCCAGGGCGTGACCGTGCAGGCGGCCAATGACGGCTGTATCGTCATTGCTGAAGGGATGGCCGGGTCCGAAGCAAACTTCGCAGCGCAGATGACCGGGCGTGCCCGCCAGATCGGCTTGCAGAAATCGACTTTCGTCAATTCCACCGGTCTGCCGGCCGATGAGCAGCAAACGAGCGTTCGCGAACTTGCGCTTCTGGCGCTGCATATCTGGCGCAACTACCCGGATCTCTACCGCTATTACGGCCAGAAGGATTTTACCTGGAACAAGATTTCCCAGAGGAACCGCAATCCGCTACTGGCCATGGACATAGGCGCCGACGGGCTCGCGGTCGGTGCCAGCGAGCAATCCGGGTTCGGCATTGTCGGCTCGGTCAGCCACAACGGCACAAGGGTGATCGCGGCGATGAGCGGCCTGGCAAACGACCGTGAGCGTGCTGAGGAAGCGCGAAAGCTGCTCGACTGGGGCGTTCGCTCCTTCGAGAAGACTGAAGTATTCGCCAAGGACGAAGTGGTTGGCGAAGCCCAGGTCTTTGGCGGCGCCAAGTCCGGTGTCGCGTTAAAGGCAAAAGGACCGGTGCAGATCTTCCTGCCGATCACCAACCGCGACAAGCTCACCGCCAGGATCGTCTATGACGGACCGGTGGCAGCGCCGGTGGAGGAGGGGCAGCCGGTGGGTACGCTGCGCGTCTGGATCGGCGATACGCTGAGCCAGGAGACGCCGCTGTTTGCCGCCGAGTCGATCGGTGTCGGTTCGCTGCCGCAGCGCGCGCTCGACGCCGCCAAGGAACTGGCCGTCGGCTGGCTGCGTTAGCACCGTCGCGGTGGACCTTTTTTCCCGCCGGGACTATACGGTCCCCGAAGTATGGACAAAGGCTTTGGCGCGCGGATTTTTCATCACTTTTGAAGGCGGCGAAGGAGCAGGCAAGTCGACGCAGATCGAGCGGCTGGCAAAGAAGATGCGCGCCAAGAAATACGATGTGCTGGTGACACGTGAGCCGGGTGGCTCGCCGGGCGCGGAGGCGGTCAGGCATGTCCTGCTTTCAGGCGCAGCCGAGCCGTTCGGCCCCAAGATGGAAGCGCTGCTTTTCGCCGCTGCGCGTTCCGACCATGTCGAACAGGTCATCCGGCCGGCAGTCGAGCGCGGTTCGGTCGTGCTTTGCGATCGTTTCATGGATTCCTCGCGCGTCTACCAGGGCGTGACCGGCGGCCTCGACCCGGCATTCATGGACGCATTGGAGAAGGTCGCCATCAACGGCATGGTGCCGGACATGACACTGATCTTCGACATCGACCCCGCCGAGGGCCTGAGGCGCGCTACCGCCCGGCGGGGCAGCAGTGACGGACCGGACCGCTTCGAGAAAGAAACATTGGCCATCCACCAACGCCGGCGCGAGGCGTTTCTCGCGATCGCCTCAGCTGAACCCGAACGCTGCGTTGTCGTCGATGCCTCAGCCGACCTAGATGCGGTGGAGGATGTCGTTACCGCCGCGGTGTTCGCGGCTCTCGAGAGGATGATGCCGGCACAAAGAAGGCAGGCGGCGCCAGCATGATTTTCGAACGCATCGCGCCCGAACAGCACGATACGCTGGACGGGGTGCCCGAGCCATCCGAGACGCCGCGTCTTGTCGGTCACCTGCAGGCGGCCAACATGCTCGCCACCGCTTACCGCTCGGGAAAGCTGCCGCACGCACTGATCTTTGCCGGACCGGTTGGCATCGGCAAGGCGACGCTGGCCTTTCACCTGGCGCATCATCTGTTGAAGCACCCGGCCTTCGAGCAGGCGCCGGAAAGCCTTGCCGTTCCAGATCCGGCTTCGTCGCTGTTTCGACAGATCGCCACCGGCGCGCATCCTTCGGTGCTGCATCTTACACGCCCGGCGAACGACAAGACCAAGAGCTTCAAGACAGTGGTCACGGTCGACGAAATCCGCAAGGTCAGCCGTTTTCTGTCGCTGACCTCGCACGACGGCAGCTACCGGGTGGTTATCGTCGATCCCGCCGACGACATGAACACCAATGCTGCCAATGCCTTGCTGAAGAATCTTGAAGAGCCACCCGCGCGCACCTTGTTCATCCTCATCGTCCATGCGCCGGGCAGTCTGCTGCCGACGATCCGGTCGCGCTGCCAGATGGTGCGGTTGGCGCCGCTCGATGCCGAGAACTTGATGACGGTTCTGGAAGGCATCGAGCCGCCGCCACCGGAGGATCCTGGGGCGCGCGCGGCGCTGGCGGAGCGGGCAGGGGGCAGCGCGCGCAATGCGATCCTGTTGACGCAGTATGGAGGGCTCGAAATCGCCGCCACCCTCGACGCCCTGGTCATGTCCAAGAAGATAGATGTCGCAGGCGCCTACCGTCTTGCCGAGGCGGTCGCCGGCCGCGACCAGGCAATCCCGTTCGAGATATTCAATCGCCGCGCGCTTGATCTGCTGTCGGCCGGCGCCAGCCAGGCCGCGCTCGCCGGCGATCTCGCGCGGGCCAAAACGCTGTCGGATACTTGGCACGAGGCTTTGAACGCTATATCTGAAACCGAGACCTACAATCTCGACAAAAAGCAGCACGCCCTGACCATGATCGACCGCCTGAATTCTGCAATGCGAATGTGACGGCCGCTGGCGTGGCTTTGAAGCCCCTGAGTATTGATCCCAATCAATCGCAGGAACTTCGAAGCCACCACATTGGCGTCGGATGGCAATTGCCGTTTCGATGCGATATCTCACCGCGACATCTTTCATTCAGACATTCATGACGGCTCATCCATGGCACGCGAAAAATACTACGTCACGACGGCTATTTCCTATCCGAACGGCAAACCGCATATCGGCCATGCCTACGAGTTGATTGCCACCGACGCGCTGGCCCGCTTCCAGCGGCTCGACGGTAAGGACGTGCTCTTTCTCACCGGCACCGACGAGCACGGCATAAAGATGCTGCAGACGGCGAAGAGAGAAGGTATTTCAGCGCGCGAGCTGGCAGACCGCAACTCGGCCGATTTCGAGCGCATGGCCGTCGCGCTCGATGCCTCCAACGACGATTTCATCCGCACCACGGAAAAGCGGCACTACAAGGCCTCGCAGGCGATCTGGAAGGCGATGGCCGCCAATGGCGACGTCTATAAGGGCGGCTATGCCGGCTGGTACTCGGTGCGTGACGAAGCCTATTACGGCGAAGAAGAGACCGAGGTGCGTGCCGACAATGTCCGCTATGGGCCGCAGGGGACGCCGGTCGAATGGGTCGAGGAAGAGAGCTACTTCTTCCGGCTGTCGGCTTATCAGGACAGGCTCCTTGCACTTTACGAAAACCAGCCCGATTTCGTCGGTCCTGCCGAGAGGCGCAATGAGGTGATGAGCTTCGTCAGGTCCGGCCTGAAGGACCTATCGATCTCGCGCACCACGTTCGACTGGGGCATCCCGGTGCCGGGCGACGAGAAGCATGTGATGTATGTCTGGGTCGACGCCTTGACCAACTACATCACCGCCGCCGGCTATCCGGATCTGGCCAATGAGAGATGGTCGTTCTGGCCGGCAAACGCGCACGTCATCGGCAAGGACATCGTCCGCTTCCACGCGGTCTACTGGCCGGCTTTCCTGATGTCGGCTGGCATCGAATTGCCGAAGCGCGTGTTCGCGCATGGTTTTTTGTTCAACCGCGGCGAGAAAATGTCGAAGTCGGTCGGCAACGTCATCGACCCGTTCGCGATGATCGAGCACTACGGCCTCGACCAGGTGCGCTATTTCTTGCTGCGCGAAGTGCCGTTCGGCCAGGACGGCAGCTACAGCCATGATGCGATCGTCAACCGCACCAATGCCGACCTTGCCAATGGCCTCGGCAACCTGGCGCAGCGCTCGCTGAAGATGGTCGCCAAGAACTGCAGCGGCGCGGTGCCAAAGCGCGGCGAACTGACCGAAGCCGACAGCGCCATCCTCGACCAAGCGGTGGGGGCACTCGCCGTCGCGCGAAAGGCGATGGCGGATCAGGGCATCCATTTGGCGCTGGCGGCGATCTTCGGAGTGGTGGCCGAAGCTGACCGCTATTTCGCCTCTCAGCAACCCTGGGCGCTAAGCAAAAGCGATCCAGAGCGTATGAAGACAGTTCTGTGGACGACGATCGAAGTCGTCCGGCGCGTGACGCTGCTCTGCCAGCCCTTTGTTCCGGGGTCGGCTGCTAAGCTGCTCGACCTGCTGGCGGTGCCGGCAGACAACCGTGACTTTGCGCATGTCCACGCCGACTATGCGCTGGTGCCCGGCACGGCATTGCCCGCGCCGGAGGCGGTCTTTCCGCGTTACGAAAAGCAGGACGCGAACGCCTGATGCTGGTCGACAGTCACTGCCACCTCGACTTTCCGGATTTCGCCGAAGAGCGGACGGCCATTGTCGCCCGCGCCCTAGCGGCCGGCATCGGCCGAATGGTGACGATCTCGACGAGGGTGAAGCGATTTAACCAAGTGCTTGAGATTGCAGAGACTTTCGATGAGGTCTATTGCTCGGTCGGCACCCATCCGCATAATGCGGCCGAAGAGCTTGATGTCACTGTCGATGATCTGGTGCGGCTCTCTGCTCATCGCAAAGTGGTGGCGATTGGCGAGGCCGGACTCGACTATTTCTACGATCATGCGCCGCGCGACGCACAGGCGCAGGGCTTTCGCACCCACATCGCCGCGGCGCGCGTGACCGGTCTGCCGCTGGTCATCCATTCGCGCGACGCCGACGACGACATGGCTGATATCCTCGAAGAAGAAACGGGGAAGGGCGCCTTCCCCTTCATCCTGCACTGTTTTTCGTCGGGGCGCCGGCTGGCCGAGATCGGCGTGGCGCTCGGCGGCTACGTCTCGTTTTCCGGCATCCTGACCTTCAAGAACTCCGCCGAGCTGCGCGCCGTCGCCGCCGATGTGCCGCGCGACCGTCTGCTGCTCGAAACCGACGCGCCATACCTTGCGCCAATCCCGTTTCGCGGTAAGCGTAATGAGCCCGCCTATGTCGCGCATACAGCCAAGGTGCTGGCCGAGACGATCGGCTTCAGCGAGGCCGAGATCGCTAATATCACCACGGATAATTTCTTCCGGCTGTTTAGGAAAATGCCGCGCCCGAGCGCGCCGGGCGCCTGACGCATGAGCGACCGGTTACGTCTTACCGTCCTCGGCTGCGGCTCATCGCCGGGCACGCCACGCATCACCGGCGACTGGGGCAATTGCGATCCCGCGGACCCCCGGAACCGGCGCACGCGCACCGCAGCGCTCGTCGAGCGGATCGCGGCGAGTGGCGCCCGGACCACGGTCGTCATCGACACCGGCCCGGATTTCCGCGAGCAGATGCTGCTGGCATCGGTCAAGCGCATCGATGCGGTGGTCTATACACATCCGCATGCCGACCATATCCACGGCATCGACGATTTGCGCGGCTTCGTGCTCGAGCAGCGCCACCGGATCGACATCCATGCGGATCAGGCTACCATGCTGCGCCTACGCGAGGCGTTCCGCTACTGTTTCGAAACACCGAAAGGCAGTTCGTATCCGCCGATCGTCAACGCCCATATCATCGACCACCACAGGCCGGTGGTGATCGCAGGCGAGGGCGGCGCCCTCACCCTCGAACCGCTGCTGCAGCTCCATGGCGACATCACCTCGCTGGGTTTCCGCATCGGCGGGCTGGCCTATTGCCCTGACGTCAGCGACTTTCCGGAGGCGACCGCCAAGCGTTTGCGCGGGCTGGACATGCTGGTCATCGACGCGCTGCAATACACCGTCCATCCGAGCCATCTGTCGCTTGGCCAGGCGCTTGGCTGGATCGAAAGACTGGCGCCGAAGAACGCGGTGCTGACGCATATGCATGTGCCACTCGACTACGCTACGGTAATGGCCGAGACGCCGGCCAACGTCGAGCCTGCTTATGACGGCATGACGATCGAAATCCCTTACGAATCAGCGTGAAAGACTAAGTTTTTACGGCCTGGGTTCCCGAGTTGGATCTCGCGAGGTGCTATCTTCACGTCACATCCAATCGGCCATGCCAGTTCCATAATCTATCTTATGCGACTATCTTGAGTACTCGAAAATAAGCGAAGCTCCTCCGAACCAAAATCGAAAGGATGGAGCTTTGAAAAATGTCCTACTCCGCAGCCTCGTCGTCCCGCTCGCCTCGCGTGCCGGGACCGCTTTGGCGGCGTATCTCGTGGCAAAAGGCCTCGACGGTACTCTGGCAGACCAGTTCGCAAATGGTGTGCTGGCTGTCGTTCTGGTTGGTTGTGATGTAATCACCGGGAAAGCCCTCTCCCTCGTCGGGATCGACAATCGGGAGGCGTCCTAAATTCATCGGGGCGCTCTTGGGCGGTATCGCCTCTATTGCAGGCGCTATCATGGGTGGTGGCGACCAGACCACCACCTCCACCGTTGATTACGAAGCAATGGTTAGGTCGGCTGAAAAGGCCGGCTTCAACCCTCTTACCGCCATTCGCAATGGCGGCGCGGCTGGCTTCACCAGGACAACTACTCCCGGCAACCCTCTGGCTGCTGGGCTCTCTGCCGCAGGCTCATGGCTCACAAACTTTGACCCATACGCCGACGCGGCCCGCGATCAAGCTTCCCGTCTCGTGGAAGCGCAAATCGGCAACCTCAATGCCGAAACCGGAAGCTACCAGCGCACTGCTGCAACGCCTTCCGGCCCGGTCCTTCGTAGGCCGGGAACTGCCGGTATTTCCGGCTCTCCTGCCGCGCTTCCTGCCGGCAAGGTCTCGGCAACTAACCCACTTCCCGGCCGTGCCGTCATCGATCCGACCTTTGCGGACGCTGATGCATGGGAAGCCCGTTACTCTGACCCGGGCGGGTGGGTCGGCGCCCTCGTGAATGTTGGCGCTGATATGGACGCTAATATCCGGCGCTACTGGCCGGGGGCAGATACCGTCTTCGCAGACGGTCGTCGGTACATCCGCTCGCATCTGCCGACGGGCAATCCGTGGATGCTTCCACCGGCCTCCGGCAATCAACCGGGCGGACAGGCTTATGTCCTCCCGCCCCTGTCATCCGGCGTATCGGGTGGCTGGTGATGCCCTGCGCCGCTTGTGCTCGGCGGCGCAAGGCCGTCGCTCGGACGCTCCGAGCAATCTCCAAAAAATCAACGCGCGTTATGCGCTCTCTGAAAGGTCGTAAAAATGGCTACTCGTCGCAATCAATCGTCCGCTGAACTCGCCCCTGGCTCGGGCGATCTCCTGCGGATGAACCGCACCTTGACCACACCAATTATGGTCAACCGCTCCATGCGGGTTCACACCGCTCGCGGTATCACCTCCCTGCCCGCCGGTAAGATGGTTCCCATCGCCGCGGTTCCTCTCCTTCGTGAGGACGCGGTAAAATCCGGTCGGCTCCGCTTCACCTTCGAAATGATGGAAACAGCGGAAATCCTTATGAATGCTGTCTATGTCTCGGTGAAAGCCTATCTCGTCCCCTGGTCTGCGTTCACTCGCTTCGACTCTGTCGACGCAGTGAATCGCGCCTATGACGGCACGGAGCAATATGCTGCCGGCCCGGTGCAACCGTTCGTCCAGCGCGAGGTCTTCAACGCCGTGACCTCGGACGATATCAAGGTCTACCTCGGCCTGCATGCTAAGACCGGCGATACTGTCACTACCGCCTATCATGAGGCGTATAACGAAATCTGGAATTTCCGCGCAAAGAACCGCTCGCCGGACCTCGCTACGCGTCTCCTGACCGACAAATCGCTGGCTCCTGCCTTCTGGCGGCATGAGCAATTCAAACACATCGTCCCTGACTTCGATCAGGCGATTATTGACGGCCAAGTGCCGTTGAATGTCGTCAATACGAAACTGCCCGTCTCGGGCCTCGGCATCAAGGGAACGCCGACTGCCTCTGTCGCCACCTTCCGCGATAGTACCGGCGCAAGCTGGACGGGCGGCGCTGGTGGCGTCGTCGCTCAAGAAGCTCTGCTCGGCACCAAGCTTGCGGGTGCGGTCTCTGCGACCGTCTTGCCGGCGATTTTCGCTGAACTGAGCGCCAACGGTATTACCGTCTCGCTGTCGAACATCGAAATGGCGAAGAAAACCGCTGCCTTTGCGCAGCTGCGGACGCAGTACAGCGAGTTGGACGACAACTACCTGATCAATATGCTCATGGACGGTCTGACCATCCCTGAGCAGGCCATGCGCCAGCCGATGCTCCTGGGCGAAAGCACCACGGTGTTCGGCATGAGCAAGCGCTACGCCTCGGACGCCGCGAACCTCACTGAAAGCGTCGTCAACGGCGCAACGATGGTTGACATGGCCATTCAGACGCCTCGCGTCCCTGTCGGCGGCATCATCATGGTGGTTGCCGAAATCACGCCCGAACAGTTGTTCGAGCGTCAGGCTGACCCGATGTACCACTACCCCATCGTGTCGGGCGCAAATGCCCACACCGGCGCGAACTTCCCTCACTACTTGAAGGACACGCTTGATCCGGAAAAGGTCGAGGCGGTGCCAAACCGCTATATCGACACTGCCCACGCCACGCCTGCCGGTACCTTCGGCTATGCGCCGCTGAACTATCGCTGGAACGTCCAGCAACCGCGCATTGGCGGCAAGTTCTACAATCCCGATCCGGCTGCGCCGTTCGACGAGGATCGTCAGCGTCTGTGGGCGGTCGAAACTGTCAACCCTACGCTTGGGGTGGATTTCTATCTGTGTACCAACATGAACACCAAGGTGTTCGTGGTCACCAACCAAGACCCGTTCGAATGCATGACCCAGGGCGATTTCCTGATTGAAGGAAACACCGTCTTCGGAACGCCTCTGATCGAAGCGAACGACGACTACGCCAAGGTGCTCGCCAAGGTGGATCAAACCCGCCTTACCGGCGTCTGAGGGTTCGTTGCCGGGGCTTATCGTGCTGGTTCCGTCTTAACGGGTCAGGTGGATCGGCTCCGGCAACGTTCACGTTTTGTTTCACGTGAAACATTCCGTGAAACATTCACGTTTTGTTCCAACTTTTCCCAGCCAGGGAGCCCCTGGTTGAAAATCCAAAGGAGAAAACAATGTCTGCAACTATCCTTCGCATGGGCGATCTCAACCGTTGGTCGCCGGTCAAGTCCGGTCAGACCATCAATCTGGACGGGCGCAAGGTGCGCACCGTCCGTATCGATCTCCGCGCATCCGACATTGCCGAATGGCATGTCGAGCGGGTCGATGAAGACGGCGTGGTAGCAGGGGAATTCCTCTGCCTCACGCCAGCCGGCAACTGCACTGTTGAACTGCTCGTGGCCGATGAAATGCGGCTGGTGCCGCTCTTCCCCAAGGAAGGCCACATGCTCTTCTCGTCGCCCGAATTCGACTTTGTTCATGTCGAGGGCGATCCGGAAAGCTTCACCAAGATCGCGCACCGGCGCGCTCGCAATCCTGAGGTGGAATATATGCACTTCATGATGAACCAGAACATGGAAGCCCGGATGGCGGTCATGGAAGAAGAAATGGAGCGCCGGTTGGCCGGCATAACGAAAGGACTCAGCAATGGCGAGAACACTGGCGGGGAAGCAGGTCTTCATCAGCGACCGGCTGCGCAACGTGAGAAACTACAAAAAGCGCCAGGGGGCGGGGTCCCCTCGCCCGCTCCTGTCGGGCTTCCTGGGGGCGTCCAGCCCCAGCCCGACGACGACGGGGCCGGCACTGCTCCGCCAGCGCCTGACGGCGCTGCAGACCACGGCGCGGCTTAACTCGCGCGGTCGAGGCGGCAGTGACAGCTACGGCAACTTCTGAAACTGGCGGCTCGGGCATTCGTGCCCGGGCCGCTCTCGTCTCCCTCTCCCAATACCGCAAACGCGGGAAGGAACCTCCAATGGCTCTCAAAATCCTCGCCGGGGAAACCGGCATGCTTCCGGCTCGGGAGGCTTCGCCCGAACATCAAACTGTGCTTCAAGGTCTACGCGATCGCGCCTTCTTGATGTCGGAACGCTACGCCTCGCAACAAATGCGAGCGTCAACCGAAGGCTCTCGGCCTGAGATAATCGCGTTCTATGACGCCTTCCAGCGCCAGCTACGCGCGCTCGGCGTCCCCATGTTCGCGCACACCTTCGTGCGCGACAGCCACGCCCAGGACGAGGCGTTCGCCACCGGCCATAGCAAGGCGCAGGCCGGCGAAAGCCCGCACAACTTCGGTTGTGCGGTCGATGTCGTGCATTCCCGCAAGGCGTGGTCGCTCACTAAGCGAGAATGGGCCGTCATCGGCCATATCGGCAAAGACGTTGCCGCCCGCAATCAGATGAAAATCGACTGGGGCGGTGACTGGCAATTCTGGGACCCTGCCCACTGGGAAATCCGCCGCTGGCGGTCTATCGTCTCGTCGCCACCAAAGGGAGGGTAATCTAAATGGAAGGCTTCGTCTTCGCGATGCTCTGCGCAGGCTTCGTCCTGTTTTGCATAGTCGTCGTCATCGGCTCTTTGGCCGAAATCGCCGCCCGTGGGCGTCGAAACAAATAAACCAATAAATCTCAAATACAGACTGTCGGCCCGAAACATAGTTTTCGGGTCGGCCTCTGCACGTCTGTTAAAATGGAGCTTCCAATGAAGAACATTTGTCTAGTCAAGCCTCTTGACTGCCGGTGTGCCGCGATCTACTCGCGCGCACCCGGCCACACGCACACCCTCTTGTCGTATAGTGCAATTACTGACACCTCTAACGATGGCCGCCTCTATGTGTAGTTCCCCGAGGAACCTGCCAAGCGGAACAGTCGTTGGGTGTCGTAAATGTATGCAATGCATGTCGGTCCGTGCCCAGGATTGGGTAGGCCGCTGCATTGCTGAAAGTCGTACTTCCGTCGCGAATCGCTTCGTGACCTTGACGTATGGCGGTGGCCTAACCGCCCGCTCGGAAGTGCTGACTTATTCAGATGTGCAGAAATACTTAAAGCGTCTCCGCAAGAGCGGACACAAATTTAGATATTTCGCAGTAGGGGAATACGGCTCTAAAAAGGGCCGTGCTCACTGGCATCTGATCTTATTCTATCAATCCGAGCCTCCTGAAATGGAAATGGACGCTCGTATAGATGAGAAGCATTGGCCGCACGGCTTTTCCCAGTGGGAAATAGCCTCCAATGCATCCATGCGATATTGTGTGAAGTATCTGTATAAAGACGCAGGCGCTGACGAAAGTAAGCAAGCCAAGTTTGTACTGTCAAAAAACCCCGCTATAGGGGTGCCCTACTTCCGCAAGCTTGCAATGGATTATGCACTACAGGGTGTATCGCCAAGAGACTCGTTCTATTGGTTCCCTGACGTGCTGAACTCCAAAACCGGAAAGCCGGAACAGTTCTACCTGTCCAAAATCAGCGCTGCCGGTGCGGTGTTCCTGTCGAGCTTCGTTGAAGCTTGGCTCAAGGTCCACGGCAATGACCGTTGGCCGCATTCCGATCTGGTGGACTGGTGGTTGGATCGTAACACGGTCCTTCCTGAACCCCTCCAACTCAAGCCTATCCGCCGGGGTCCAAATAAACCGGCGTCCCCTCCTCCAGGCGGCTCTAAGCCCCTGTTCTCGGAGAGTCACAACTGTTACTACAGTGAAACCATAAGCGGTCGCTTATGGTATTATCTCAACCCACAAGGGGACTTGGTATGGCATACGAAAATCGGAAAAAACGGGAGCGCCGTCATCAACGGGCAGATACCCCGCCCAGGCGGGACACTGCCAGACGCTCCCTACCCCGCCCGCTCTCACGACGCGTTGCGTTCGGAGCGCGGCGAAACCAAATGAAACTCGGCCTCGGGCCTGAATTCTTCCCTCCCAAGCCGCTTAACCCCCGGCCCATGCCGGACGCGGCTTCAACCGCACGTAGTGCTCGCGTTGAGAGGTTGCGTGCGCAGCACGACAGTCGCGTAGCGGCTGGGTTCTTAGCGCTGAACGAAAGTGGCAAGCGCAATGTCTCGCGGCTCAAAATCTCGCCCTCGGCCCCTCGGCCTGATCATTCCGCAAGGAGAGAGTACAAAAAAGGCGAGCTAAAAATCCCAAATACCCCTCTTGCCTTAGCGGGGGTACAGGGGGGCAAGGCCCCCCCCGCAGCGGCCTCTGCGCCGGTCTCAGACCGTCACCCTAGTGCGCGCAACGTTACTGCCGTCTGCAAGTCGCGCCCGCGCGACAATAGGCCAAGGGGAAATAGTATGGGCCAGCGAAAATTTATCCCGTGGTGCTCTTGACCACGGAGGGCAAATCACCCTACCGGGGGTTGTGATCTTCTTCAGTATTGAAGAAGTCACTGTCCTAATATATGCTTCGCTTATATTCGGTGCGAAAGTGCATGCGACTACGCCTATAGCATCCGTTGGCGGCGAGATCAGGCCGGTCACTCTTAGACATTCGCAACAGCGCTGTGGGGCAACGGGCATGCTAGGGTTGGGAATCATGAACACACTCCCGCTACTTGCAAGTCTTGCCCTCACCCTCGCCTGCGCGCTCACTGGCGCGCGAGCGCAGGACTTTGATCGTGCGCCAGGCGAGAACGACCTGGCTTTCGCCAAACGTGTTGTTGGGTTCGCCGACAATGCTGATCCGCACACCACAGCCGTGAGCTGGAACGGCCTCCAGACACTCTTCGTCGATTACCAGACTACTGAGGAATATCCGGAACGCCCACTCGTCGCGCTACAACGGCTAGCTGACAACAGATATCGCGCAATCCAGGTCACGATCGGTGAACAAGAGGGCGACACACCGGACATAGCGCTCGGCCTCGCCAACGCCGACCACGACCCGGCAAAGGAACTGATCGTGATACTTTCCTGGGCTCAGATGCACTACGATGTCGAAGGGACGCTCTACGAAGTTCGCATCTTCGATGGCCCCAAGCCAGGCCAGAAGGCGCTGACTCAATTGAAAGCGAGCCGGAAGTTCGATACCACATGCGACTGCCATTGGCGCGACGGCGCAACGAAGCACTTCCGCTTCAAGACGATCGCGGCGGTCAAGGCTGAACTGAAGCGCCTGGGCTATTAGCCGCCGGCGGACGATCGCGGCGGTCAAGGCTGAACTGAAGCGCCTGGGCTATTAGCCGCCGGCGAGGGCTCGCTTCCCGGATGTTGCCCTCGCCACCTCGCCGATGCTGACCCGCAATCGTCACCAGCGCCAGCACAGGCACAGGCTGGGTCGCTCGTCAGAACTCCATATCACCGAAGTCACCGCCATTATCGGAGCTGGAATCGCCTGCCTGATCGGCTTCGTCCGGCTGCGGCGTCGGCTGTTCAGCTGCCTTCGCTTCGCTGCCGCCAAGCACGCCGGCGATCGCGTTGCCGAGCAGCACGCCGCCCGCCACGCCCATCGCGGTCTGCGCGGCGTCGGCAAGAAAACCGCCGCCTGCCCGTTGTGGCGTGTCCTGCGGCCCTTCAGTTGCAACGGAGGCGGTGCGCCCTACCCGCGGAACCGAGCCTGAGCGCCTGCCGCCGCTGCGGCCGAAGAAGCCGCTGAGCGGTCCACCGCCGGCCGGCTGCCGCGCCTGCTCCTCCAGTTCTTCTATGCGCGCCTGAGCTGCGTTCAGGGCCTGCTCCTGCACCACGATCGTCTGGGCCATGTAATATGGCGCCCCAGGCTGCTGGGTGATCTGGTCCTGGATGAAGCGCTCTGCTTCGGCATCGCGCGGCGGCGCCTGGCGCTCGGCGCTTGCCAACTTCTCGAAGAGCTGTCCGATCGCTTGCTGATCGTTTCTGTCCAGGATGTCCAACTCCGGTCTTGGTTCAACGCCGGCTATTCGCGCTCGCCGGTGAAGTTCAACAGCAGTTGGAAGATGTTGATGAAGTTCAGATAGAGCGAGAATGCCCCGAAGACAGCGAGTTTCTGCTGTGATTCCGCGCCGAAGTTTTCCGCATACTGCTCCTTGATCGTCTGGGTATCCCAGGCGGTGAGGCCGATGAAGACGGCGATGCCGATCACAGAGATCGCGAATTGGAGCGCGGTCGAGCCCAGGAAGATATTGACGATGCTGGCGATCACCACGCCGATCAGGCCCATGATCAGGAACGACGAAAACTGCGTCAGGTCGCGTTTGGTCGTGTACCCGTAAAGGCTGGTCGCGCCGAACATGGTGGCGGCGATGAAGAAGGTGCGTGCGATGCTGGTGCCGGTAAAGACCAGGAACACGGAAGCCAGCGACAGGCCCATGACCGCGCAGAATGCCCAGAACATCGCCTGGGCGCCGCCTGCCGACATCGCCTGCATCCGAAACGAGAACAAGAGCACAAAGGCCAGCGGGGCCAGCATCACCACCCATTTCAGCGGTGTGGAGAAGATCGGCACGTAAAGAGCGGGCGTGGAAGCCACCACGAACGCGATCACGCCCGTAACGACGAGGCCAAGGCCCATATAGTTATAGACGCGCAGCATGTGCCGGCGCAGGCCTTCATCGTAGACGGCTCCGGCTCGGGCTCCGGCCCCGATATATCCGAGATTGTTCATGTGGTTCTCCTTCTTGCAGGTCGATCAGTAAAGCGTTTTGGCGAGGGCTTCGGCCGTGCGATCGAGACCGCCGACATCGCTGCGTCCGACGACCGCGTAGGCGACCTCGCCGATCTGGAAATAAGCCGAGGAAACTTCGCCCGAGGGAACGACGGTCGGCTTGACGACGTCGAATGTTCCGGGCCTGATCGCGAACAACGAGACCAGCCCCATCTCTTTCGTCTCGACAGCCATCTCGACGCTCGGTCCGAATTGCGATGGATAGATCTGCACGTCACGGACCGTCCAGTCCGCTGGCAGCGATGGCATCACGATCGCCGTCGCGGCGCGGATTTCGTCGGCATTGTAGCCGGGTGCTTCGGGTTGCGACGACATCGCCTCGCGCACGAGCGTCGTGCGGTGCGCCCGGACCGCGTCCTCCACATAGGCCGGCGGATGGGTCGAAGCGACGACTTCCGTCACCGATATCGGTCCGATGAGCCCGTTCGCAAGCCAGCCGGCAGCGACGAAGACAGCGACTGCCGCAACTCGCTGCAAAGCACCAAGGACGCGGCCGCGCGCCAATCCCCGCTCCAGCCGTCGTGCAGCATCGGCCGTCGCGGGCCGCGCCATGCCTTTCGATCCGGCAAGCGCCACGCGCAATTCGTCACGCATCCGTAAGTCGGACATCACCCGCGCGGCCGCGTCCGGGCGGGCCGAAAGGAACGCCTCGACCTCGATGCGACGAGCCACGTCCAGCTGATCGTCGACATAGGCGTCGAGATCGGCGCCGGTTACGGGATCGCGCAGTTGGTTCATGATCCACCTCCGACGATCTTCAGATGGCCTTTCGCGCGTGCCGGCACCGCGTCCTCCATCTCGCGCAGGGCCGCACGCGCCCTGCCGATGCGCGACATCAGCGTGCCAAGCGGCACGCCACTCACCTCAGCGGCCTGGCTGTAGCTAAGCCCCTCGATGGCGACGAGATGCAACGCCGAACGCTGCTCCTCCGGCAATTCGAAAAACGCTTCGCGCACCTGCGCCAGACGGACCGAATGTTCCTGCGGAGCCTGGACATTCGCCTCGGCGAGATAGCCGGCCTGTTCGATGCGCATTGCTTCGGATTTGCGGGACCGCAGACCGTCGATGAATGCATTATGGACGATCGACAGCAGCCATACGCGAAGATTTCCGCCGGAGCGGAAGCTGCCGCGTCGCTCATAGGCACGCACCAGCGCATCATGCAGCAGATCCTCTGCATCGGCGCTGTCGCGCGTCAGCGAGCGTGCATAGCGGCGCAGCGAACCGAGCTGTCCCAGAATATCGAAGCGTGGCATCGGCCGTTTCATGTCCTGTTTACGGAGCAGGTCGGGATGTTAATCCCGCTCTCCCCGAAATTTTCTTACGGCTCGCCGCGTTCTCGTCCTGGGAGATATCGGGCCCGCTCTCGCCCGCCAGATAGTATTGGCCGCCCTCGAGGCAAACCGGCGCCGAGTTGGCGCATATGAAACTGCTGGCAAAGTACGGCCGGTTTGCGTATCACTCCGCCGCCAACGGAACCTTATCGATGTTCGAAAATCTCCAGCCCGCGCCTGCCGACAAGATCCTGGCCTTGATCGGTCTCTATCGCGCCGACCCGCGTCCCGACAAGGTCGATCTTGGGGTCGGCGTTTATAGGGATCGCGACGGCAAGACGCCGGTGATGCGCGCGGTGCGCGAAGCCGAAAAGCGGCTGCTGCAGGGCCAGGATACCAAGACCTATCTCGGCCTTGCCGGCGATACTGCCTTCAACGCGGCGATGGCCAGGTTGGTGTTCGGCCCAGCCGCCGACATGACGCGCATTCGTGCGGCGCAGGCGCCAGGCGGCTCCGGCGCGCTGCGGCTGGTAGCAGAGCTGCTGAAAAGGACCCGCACCGACGCGATGGTCTGGCTGTCGGATCCGACATGGCCGAACCACATGCCGGTGATGCGCGCCGCTGGCCTGCAGACACGCGAATATCCCTATTTCGACGCTGCTTCTGGTGCGGTTCGCTTCGACGATATGCTGAATGCATTGAGAACCGCGAATCCTGGCGACGTCGTATTGTTGCATGGCTGTTGCCATAACCCGACAGGCGCCAATCTAGACATCTCGCAATGGGCTGCCATTGCCGATCTTGTCGTTGAGCGCGGCCTGCTGCCCTTTGTCGACATCGCCTATCAGGGCTTTGGCGAGGGACTTGATGCGGATGCCGCCGGCTTGCGCCTTCTGGCGGCAAAAGTTCCGGAAATGGTCGTTGCCTCGAGCTGCTCGAAGAACTTTGCCGTCTATCGCGACCGAGTCGGTGCAGCGCTGATCATGGCGAAAGGTGGCGCGCAGGCGGATTTGGCGATGGGCCAGATGCTGTCGGCGGCGCGCGCCATGTATTCGATGCCGCCGGACCACGGCGCGGCGGCGGTGCGCATCGTGCTTGAAGACCCCGCATTGCGTTCCGACTGGGAGGCAGAGCTTGAAGAGATGCGGCTGCGCATGCTGCGGCTGCGCGTCCAGTTCGCCGAGGCGCTGCGGCGGCAGTCCAACTCCGACCGTTTCGATTTCGTCGCCAGCCATCGCGGCATGTTTTCCCGGCTTGGCCTGTCGGAAGCGCAAGTCGGGCGGCTGCGCGCCGAGCATGCCATCTACATGGTCGGCGACAGCCGCATCAACGTTGCCGGCCTGCCCGAGGACGGCATGGATGCGCTCGCCAAGGCGATAGTCTCCGTGCTCGACTGATACTTTTTGCTAGTTAGGATCTTTTCCGGAAACCGGCTTCCACTTTCGGATCATGGTCTGGCCGCCCATCTGTGGACAAGACGCCCTCGCCGGCTGAAGCCGTTGGCCGCGCGGCCAGGTACAGGATAGCGTTCGCCTGATGAAACCCTCGAAAGACATTTCCCGGCTGATCGAGATCATGGCCGCGCTGCGGGCGCCGGAAACCGGCTGCCCGTGGGATATCGAGCAGGACTTTTCGACAATCGCGCCGTACACGATCGAGGAAGCCTACGAAGTGGCGGACGCCATTGCGCGCGGCGACCTCGACGATCTGCGGGATGAACTCGGCGATCTCCTGCTGCAAGTGGTCTACCACGCGCAAATGGCCGAGGAGGCCGGCGAATTTTCATTCGGCGATGTGGTCCTGGCCATCACCACAAAAATGATCCGCCGCCACCCCCATGTCTTCGGCGACGACAAGGCGCGCAGCGCCGGCATGGCCAAGGGCATGTGGGAAAAGATCAAGGCAGAGGAAAAGGCGGAGAAGCGCAGTGCGCGCCTCGCCCGTGGGCTCGACCCGGAAGACCATGGCAAGGGCTTTCTCGACAGTGTGCCGGTCGCCCTGCCCGCGCTGACCCGGGCGCTCAAGCTGCAGGAAAAGGCCGCCCGCGTCGGCTTCGACTGGAGCGAGGCGGCACCGATCCTCGACAAGATCGAGGAGGAGATCGGCGAACTACGCGAGGCGCTGGCCAAAGGCGACACTGCGCCGATCAAGGACGAGTTCGGCGACATGCTGTTTGCAGTCGTCAATCTCGGCCGGCACCTCAAAATTGATTCCGAAGCGGCACTCAGCGGCACCAACGAAAAATTCCGGTCGCGCTTCCACTATGTCGAGCGGACGCTGCAAGCGTCGGGAAACAGCCTCGAAGAGGCGACGCTGGACGAGATGGAAGCGCTCTGGCATCAGGCAAAAAGCGCGAAGTAAACGCCTCTACCCGTTGTTTTGACGGCGCAATCGGCTTTCGATCTCCTGCCGAGCGCTGTGTGTAGCCTTGAGCGCGACGGTCACGCTGCCATCCTCATTGTCGTCGCGCGAGACGATGTCGCCGTTGCGGTAAAGCCAGTCGACGACGCCGAGTTGGTCGGGCTTGAGTGTGACGGTGAACGTCTCCAGTTCGCCCGACATCATCGTCTCGATGATCGTCTTCAGCGCATCGATGCCCTCGCCGGTTACCGCCGATATGGCGATCGGCGGTGCCTTCTTGCCGTCAGCACCATCGGCAAGCAGCCGCGCCCGGTTGCCCTCGTCGAGCCGGTCGATCTTGTTCCATACTTCAATGACGCGCTTGCTATCGCGGGCATCGACGCCGAGATCGGCAAGGATGCGCTCGACATCTTCGGCCTGCGCGGCCGTATCGGGATCGGAGATGTCGCGCAGATGAATGACGAGGTCTGCCTCGACCACTTCCTCCAGCGTCGCCCTGAAGGCCGCGACCAGATGCGTTGGCAGGTCGGAAATGAAGCCGACCGTATCGGAAAGGATGATCGGCGTGCCGTGCGGCAGGCGCACGCGGCGCAGCGTCGGGTCGAGCGTGGCAAACAGCATGTCTTCGGCCAGCACCCCTGCTCCGGTCATCCGGTTGAACAGAGTCGACTTGCCGGCATTGGTGTAGCCGACGATCGCTACCACCGGAAATGGCACCTTCTTGCGCTTGGCGCGGTGCAGGTCGCGGGTGCGGCGCACAGTTTCGAGCTCGTGCTTCAGCTTGGTGATCTTGTCCTGCAGCACACGCCGATCCGACTCGATCTGGGTCTCGCCAGGGCCGCCGAGAAAGCCGGCGCCGCCACGCTGGCGCTCGAGGTGGGTCCAGCTCCGCACAAGGCGGCCTTTCTGGTAGTTGAGATGGGCAAGATCGACCTGCAGCGTGCCTTCCTTGGTGCGGGCGCGCTCGCCGAAAATCTCCAGGATCAGCCCGGTGCGGTCGAGCACCTTGGCGTTCAACTCTTTTTCGAGGTTGCGCTGCTGTACCGGGGTCAGCGGATGATCGACAATGACCACTTCCGCGTGGCCCTCTTTGACGATCTTAGCGAACTCCGCCACCTTGCCGCTGCCGAGCAAGGTCGCCGGGCGTGGATCGTTGACGGTCACCACCGCCGTGTGGACCAGGTCGAGGTCGATTGCGCTGGCGAGGCCGACGGCCTCGTCGCGACGAGCCTCGGCGGAACGGGTCAGGCGGGGGCGGTTGGTGTCGTCGTCGCCACGAGGCTGCCGGGTAAGCACCGGCACGATAACCACCGCCCGGGTCGGGCCGTTGGCCTCTGTCCCGGTCTGATGTGCTGGTTTTCCGCGAACGCTGCGGTCCGCGTCTTTCTCACGTGCCAATCAGGCGCCCTGGCTTTCCTCACCATCGAACATCTGAACCGGCTGGCTCGGCATGATCGTGGAAATAGCGTGCTTGTAGACAAGCTGGGAATGGCCGTCGCGACGCAGCAGAACGCAGAAATTGTCGAACGAAGTGACCACGCCGGTCAGCTTCACGCCATTGATGAGAAAGATGGTGAGTGGATTTTTGCTCTTGCGAACTGAATTCAGGAACAGGTCCTGAAGATTTTGCGATCGTTCCGCCATTGTTCTTGTCTTTCGCCGATCCCCTTCGGTTTGCAGGCCAATGCGCCAAATTAGCCGGCACATGTCAAGCACGCAAACACCATGTTGCCGTCAGTAACGACAAGCAGAACGAGATATATTGATGTTCATTCCATCTGTGCGGTTATCAGGCTGGACTTTTTTCCGCAACGTCAAAAAAGGCCTGCCGTAATGAAACTGTTAGCGAGCCCGGGTGGCCGTTGGCGACGGGAGCGCCATCGATCGCCACCACCGGCATGGCAATCGTGGTCGCGGAGCTGATGAAAACCTCGCGCGCGGCCTTGGCTTCGGCCACGGAAAAACCGCGCTCCTCGATCTTCAGGCCGAGCTTGGCGGCCACGTCGAACAGCGTCGTACGGGTGATGCCGCGCAGGATGCCGTGCTCGGCCGGCCGCGTCACCAGCACGCCATCCCCGGTGATGATCCAGGCGTTCGACGATCCACCTTCCTTGACGGTGCCGTCGACATCGACGAACCAGGCCTCCTGAGCGCCGGCTTCCTTGGCTTTCTGCTTGGCCAGCACGTTCGGCAGCAGGCCGACCGACTTGATATCGACCCGATCCCACCGGTTCTCCGGCACCGTGATAACCCGGATCCCGCTCTCGGCCCGCTTCGCGGCAGCTGCAGGATCGGCTTTTTTGGCAGTCACCACCAGCGACGGCTTCGTGTCCGCCGGCGGGAAGAAAAACTCGCGGCTGGCGACGCCGCGTGTCACCTGGACATAGACCAGGCCGTCGACGACATGGTTGCGGCGCACCACCTCGCGCATGACGAGCGGCAGCACGCCGCGCGTGATCGGCCAATCGATCGAGAGTTCGGCAAGTGAGCGGTTCAATCGGGCGAGATGGCGCGGCATGTCGACGATGAAGCCTCGTGCCACCTCGCAGACCTCGTAGACGCCGTCGGCGAATTGATAGCCACGGTCCTCGATATGCACGGAAGCTTCGGCGTGAGCGACGTAGCGCCCGTTCACATACGCAATGCGCGGCATGGCTAATCCCTGAAAGAAGTCCAGCTTTCTTATGCGATTCCAAGACCGCCGTAACCGATAATTGGGTGGCCCACGACTGGTTTGGCTGTCAGACGCCCAGCGACTTCAGCTTGCGGTGCAATGCAGAGCGTTCCATGCCGATAAACTCTGCCGTCTTCGAGATATTGCCGCCAAAACGGTTGATCTGGGCGATCAGATAGTCCTTCTCGAATTGTTCGCGCGCTTCCCGCAGCGGCAGCGCCATTATGTGCTGATCGGATTTGTTTGGAGTGCGCGGCATGACGTCGCCGATCTCGGCAGGCAGGAGATCGGCGGTGATCGGCGCATCGACATCGTCGCCGCGCGCCAGGATCATCAGCCGCTCGACATTGTTGCGCAACTGGCGAACGTTGCCCGGCCAGTTATGCGCCTGCAGCACCGCCAGCGCGTCGTCGCCGATGCGGCGCGGCTTGATGCCGGCCTGGCGAGCGATCTGCTTCATGAAATTGTCGACCAGATAAGGAATGTCCTCGCGACGCTCGGCCAGTCCCGGCACCATGACCGGAACCACGGCCAGGCGATGATAAAGGTCCTCACGGAAACGGCCGTCGGCGATCATGGCTTCCAGGTTCTGCGAGGTCGACGAGACGATGCGCACGTCGACCTTGACCCGCTTGGTGCCCCCTACCCGCTCGAACTGCTGTTCGACCAGCACGCGCAGGATCTTGTTTTGCGTCTCGCGCGGCATGTCGGCCACTTCATCGATGTAGAGAATGCCGCGATGGGCTTCCTCCAGCGCGCCGACCTTGCGTTCGACGCCGTTCGATTCGGTGCCGAACAACTCGATCTCCATACGCTCAGGCGTGATGTTGGCGGCGCTCAGCGTCACAAACGGTGCACTCTTGCGCGCCGACAGTGCGTGGATGGCGCGCGCCGCCAGTTCTTTGCCCGAGCCGGAGGGGCCAATGATCATGACGCGGCTGTTGGTCGGCGCGACGCGCTCGATGGTCTGGCGCAATTGGCTCATTGCCGACGACATGCCGATGAGGTCGAAAGTCTCGCCGCTGCGCAGCTTGAGATCCGAAACCTCGCGTCTCAATTTGGAGGTTTCGAGCGCCCGTTCGGCAATGAGGATCAGCCTGTCGGCCTTGAATGGCTTTTCGATGAAATCATAGGCGCCGCGGCGGATGGCCGAGACTGCCGTTTCGATATTGCCGTGGCCCGAGATCATCACCACCGGCAGGTTCGGGTGCATCGTCTTGATCTCGTCCAGCAAGGCCAGGCCATCGAGCCGCGAGCCCTGCAGCCAGATGTCGAGGAAGACCAGCCTGGGTGCCCGGTCGGCAACCGCCGCAAGCGCGCTGTCGGCGTCAAACGCCGTGCGTGTTTCGTGACCTTCGTCGCTCAGGATACCGGCGACGAGTTCGCGGATGTCTTCCTCGTCATCGACGATGAGAATATCAGACGCCATTTCCGACCTTTTCAGTTTCTTTTTCGTGTTCCGTCTTGCCCTCGCCGCGTACCGGAACGGTGGCGGCAACCGGCAGGATGATGCTGATCATTGCACCCCGCCCATCGTGGAAGTCCGCTGGTGCATCGTGCAATTCGAGTCGCCCGCCATGGTCCTCCACGATCTTCTTGACGATAGCGAGGCCAAGCCCGGTGCCTTTCTCGCGTGTCGTCATGTAAGGCTCGAGCAAGCGCTGCCGGTTTTCGCGCGGCAAGCCCCTGCCGTTGTCGATGACGTCGATTCGAATCGCGCCATTCTGACGCCCGGCTTGAATCCGGATTATGCCGTGCGGACGATCCTCTGCATCAAGTCCGTCGATGGCTTCGGCAGCATTCTTGATGACGTTGCCGAACGCCTGCGCCATCAGGCGGCTGTCGAACGTGCCTTTGAGCGGCTCATTGCCAAAGACGCGCTCGAAGGTGATGTCGGCGCGGCTCACTTCGACCAGGAACGAGGCCTCGCGCAACGAATCGCGCAGATCGATGGCCTTCATTTCCGGTTTCGGCATGCGGGCGAACGCCGAGAACTCGTCGACCATGCGGCCGATGTCCTCCACTTGCCGGATGATGGTGTCGGTGCATTGATCGAAAACCTCACGGTCCTCGGTGATGACCTTGCCGTAACGGCGCTTGATACGCTCGGCCGAAAGCTGGATCGGCGTCAGTGGATTCTTGATCTCGTGGGCGATGCGCCGCGCCACGTCGGCCCATGCGGAGGAACGCTGTGCCTGGACCAGATCGGTAATGTCATCGACTGTAACGACGTAGGATTTATCCTCCGAACCGTCGTCGCCGGCTTCAATCGTGATCTGCACGTTGAAGGTCCGTTCGGTGCCGGCACGATAGAAGGTGACCTGTTCGCGATAGACCGGCTTGCCCGATTTGCGGCCGATCTCGAAGACGCGGCCGACATGCGGCAGCACGGCGGAAAGGTTCTGCCCAAGCGCTGCCGTGGCGGATATGGCCAGCATCGTTTCGGCCGAACGGTTGACGATGGTGACGATGCCATATGGATCGACGCCGATGACCCCGGCGGTGACGCCGGCAAGCACCGCCTCCGAAAAGCGCCGCCGCTCGTCGATCAAATCCTTGGCCGACAGGATCTCGTTGCGCTGCGATTTCAGCTCCATCAGCATCTTGTTGAAGGTGTCGCCGAGCGAGGCGACGTCACCGTCGGAGGGGCGGACAGGCACGGCTACGTCGAGATTGCCGGTAGCGACCTCATCGGCCGCGCCGATGAGCTGACGAATCGGCCGCACCAGGCGGTCGGCCACCGCAATGCCGGTCCAGATGGCGGACAGGATGATGATCAGCGTCAGCGACAGATAGGGAAGCGCGAAAGCCACTTGCGAGGTGCGGCGATTGTCTTCGAGACCGCGATATTCGGCGGTGTTGGATTTGACGATCTGCCGCGCCTTGATCACCTCGGGATCGACGAGGCGGATGGTGTAGAGATAGAGGCCGTCGATCTCGCGCAGCTTGACGATGGCACCCATGATGTTGCGGGTGCGCGGTTCTATCAGCACCGGCTTGCCGTCGGCAGCGCTTGCCACGGCGCCCTCAGGCGGCTCCGGCATGGCAAAGTCCGCGTCGGTCTTGGCGCTCATAACGAAGGAACCATCGGGCTTGATGAGTGCTGCGTGCGCCAGCGAGCGTCCCACCGCCTCCTTGTTCATGAGGTCGAGAAAACCGGTACGATCGAGGCCGTAAAGCGTGCGCGAAGCGTCGAGGTCGTAAGCCATCGACAACGTCGTGCCCTGAAGATTTCGCGCGTTTTCCTGCACATAGGCGTCAGCGATCGACAACGACGAATTGACGATCGTTTTGGTGCGGATCTCGAACCAGCGGTCGAGGCCGATGTCGAGCGTGATCGACGCGATGATCGCCACCATGATCGCGGGGATGGCGGCGACCAGCGCAAACATCGCCACTATGCGCACATGCAGGCGCGACGCAGCCTTGCCATGCCGTCGTGCCATCAGGATGCGATGCACCTCGCGGCCGACCAGCAAGATCAGAAACAGGACGAACGCCGCATTAAGCGCAATCAGCGCCAGCGTCGTCCTCGCGTCGGGCGTGATCGGCGTCGCGCCGACCAGAATGGCGAAGGAGATCGCCGCCGTCACCAGCGCACCGGCAACGGCGATCACGCCCGGCAGCGCAAGCAGCCGGCGACCGTCTCGCGCGCCCGTATTGCTGAAAAGCGATTTGCTCAGTGTCGGTGCCTGCAGGGCCATGTCGCCGTCTAGAGCCAGTGATTGCGTCGGATGTATGCAACGCATTGTGGCGATTATGCAACAAGTGTGGCCGAGACGGAAATCTTTCGGCAATCGATCCCCTGGAAAGCGCTCGTAAAGGGATTCGTCTAGACCTGCCTGGACGATTTGTAGACGTTGACGCCGAGTTCGCGAATCTTTTTGCGCAGCGTGTTGCGGTTGAGCCCCAGCAATTCCGCAGCCTTGATCTGGTTACCGCGCGTTGCGGTCATCGAGGCGAGGACCAGCGGGTATTCGACCTCGGAGAGGATTCGCTGATAGAGCCCGGCCGGGGGCAAGTCGCCGGCAAACGAGGCAAAATAGCGTTGCAGGAAATGCTCCACCGCCTGGCCGATGGAAAGGTCGTCGGGAATGAGGTTGCCGCCACCTGGAACGACAGGCCTTTCGCCGGTCTTCAACTCCGCCTCGATGATCTCGGCAGAAATCTCGTCCTGCGAATACAGTGCAGCCAGCCTGCGGATGAGGTTTTCGAGTTCGCGCACGTTGCCCGGCCATGGGTAGCGCTTCATCAGCTCGATGCCGCCGGTGGAAATGCGCTTGGTCTGCAGGCCTTCACTGGCGCCGAGCTTGAAGAAGTGCCGGACGAGGTCCGGAATGTCCTCCGATCGCTCGCGCAGCGCCGGCAGCCTGAGCGGCACAACGTTCAAGCGGTAGAACAGGTCCTCGCGGAAAAGCCCCTGATTGATCAGCGTGCGCAGGTCCTTGTTGGTGGCAGCGACGATGCGCACGTCAGTCTTGATCGGCGTGCGGCCGCCGACCGTGGTGTATTCGCCCTGCTGCAGCACACGCAGCAGCCGCGTCTGCGCTTCCATCGGCATGTCGCCGATCTCGTCGAGGAACAGCGTGCCGCCTTCGGCCTGCTCGAAACGGCCAGTGGAGCGGTTCTGTGCGCCGGTAAAGGCGCCCTTCTCGTGCCCGAATAGTTCCGATTCGATCAGGTCGCGTGGGATCGCCGCCATGTTGATGGCGACGAAGGGGCCACCACGACGACGGCCATATTCATGCAGCGCGCGCGCCACCAGTTCCTTGCCGGTACCCGATTCGCCCGAGATCATCACCGTCAGGTCGGTCTGCATCATGCGCGCCAGCATGCGGTAGATGTCCTGCATGGCCGCCGAGCGGCCGACCAGCGGCATGGTTTCAGGCGGCTCGTCGGCACGCGTATCGATCTTGGGCCGCCGCGGCTCGGAAAGCGCGCGGTTGACGATGTTGAGCAGCTCCGTCAGGTCGAACGGTTTCGGCAGATATTCATAGGCTCCGGTTTCGGAGGCCCGGATCGCAGTCATGAACGTGTTCTGCGCACTCATGACGATGACCGGCAGTTCCGGTCGCGCCTTCTTGATGCGCGGCAGCATGTCGAAGGCGTTCTCGTCAGGCATGACAACGTCGGTGATAACCAGATCGCCCTCGCCCGCCGCAACCCAGCGCCACAGCGTCGAAGCATTGGAGGTGACACGCACGTCGTGGCCGACGCGCGAAAGCGCCTGGTTGAGGACTGTGCGGATGGCCGCATCGTCGTCAGCGACGAGAATATTGCCGCGAACGGTCATTTGCGGTCTCCTTCACCGTCGTCGTCGGTGCCAAACTGAGTTTCTTTCCACGCCGGCATCAGAATACGGAAGGTGGTGCCGCGCGGCGTCGATTCGCATTCAATGATGCCGCCATGCTCGCCGACGATCTTTGCGACCAGCGCCAGACCGAGACCGGAGCCGTTCGGCTTGGTGGTGATGAAAGGATCGAACAGGATCGGCAGGATATCCTCGGAGACACCCGAACCGTTGTCGCGCACGCAGAATTCCAATGGCAGCGACACGCGGTCCTGCGTTCCGGGCACGGAAACACGGATGCCCGGGCGGAAGGCGGTCGACAGCATGATCTCGCCCTGCGGATCGCTGCCGATCGCCTCGGCGGCATTTTTTACCAGATTGAGGAACACTTGGATGAGCTGGTCGCGATTGGCAAAGACCGGAGGCAATGATGGATCATAATCCTCTAATATCTTGATCCTCTTGGCAAAACCGTTCTTGGCGATTGCTTTGACATGGTCGAGCACGACATGGATGTTGACGGGGTAGCGGTCGATCGGCCGCTCGTCGGAAAACACCTCCATGCGGTCGACCAGCGAGACAATGCGGTCGGTCTCGTCGGTGATCAGCCTGGTCAGTGCGCGATCCTCGTCGGACGCCGACAGCTCAAGCAGCTGCGCGGCTCCACGAATGCCGGACAGCGGGTTCTTGATCTCATGGGCAAGCATCGCGGCAAGGCCGGTGACCGAGCGCGCCGCACCGCGATGCGTCATCTGCCGGTCGATCTTATCGGCCATTGAGCGTTCCTGGAACATTACCACGACGGAGCCTGGAAATTCCGTCACAGGCGCGACGTAGAGATCGACCACCTTCTCGATGCCGAGCCGCGGCGACGACACGTCCACCCGGTATTCGTTGACTGGCGCCCGGCGCTCGCGCACCTGGTCGACAAGCGTCAGCAGCGGACTGCCGAAAGGAATGAGCTTGTGCAGCGTATTGCGCGCGAGCATCGTGGCGCTCGAACGGAAAAAATCCTCGGCATCGGCATTGGCGAAGGTGATGAAGCCTTGCGGATCGACCATGATCACCGGCCGGCGAATGGTGTTGAGCACAATATGCGCGGCGTCCGCCATATCCGTGCTCTGTGTGACGGTGGCGTTCATGCCGCACTCCGCAGGTTCGCCGCTTCGGGAGCGCTTGAAAATACGTCGCGCAGCAAGGAAATGACGCGCCCAGGCTCGAAAGACGTGAGTATGGCCTTGCGCCGGTCGTCGCTTGTGGCGGCGTGGCGGTCGAGATACCAGCCGAGATGCTTGCGCGCCTGGCGCAATCCGCTTTCCACGCCATAGAGCGTCAGCATGTCTTCGTAATGGGCAATGACGTAGTCGGACAGCGTTTGCGGGCTTTCCGGCATGCCGGATACTGGCTCGGCCAGCGCGGCCGCTACAATGCTGCCGGCGGTCCACGGCGCGCCATAGTGCGCACGGCCGATCATCACCGCGTCGGCGCCGGACTGGTCAAGGATCGACGCAGCCTCTGCCAGCGAGCCGACATCGCCATTGGCAACCACAGGGATCGAGACGGCCTGCTTGACGCGTGCAATGGCACGCCAGTCGGCCGTGCCCTGATAGAACTGGCAACGCGTGCGGCCGTGCACCGTCACCATCATCACCCCGGCCTGCTCAGCGCGTCGCGCCAGCATCGGCGCGTTGAGCGCGCCTTCGTCCCAGCCGAGCCGCATCTTGACCGTGACCGGCACGTCGACCGCGCCGAGTACCGCTTCGATCAGCGACAGCGCGTGGTCGAGGTCTCGCATCAGTGCCGAACCGGCATAGCCGCCCGTCACCTTCTTGGCCGGACAGCCCATATTGATGTCGATGATGTCGGCGCCTTCGCCGGCTGCGATTCGCGCGCCCTCGGCCATGTGCACCGCCTCACGGCCGGCAAGCTGGACCATGTGGACAGGCAGCCCGGAATGACGGATGCGCAGGCCCGAGCCAGCCCTGCCCTTTGCAAGCTCCCCGCTCGCCACCATTTCCGAAACAACCAGCCCGGCGCCATGCGCATGGGCGCGCTGCCGGAACGGTTCGTCGGTGATGCCCGACATCGGCGCGAGAAACACGCGGTTGTGGATTCTCACGCCACCCACATCCAGCGGCGAAGCCAATTTGGTCACATCAGGCATGCACAAAAACCAAGCACCTTCGGTTGCTGCACATTCTCTAGCCAGAACGACGGCAATGTGCAACGCGCAATGTCGTGATATTAAGGCGCATTTGGGAAAAATACGGATCGCCGCACCGCATCAATCCTGGGTCTTCCAAAAGCGATACCACTTTTCGGGATCATGCGCTAAGCGTCTCGGCATGAGAGATGTGAGCGAAAAGCAAGCTGCGGACGACAAGGTCGCGGTGGTCATCGTTGCCGCCGGCCGCGGCGCGCGCGCCGGACAGGCCAAGGGGCCGAAGCAGTACCAGCAAATTGGCGGCGGCGCCGTTATCGCACGCACGCTCGGCGCCTTTCTGATGCATCCGAAGATTGGACCTGTCGTCGTTGCTATCCATGCCGACGACGGCGCGCTTTTTCGCCGTGCGGCGGGTGCGAACGCCGACCGTGTCGTCGCGGTGACCGGCGGTACGTCACGGCAGGAGTCCGTCCGGCTTGGACTGCTGGCGTTAAGAAGCCATGCGCCGGGCCGGGTGCTGATCCATGATGCGGCTCGGCCGTTTGTCGACGCGGAACTGATAGACCGCACGATCGCCGCCATTGGCGAGCGCCAGGGAGCACTGCCTGCCTTGCCCGTTGCCGATACGCTCAAGCGCGAAACGGCCGAAGGCATGATCGGCGAAACCGTGTCCAGGGCCGGGCTTCATGCCGCACAGACACCGCAAGGCTTTCCGTTCTGGCCGATCCTGGCTGCGCACGAAAAGGCTCATCATCTGGGCAAAGCGGATTTCACGGACGATGCGGCAATCGCCGAATGGGCGCATATTCCGGTGAAGATCGTTCCCGGCTCGCCGGACAATGTCAAACTGACCTGGGCAAGGGATATTGCGATGGCGGATCAGCGGCTTTCCGGGGGGGCACGTTTTCCGGACATCCGAACCGGCAATGGCTATGACGTCCATGCCTTCGAGCCCGGCGACCATGTCACCCTGTGCGGTGTAGCTATTCCGCACGGCAAGAAATTGTCCGGCCATTCGGATGCCGATGTCGGTCTCCACGCCTTGACCGACGCCCTGCTGGCCACCTGCGGCGCCGGTGACATCGGCACGCATTTCCCGCCCTCCGACCCGCAGTGGAAAGGGGCCGCTTCACGCATCTTCGTCGAACACGCGGTGAAGCTGGTGCGCGAGGGCGGCGGGCGCATTGCCAACGCCGACATCACCCTGATCTGCGAGGCGCCGCGCGTCGGCCCACATCGCGAGGCCATGACCGAAGCGCTTTCGGCAATGCTGCGAATTTCGCGCGATCGCATCTCGATCAAGGCGACAACCAATGAGAAGCTCGGCTTCGTCGGCCGTGAGGAAGGCATAGCGGCCATCGCGACTGCCAGCGTTGTGTTTCCAGGGGATGTCCCTGAATGAGCAATAGCGGTCTCGCAGATGTCCTGCTTAAGGCCTGCCAGCAGCGCGGCATGATGCTGGCGACGGCGGAGAGCTGCACCGGCGGCATGATCATCGCCGCGCTGACCGACATCGCCGGCTCTTCCGCGGTGGTCGATCGCGGCTTCATCACCTATTCCAACCGGGCCAAGACCGAGATGCTCGGCGTCTCGGCCGCTACGCTCGAGGCGCACGGCGCGGTCTCGCGCGAGACTGCGGTGGAGATGGCGGCCGGAGCCTTGACGCATTCGCCGGCCGGGCTCGCCCTGGCGGTGACCGGCATCGCCGGTCCGGACGGCGGCTCTGCGGAAAAACCTGTCGGCCTGGTCTGGTTCGGCGTTGCCGTGGCTGGCCGGCCGGTAGTCAGCGAATGCCAGCTGTTCGCCGACAAGGGCCGTGATTTCATCCGCCGGGAGACGGTCCGACATGCGCTTGAACTGGGTCTACGCGCGCTCGCCGCGGATCAGGCTGCCGATGGCGCGCCGTAGATGATTTCGGCACGTTTCTCGAACGCCTCGGAGAACATGCGGAAGGCGCGGTCGAACATGGTTCCCATGAGCGCACCCAGAATGCGGCTCTTGAACTCATAGTCGATAAAGAAACAGACGTTGCAACCGCCGCCGTCCGCCGGGTCGAAGCGCCAGACATTGCTGAGATATTTGAACGGGCCGTCGATATATTTGACGTCGATGGCGTTCTCGTCAGGCTTCAGCAGCACCTGCGTGGTGAAAGTCTCGCGGATCGCCTTGTAGCCGATGCTCATGTCCGCGATGAGCAGGGTGCGTCCGTTGCGTTCCTTGCGCGAACGAACCGTAAGTGCCTCGCAAAGCGGCAGGAATTGCGGATAGGATTCGATATCGGCAACCAGAGCGAACATCTGTTCCGGCGTATGCGCAACGCGGCGATGGGCTTCGAATTGTGGCATGAAACCAGTGGGTTAGGCGGACTTCCTGAGAAACGCTTCGCGCGCCGCGCGCAACCTGGCAAAGTCGTCCCCGGCGTGGTGCGACGAGCGCGTCAGCGGGCTCGACGCCACCAGCAGGAAGCCCTTGGTCCTGCCGATCGTCTCAAAGGACTTGAATTCCTCCGGCGTGACGAAGCGGATCACCGGATGGTGCTTCTTCGACGGCTGCAGATATTGGCCGATGGTCATGAAGTCGACATTGGCCGAACGCAAATCGTCCATCAGCTGCAGGATTTCGTTCCGCTCCTCGCCAAGGCCGACCATGATGCCGGACTTGGTGAAGATCGAGGGGTCGAGTTCCTTGACCCGCTGCAAGAGCCTGATGGAGTGGAAATAGCGCGCGCCCGGCCGAACCGTCAGATAGTTAGACGGCACGGTCTCGAGATTATGGTTGAAAACATCCGGCTTGGCCGCCACGACGATCTCCAGCGCACCGTCCTTGCGCAGGAAATCGGGCGTCAGGATTTCGATCGTCGTCGACGGGGTTGCTGCCCTGATCGCACGGATGACATCGGCAAAATGCTGGGCCCCGCCATCGGCGAGATCGTCGCGATCGACGGAGGTGATGACGACATGGCTCAAGCCCATTTGCTTGACCGCATGCGCGACACGCGCCGGCTCGTCGGGATCGAGTGCGGTCGGGATGCCGGTGGCGACATTGCAAAAGGCGCAGGCCCGCGTGCAGATCTCGCCCATGATCATGAAGGTGGCGTGCTTCTTCTCCCAGCACTCGCCGATATTGGGGCAGCCCGCCTCTTCGCAAACCGTCACCAGTTTGTGAGACTTCACGATTTCGCGCGTCTCGGCATAGCCTTTCGACATCGGCGCCTTGACGCGGATCCAGTCAGGCTTGCGCAGTACGTCCTGATCCGGCTTGTGCGCCTTTTCGGGATGCCGCAGGCGCGGCGCATTGGCAATCGTGTCGAGGACGGTGACCATGTGAAACCCGGCTCATTGGCAAGCGCTTGTCCAGCGCTCGCTCTACCCACGTCATCTAGGACTTTTCGGCGAAAAGAAAAAGGCCGCGATCACGCATGCCGCGGTGGCCTTTTTCGCATAGCAAGTGCCGACAGAGGTTAGCGGCGCACCAGTCGTCCGACCGCAATCAGAATGCAGGCACCGATGAAGCCGGTGATCAGATAGGCTATCCAGCCGACGCCGAAGATGCCGATGTTCAGGGCCTGCAAGATGGCATTCAACACGATTGCGCCGACAATGCCGAGAACGATGTTCATGAGGATGCCGGTATTGCTCTTCATGACCATCTCGGCGAGCCATCCCGCCAGGCCGCCGATGATGATGGCTGCAACCCAGCCCACGCCGTTCATTTCCATATGCCCTCTCCTTGTATGATGGATGATGCCTGCGAAACGAATTGCTCTGCCGTCGAGTTCCTTTGTGTCTTCCGTGTGAGACTCGCCCAACTAATTTATCATGCATTCAGTGCGCGGCCATAGGCGTCGAGTACACTCTCCTTCATCATCTCCGACAGCGTCGGGTGCGGGAAGATCGTGTGCATCAGCTCTTCCTCGGTGGTCTCCAGATTCATCGCCACGACGAAGCCCTGGATCAGTTCGGTTACTTCTGCGCCGACCATGTGGGCACCCAGCAACTGGCCGGTCTTCTTGTCGAAAATGGTCTTGACGAAGCCTTGGTCCTCGCCGAGCGCAATCGCCTTGCCGTTTGCGGCGAACTGGAAGCGGCCGACGCGGATGTCCTTGCCATCGGCGTTCGCTTTGGCTTCCGTCAGTCCGACCGAGGCGACTTGCGGATTGCAATAGGTGCAGCCCGGGATCTTCAGCTTGTCAATGGCATGCACGCCGGGGAAATTGGCGATCTTTTCCACGCACACCACGCCCTCATGCTCGGCCTTGTGGGCGAGCATCGGCGGTCCGGCGACATCGCCGATGGCATAGATGCCGGGCACGTTGGTCTTGCCGTAGCCGTCGACGACGACGCAGCCGCGTTCGGTCTTCACGCCGAGCGCCTCGAGGCCGAGATTCTCGATGTTGCCCTGTACGCCGACGGCCGAGATCATGCGGTCGGCGGTGATCTTCTCGACCTTGCCGTCCTTCATCTCGACATGCGCGGTGACCGAGTTAGTGCCCTTCTCGACCTTGGTCACCTTGGCTTCTAAGATGATCTTCATGCCCTGCTTCTCGAACTGCTTCTGCGCGAATTTCGAGACCTCGGCGTCCTCGACCGGCATCACAGCCGGCAGCAGTTCGACCACCGTCACCTCGGCGCCCATGGTGCGGTAGAACGAGGCGAACTCGATGCCGATGGCGCCCGAGCCCATCACCAGCAGCGATTTCGGCATCTCTTTCGGCACCATCGCCTCGAAATAGGTCCAGATCAACTTGCCGTCAGGCTCGATGCCGGGCAGCGCGCGCGGCCTGGCGCCGGTCGCCAGGATGATGTGCTTGGCGCTATAGGTGCCCTCGCCCTTGACGCCCTTGGGCGCCGGCGGCTGCGGCTCCATCGGCTTCTTCGACGATTTCGACACGACGATCTCGCCAGGTTTGGTCAGCTTGGCTTCGCCCCAGATGACGTCGACCTTGTTCTTCTTCATCAGGAAGCCGACGCCGCCGTTGAGCCGCAGCGAGACCTTTCGCGAGCGATCGACGACGGCGGCTGTGTCGACGCCGACCTTGCCATCGATCTTCAGGCCGTAGTCCTTCAGATGATCCGAATAGTGCATGATCTCGGCGGAGCGCAGCAGCGCTTTGGTCGGAATGCAGCCCCAGTTGAGGCAGATGCCGCCCAAGTGCTCGCGCTCGACGATCGCCGTCTTGAAGCCAAGCTGGGCCGAACGCACTGCAGTGACATAGCCGCCGGGGCCGGAGCCGATGATGATGACGTCGTAGTTCTCAGCCACGGCTTTCTCCTTCACAATTCCAACATGAGGCGCGCGAGCGGCGCCAGCGCTTGCCCGACGTTCCGCGTGTTTTCCGCGTCCAGGTGGACGCCGTCGAGCGGCGTGGTTTTGGCCACCGTGCCGGCATCGAAGAAGCCGCAGCCGGCCTCGTCGGCAAGGGCGGAATATTGCGGCGCCAGCCGCTTTGACGCGTCATCGCCGCCGGCGAACATTTCCTTGAACTCGGCGTTTTCCGTGCGGCTGACTACGGGCGGCGCGACGATCAGGATCTGCGGCGCCGGCCAATCGAACGGGTAATCATGACCGCGCACGATATCGATCAGGCGTTGCATACCTTGTTTGGCCGCGACCGGATTACCGTGAATCCACGGCTTCATATCGTTGGCGCCGAGCATGATGACGATCAAGTCGATCGGCGCATGCGTCGTCAGGATTGTTGGCAACAGCCTTGCGCCATTGCGGTCCGCTCCGGCCAAGTGATCGTCAAAGGCGGTGGTTCGGCCATTCAGGCCTTCGGCGATGACCTCGACGCCGCTGCCCAATGCCGCCTGCAGCACGCTCGGCCAGCGATCTTCCAGCGGATGCCGGCCGAGGTTTGCCGCGTCATAGCCCCAGGTAAGCGAATCGCCGTAGCAGAGGACCGTCTTCATGTGCCTGCCCCGCCGAAACCTGGTTGCGAGCGCGCCAATCGCCAGCGCACGAAAAGCCACTGGACCAGCACCGTAGCGATGCCTGGCAGGACGAGACCGGCGACGATAGGAAGATCGCCCGACCACTCGCGCTTGCCCGGCGGCTGGGAGAAAGTCCAGCCGATCAGGGAAACTCCAACGAGCACAAAAGATGCTACCCCTATGGTCGCGGTCAGTTTTGTTGCCCGTCGTGGGTCCGACATGAATTGTGCGATGAAGAATGCGAGCGTCGCGAAGATGGTGACGAGAGCCGAGATCATGAATACAAGGATGTACTCCACGTCGGCCTTGGTGGCGACGGCGAGCCACTGCACCACCAATCCGCCGGCCAAACCGGAAAGAAAGAAGGCAAAAAGGCTGGTGAAGAATTTCCGCACCGCCCTGTTTCCCTTCTCTTAAACCAGCATGCCCATTGGATTTTCGATCATACGCTTGAAGGCGACGAGCAGCTCGGCGCCGAGCGCACCGTCGACGGCGCGGTGATCGGTCGACAGCGTCACCGACATGATTGTGGCGATCTTGATCTCGCCGTTCTTGACCACTGCGCGTTGCTCGCCGGCGCCGACCGCAAGGATCGTCGCATGCGGCGGGTTGATGACGGCAGAAAAATCCTTGATGCCGAACATGCCGAGATTGGACACCGCCGTGGTGCCGCCCTGATATTCTTCCGGCTTCAGCTTGCGGCTGCGGGCGCGGCCGGCAAGATCCTTCATCTCGTTGGAGATGACGGACATCGTCTTTTCGTCAGCACGCCGGATGATCGGGGTGATCAGGCCGCCGGGGATCGATACGGCAACGCCGACATCGGCGTGCTTGTGTTTGATCATGGCGTTTTCTGTCCACGACGCATTGGCATCCGGAACCGCCATCAGCGCCATGGCAAGAGCCTTGATGACCATGTCGTTGACCGACAGCTTGTAGGCCGGCGTTTCGCCCTTCTCGGTCTTCTTCACCGGCGCGGCCGCATTGATCTGCGTGCGCAGGGCCAGAAGTGCGTCGAGCTCGCAGTCGAGCGTCAGATAGAAATGCGGGATGGTGGTCTTGGCTTCGACCAGCCGCCTCGCAATGGTCTTGCGCATATTGTCGTGCGGGATCAGCTCGTAGGAGCCTTCGGCAAACAGTTTGAGCACCTGCTCGTCCGACATCGCCTTGGGTGCTGCGGCCGCAGGTGCCGGAGCGCCGGCGGGCGCCGCTTTTGCTGCTGGTGCCGCCTTGGCGCCGCCACTGGAAATTGCGGCATCGACATCGGCCTTTACTACGCGGCCGCGGGGGCCGGAGCCTGTCAGCGCCGCGACATCGACGCCGGCTTCCCTGGCAATGCGCCGGGCCAGCGGCGAGGCGAAGATGCGCTCACCGCTTGCGTGGCCGTTGGCGACCGGCACCGCTTCCGCCTTAGGCGCAGGTGCGGCAGGCCCCTGCTTCGACGCTTCGGGCTTTGATGTTTCAGCTTTGGGGGCTTCCGCTTTCGGAGCCTCAGCCTTGGCCGGCGCAGCGCCATCACCGCTTTTGGCGGCAGAAGCAGCATCCTCGCCCTCGGCAGCCAGCACCGCGATCAGCGCATTGACCTTGACGCCTTCTGTGCCGGCCGGAACCACCAGCTTGGCGACCGTGCCCTCGTCGACGGCTTCGACTTCCATCGTCGCCTTGTCGGTCTCGATCTCGGCAATCACGTCGCCGGGCGAAACTTTATCGCCTTCCTTGACCAGCCACTTGGAAAGATTGCCCTCTTCCATTGTGGGCGACAGCGCCGGCATGGTGATGTTGATCGGCATTTTGTCCTCCCGCCCTGCTCAGCGATACGTGACGGCTTTGACCGCCTCGACGACCTCGCCGACATTGGGCAGCGCCAGCTTTTCGAGGTTCGCCGCATAGGGCATCGGCACGTCCTTGCCGGCAATTGTAATGACCGGTGCATCGAGGAAATCGAAGGCGCGCTGCGAGACCTGATTGGCGATATGGTCGCCGACCGAGTTCTGCGGAAAGCCTTCCTCGACCACCACGAGGCGATTGGTCTTTTTGACCGAGGCGACGATGGTGTCGAAGTCGAGCGGGCGGATGGTGCGCAAGTCGATGATCTCGGCATCGATGCCCATGCCGCGCAACTCCGCCTCCGCCTTGAGCGCGTAGGTCATGCCGATGCCGAACGAGACGATGGTCACGTCCTTGCCGGATTTGTGAATGCGCGCCTTGCCGATCGGCAGCACGAAATCGTCCATCTTCGGCACGTCGAAGGAGTGGCCGTAAAGGATTTCGTTCTCGAGGAAGATGACCGGGTTCGGGTCGCGGATCGCCGCCTTGAGCAGACCCTTGGCGTCGGCGGCGGTATAAGGCATCACCACCTTCAATCCAGGAATATGGCTGTACCAGGCGGCATAGCACTGCGAATGCTGCGCGGCGACGCGGGCAGCAGCGCCGTTCGGGCCGCGAAAGACGATCGGGGCGCCCATCTGGCCGCCGGACATGTAGAGCGTCTTGGCGGCTGAATTGATGATCTGGTCGATCGCCTGCATGGCGAAGTTGAAGGTCATGAATTCGACGATCGGCTTCAGGCCGGCCATCGCCGCGCCAACACCAACGCCGGCAAAGCCGTGCTCGGTGATCGGCGTGTCGACCACGCGTCTCGGACCGAATTCCTGCAACAGGCCCTGTGTGATCTTGTAGGCGCCCTGGTACTCGGCGACTTCCTCGCCCATGACAAAGACGTCGCCGTCGCGGCGCATTTCCTCCGCCATTGCGTCGCGCAAGGCTTCACGCACTGTGGTCGAGACCATTTCGGTGCCGGCCGGGATGTCCGGATCGGCGGCAATTTCCAACCTGGGCGCAGCGGCAACAGGTGCTGCCGCTTCGCTCTTGGCCGCAGCAGCCGCGGGGGCCGGAGCGGCAGCGGGCGCTGCTGCTTGCGCCTCAACAGCCTCCTCGCCGATACCTTCGCCTGCCTCGTCGATGTCTTCGCCATCGACGGCCAGCACAGCGATCAGCGTGTTGACCTTGACACCTTCAGTGCCGGCAGGAACCACGATCTTGGCAAGCGTGCCGTCGTCCACGGCTTCGACTTCCATCGTTGCCTTGTCGGTCTCAATCTCGGCAATGGCGTCACCCGCCGCGACCTTGTCGCCCTCTTTCTTCAACCACTTGGAAACATTACCCTCTTCCATGGTCGGCGAGAGGGCGGGCATGAGAATTTCGATCGGCATGTCCTTGCCCTCTCGTTAAAGTACGATGTCGGTCCAGAGCTCGGACGGATCCGGCTCCGCGTCGTTCTGGGCAAATTCTGCGGCGTCGGCGACAACGTCGCGGACTTCCTTGTCGATGACCTTGAGCTCGTCCTCGCTTGCCCATTTCTTGTCGAGCAGCCGCGCTTTGACCTGCTCGATCGGGTCACGTTCGGAGCGCATTTTCTGCACTTCTTCCTTGGAGCGGTATTTTGCCGGATCCGACATCGAATGGCCGCGGTAACGATAGGTCTGCATTTCGAGAATGAGCGGCCCGTTGCCGGCGCGGCACCATTCGGCGGCGAGGTCGCCGGCTGCCTTTACAGCGCGCACATCCATGCCGTCGACCTGGATGCCTGGAATCTTGAAGGACGCGCCGCGGTGCGAGAAATCCGTCTCGGCCGACGAGCGCGAGACCGAGGTACCCATGGCGTAGCGGTTGTTCTCGATGATGTAGATCACCGGAAGCTTCCACAGCGAGGCCATGTTGAAGCTTTCGTAGACCTGGCCCTGGTTCGCCGCGCCATCGCCGAAATAGGTCAGCGTCACATTGTTGTTGCCGCGATAGCGGTTGGCGAAGGCAATGCCGGTGCCGAGCGACACTTGCGCGCCGACGATGCCGTGGCCGCCGTAAAAATGCTTCTCCTTGGAGAACATGTGCATGGAGCCGCCTTTGCCTCTCGACAGGCCGCTACGGCGCCCGGTCAGTTCGGCCATGACGCCGCGCGGTGACAACTCCATGGCCAGCATATGACCATGGTCGCGATAGGCGGTGATCATCTGGTCGCCGTCGATCAGCGCCATCTTCATGCCGGTAACGACCGCTTCCTGGCCGATGTAGAGGTGGCAGAAACCGCCAATGAGGCCCATGCCGTAAAGCTGGCCGGCCTTTTCCTCGAAGCGGCGGATGAGCAGCATGTGCCGGTAGGCGGCAAGCTCCTGGTCTTTGGTGAATTCAACAGGCTTCGGGGTGGAAAGGCCCGGCATCTTGCCGTCTGATTTGGATTTGGCAGGCGCTTTTCTGGTGGCGGTGGCCATGCATCACTCCCTGTTGGCGTCTCTTGGCGGACAGCGAGGGAGATCAGTTCTCCCACCGATTTGAGGCAGGCTAACATGCAGGGAAGGCTTTCGCCATGCCGAAAACGCATGGCTGTCATGCATCTAAGCAATTAAAATCATTGCAAATATCGCTGATTAACTGAGATCAGGTTATCTTGCGACCGGCCGCATGATGGTGATCTCGTCGGCGTGGGACAGATTAAGCGCCTTGCGCGCCTGCTCGTCCAGCATGTCCTTCTCCAGCGTGCCCTCATGCATCAGCTGAACGCGGCGCTCGAGATCGATCCGGCGCGCCCTGACGGCATCGAGCCTGCCCTGCAATTCGGCAGTCTCAGCTTCGAGCTGATACTTGGAATAGATGCCGAACTCGCCATGATAGGCATGGAAACCGAAATAAGTCAGGAACACCACGCAGAGCGAGGGGATGATCAGCCGGCCGGTGTTTCTTTGCTTGTGCTGGCGTGTCCACATGGTCCGAATCCTCTACGCCGCCTTTGTCGCCCGATTGTGCTTAATGGACGGTTACAGCCTGTTGGATTCAGAGCCTGGAAGCAAAAAAGGGCGGGAATGTCCCCGCCCTCGTCGCCACGGATTTTCTCTCGAAATCAGCTTTTCACGATCGACTTGCCGGCATATCGCGCCTGCTTGCCGAGCTCCTCCTCAATGCGGATGAGCTGGTTGTACTTGGCCATGCGATCCGAGCGCGACAGCGAGCCCGTCTTGATCTGCCCGCAATTGGTGGCAACGGCGAGGTCGGCGATGGTCGAATCCTCGGTCTCGCCCGAGCGGTGCGACATCACCGCGGTATAGCCGGCCTTGTGCGCGGTCTCGACGGCGTCGAGCGTTTCGGTAAGCGAGCCGATCTGGTTGACCTTGACCAGGATCGAATTGGCGACACCCATGCGGATGCCGTCGCGCAGCCGCGCCGTGTTGGTGACGAACAGATCGTCGCCAACCAGCTGTGTTTGCTTGCCGATGAGATCAGTCAGTATTTTCCAACCGTCCCAGTCATCCTCGGCCAGGCCGTCCTCAATGGTGATGATCGGGTAGTCGGCAGCGAGTTTGGCTAGATATTTGGCCTGCGCCTTCGGGTCGCGGGTTTTCCTCTCGCCTTCATAGACGTAGTTGCCATCCTTGAAGAATTCGGTCGCCGCGCAGTCGAGGCCTAGCGCAACCTCCTCGCCGGGCTTGAAGCCAGCCTGCTCGATCGATTCCATGATGAAGTCGAGCGCGGCCGGCGCGCTCTTCAGGTTGGGGGCAAAGCCGCCCTCGTCGCCGACATTGGTGTTATGGCCGGCGTCCTTCAGCTTCTTTCGCAGCGTATGAAAGATCTCCGAGCCCCAGCGCACGCCGTCGCGCAGCGTCGGCGCGCCGATCGGCAGGATCATGAATTCCTGGAAATCGATCGGGTTGTCGGCATGCGCGCCGCCATTGATGATGTTCATCATAGGCACCGGCAGCACATGGGCCTTGGTGCCGCCGACATAACGATAGAGCGGCAGGTCGGCCGCTTCGGCCGCGGCCTTGGCCACAGCCAGCGACACGCCGAGGATGGCATTGGCGCCGAGCCGGCTCTTGTTGGGCGTACCATCGAGCTCGATCATGGTCTGGTCGATATGGATCTGATTCTCTGCCTCCATGCCGCCGATCGCCTCGAACAGCTCGCCGTTCACCGCCTCGACCGCCGTGAGCACGCCCTTGCCGAGATAGCGGGGGCCGCCGTCGCGCAGTTCGACCGCCTCATGCGCGCCGGTAGAGGCACCGGACGGCACCGCGGCGCGACCCATCGAACCGTCTTCAAGCACGACGTCGACCTCGACGGTCGGATTTCCGCGGCTGTCTAGGATTTCACGCCCGACAATGTCGATGATGGCCGTCATTGCGATGTCCCCGATTGATCGATTGAAGCGTCGCGCACCTCTTAGCCAAAGCGCCGCAAAACGCAATCGGGGCACTTGCAAATATTGCCCGCGCGCTACGGGATTCACGAAGCACGAAGCGCTGTCATCATTTGTCATACGCGGCATGCCGGTTTCTGGTTTATGGCTGTTGTCGCGCGGGGCGAAACAGGAGGAGTTTCGCCATGTCCCAGTTGAGCGGTATTGTGAGTTTGTTCCTGATCGCGGCTGCGTTCCTGACGTCGTGCGACAATCAGCAACCCCCGCAGGGATCGTCGCCTTTGCAGGCCATGCAGATTGCGCAGTAGCATCCCGCCACATCGAAAGGCCCCCGATTTCCCGGGGGCCTTTTTGATTCCAGGAGACTTAGTCAGTGCCAGCAAGGTCAGTGCCAGTAAGGCTCGACCTTGTAGTAGTTGTATGAGGCGTCACGCGCGGCCTCGCCGTCGGCGCCGGTCAGCTCGTTGATCGAATAGGAAGGAGCGGCCATCAGCTGGTCTTTGGTGAACGGCACGACATAGCCGCCCTTGTTCTCATCGTAGTCAAGGCTCGCCCACGGAATGGCGTGGTATTTCTCGCCGATGCCGAGAAATCCGCCAAAACCGATCACGGCAAACATGATTCCGTTCGACAGTTTGTCGAGCATGACGTCCTCGATGTCGCCGATATGAGTGCCTTCCGTATTGTAGACCGATGTGCCGATAACCCGCGAAGCGGCGATGGCTTCGGTGTGTCCCGTCTGGGTCGTCATGGTGTGCTCCTCGTCGTCGTTGACATTAGATTTTGACAATGAGGGCCGCGGGCTAAGGTTCCAGGCGGGTTCGAAATTCTTCAAAGTTTTCTTGGCGGCGCTGCTGTGGCGCAACTGCTGGTTCAACCCACGCTTTTGGCAATGCGATCGAACGCCATCAGCCGTTCAAGCAATGCGGGAAGATCCTTTAGCGGCACCATGTTGGGACCGTCGGAAGGCGCGTTGTCGGGGTCCTGGTGCGTCTCGATGAAGACGCCGGCGACGCCAACCGCGACGGCCGCGCGCGCCAGCGTCTCGACAAAGCGCCGGTCGCCTCCAGACGAACCGCCCTGCCCACCCGGCTGCTGCACGGAATGGGTGGCATCGAAAATCACCGGCGCGCCGATCTCGGCCATGATCGGCAGCGCCCGCATGTCGGACACCAGGGTGTTGTAACCAAAGGATGCGCCGCGCTCGGTGACCAAGACATTGGCGTTGCCGGAGCCGATGATTTTGGCGACGACGTTCTTCATGTCCCACGGCGCGAGGAATTGCCCCTTCTTCACATTGACCACCTTGCCGGTTCTTGCCGCAGCAATCAGCAAATCGGTCTGGCGGCTGAGGAAGGCAGGAATCTGCAGGATATCGGCATGCAGAGCGACGATCGCGCATTGTTCCTCAGTGTGGACGTCGGTCAGGATCGGCAGCGAAAAATTCTTGCGCAAATCGTCGAAGATCGGCATTGCCGCTTCAAGTCCCGCACCGCGCGTGCCGCCAAGCGATGTGCGATTGGCCTTGTCGTAGCTGGTCTTGTAGACGAGCCCGATGCCGAGCCTTTCAGTCAATTCCTTTAGCGCACCAGCCATGTCGAAAGCGTGCTGCCGCGATTCCAGCTGGCATGGACCGGCGATCAGCGACAGGGGCGTGCTGTTGCCGAAAATGACCTTGCCGACCGCAACGGAGGAGTTTGGCATCAGTGGATTGAGCTTGTTCATGCGATCTCCCGGAAGATGAAGGCTGCGCCCTGCCCTGGCGCCGGCGGCACGATGATATCACCGCCGCGCATGTGGTGTTCGACGGAACTGGCTGCAAGCAACTTGGCGACGGCGTCGCCGTGCCTAATCGAAAAGACGATCCCAGCAAAGCGGAGTTCAGATGGCGCGCCGGCAGGAATGCCGAAGCGTGCCGAATAGGCTGCAGGATCCAGAATGGTCACGACGGCATTCGGCAGCTCATAGACAGTGCCGCCCTGTGCCTCGATTCCAGCCGCGATCGAAATCAAATGGCTTTGTTCGAAGGGTTCGCCAGTGACTGTCACGACTTCGACAATGCCGGTTGCGCCATTAGCGTGGGCCTGCAACGCAGTGCGGTCGACGTTCGGCGCATTGATCCGCTCGCAGGCGAAGAGAAAAGCGTCCGTTGCCTTGCCTGTAGCCGCGAAGGCCAGTTTGAACGATGCGGTGTCGCTCTTTCCCGTCGCATCGGTGAAGGCGCGCGAAAAGCTTAGCGCGTCTCCCGCCGACAGACCGGCTTCCATGTAGCGCGCGTGGTCCGCGGCGGCGCTTTCGGTGCCCAGCGCCACGGCAGAAAATCCTTCATCGCCGTTTTCTTCGCGATAGGTGTGATCCCGCGCGACAAAGACGTTGCGGCTCGCGATCGCCGTTGCCACGGCCTGCCGGTCAGCGACCGCGAGCGGCTCGAGATAGGTGCCGTCGGGGAGAAAGACACAGCAGTTTTCGGTTCCGAAGGGATGGATACCGGTCGGCGCAACGGTAAAGCCGAGCAAGGTCAAGCGCGCCCGCGCAACATCGAGGCTCGCGGTCGGCAACACCAGGTGATCGAGCGGATGAGGGCTTGCGGAGGTGTTCTCGGTCATGTCCCGCGCGGTGTGCCTCATTCCTTAAAATCGTTCAAGGGCTTGGCCGACGCCTCAGCGGAAAGACCACATCAGCGCGTAGGAGACGGCGGCTCGTCAACTTGCCACGATATCGGCCGAATAACGCAATTCGCGCAGCGGTTTTACCCGGCTGGTGGTCTCTGCATAGAGCGGATGCGCCTTGTAGGCGGCGAGCGCTGCCTCGTCCTCGAACTCGGCATAGACGACCACATCGATTTCATGCGAGAGCGGGTCGACCTTGGTGTTGAGCATCACCTCGAAATGGCGCGAGTGGGGTATCTCGCCGAGCGCCAGCAGACCCGTACGCACTGCCTCGACGTCCGCTTTACGCCGCGCGCTGAAGAAAACGATATGCCGGATCAACCCAGCCTCCTGGACCGTTGGACCGGCGTTCTTTTGTGTCAGCGGGAGCGTGCCGTCAATCGGCAGGATGTCGCGTCGGCGAACCGTGGCGAAAAAGAGAAACTACACCATACTGGTTACATAGTGCACGACGCGGGTCACCTCCCTGATGGTCCTGTCGAGGTAGCGGCCTTGGTTGTAAATGCCGTCCCAGATCAGGAAAAAGGTGACGGTTGTGATGATGATGACATAACGCATGGCTGAAACTAGCGTATATGGATGCTTGCAACCATAGTGATTCCGGCCCTGCTGGGACCCTCCCCGAATTTTAACGGCCTTTGGTCTGTCCGCTGCGATGCTTGCTGGCCAGAATGGCGCTACCGCTGCAGGGCGCCTTGGAAAGATAACCCCGCTCGGCTTCGACGACCGCTTCCCGCCTCGATCGACCAACTGCCACACGATTATTCCGGTGGGATTTCGACGGACGCGCTGGATCTGGTCATGCCGCCGTCAAGCGGCGTTTCGCACCACCTGCTTGAAGAGGCCCCTGTCTCAAACGGATTGGCCGTATCGGGACAGTATCTTAACGCTGAGACAGTTTCGAGCCGACGCTCAAATCCTTGCCTCAAAGCGTGATGCGGTATTTTGCAAAGCCCGCTTCGCCCTCGCCCGCCGGCTCGATCTTCAGCGACTTCACTTGCGCAATAAACTCCTTCGCCTTGGCGCCGGTCTCGAATACGACGCTGGTTCCCGGTAGTGGCGCAAACGACCAGTTGGCGTCCGCCGACGGGTTGATGGTGCCTTTGCTGACGATATAGCGCACGATCACGTCGCGGTTGGTGTCGGGCGCTTCGTAGATGATCTTCGAGGCATTGATCTCCGGGAAATTGCCCCCGCCGCCGGCCCGGTAGTTGTTGGTTGCGACGATGAATTTCCGCATGGGATCAATTGGTTTGCCGTCGAACATCAAGTCAATGATGCGGTTCGAGCCGGCGTTCACCAGCCCGCCCTTCGGATCGTATTTCGGTGGCTGCGACAGATCGATCCGGTAGGTGACGCCGTCGATCACGTCGAAATTATAGGATGGGAAGTCGGTGTTGATGAGCGCCTGGTCGGCTTTGCCCGGTTCGATCCGGTTGAAGATGCCGGCCGACATTTCCAGCCATTCCTTCACCTCTGCCCCGGTGATTTCGACGGCGCGCACCGTGTTTGGATAGAGGTAGAGGTCGGCGACGTTCTTTATGGCGATATCGCCCACCGCCACGTCGGTGTAATAGTCGGCGCCGTTGCGCCCGCCGGCCTTGAACGGTGCCGCCGCCGACAACAGCGGCATATCCTTCCACTCTGTGTTCTTCAGGATGTCCTTCAAGTACCAGGTCTGCGCCTGGCTGACGATCTGCACCGATGGATCGTCGGCGACCAGCGCAAAATAGGAATAGAGCGGCGCCGAGGTTTTGCCGACCGGCCGGCGCACATAGGCAAGCGTCGCCTCGTGGTCCGGTTTGAGCGCGTCGATGATGCGCTGGTCGTCCGCGACGGTCGGCTTGTTCGTTTTGTCGACCCGCTCAAAGATCGGCCTGGCCTCAGAGGTCGCCGAGACGATTTTCCACGTCGATCCGTCGCGCTCCAGCAAAAGATCGATCAGCCCCATGTGCGAGCCCCAGAAGCCGGCCATGACGGCGGGCTTGCCTTGCAACGTGCCTTTCGCCGTATCGACGGCGTCCAGCGACTGAAAGTCCTTCTTGCCGGGGAAGACCAGATGCTGGTGGCCGATGAACACCGCATCGATACCTTCGACACCGGCAACGAAGAAGGAGGCATTCTCCATCATGTCGCTTTGCTTCACGTCGATGCCGGAATGGGAGAGCGCAATGACGATGTCGGCGCCTTCTTCCTTCATTTGCGGCACCCACGCTTTGGCCGCCTCGACGATGTCGCGCGTCTTGACGCTGCCCTCGAGATTTTTCAGGTCCCAGACCATGATCTGCGGCGGCACGAAGCCGATGATGCCGATCCTGATCGGCTGCTCGGCGCCCGACCCGTCTTTGATCTTCCTGTCGAGGATGACGTAAGGCTTGAGATAAAGCTTGTCGTCGCGCGGGTTCGCGGCGGGCTCCGTGCCGCGGATCAAATTCGCGCAGACAAACGGGAAATTGGCACCGGCCAGCACCTTGTCCATGAACGACAGGCCGTAGTTGAACTCGTGGTTGCCGAGCGTCGAGCATTCGTAGCCGAGCAGGTTCATGCCCTTCATGACCGGATGCAGATCGCCATCCTTCATCCCCCTCTCGTAGGCGATGTAGTCGCCCATCGGGTTGCCTTGCAGAAGGTCGCCATTATCGATCAGCATCGCGTTGGTAGCTTCCTTGCGCACGGCTTCAATCAACGATGCCGTTCGCGACAGCCCCATCGTGTCGTTAGCTTTGTCGGCGTAGTAGTCGTAAGGCAGCACATTCACGTGGATGTCGGTCGTCTCCATAATCCTCAGATGCGCCTGATTGGCTTGAGCCCGGGCGGAGAACGGGTGCAGCATGATCAGCGCTCCGCTGGCGGCAACGCCGGCGAGGAAATCGCGGCGTGAGACGAGGTGGCGCAATTGGGACATTCGTTTTCTCTTTCTTCCACGACGTGACAAGTCTTGCCCGAAGCAAAGCTTCGCGCCGAAATCCAGCCGAGTCCAGAAGCCGATTCCATCAAGAGGAGGTGACGCGCTGATAAATGTCCGGCAGCAACAATCAGCCCTTGTCGTCGTCGCCTTGGGTGATCAACCGCGCGCTGCGCTGACCGGTGAAGTAGATCCATAGCCAGCTCAGGGAAACCGCAAGCCGGTTACGGAAGCCGATCAGGAAGTAGATATGCGCCAAGCCCCATAGCCACCAGGCAAGCCGGCCGGTAAGCTTGATCCAGCCGAAATCGATGGCCGCGGCGCGCTTGCCGATCGTCGCCAGATCGCCGTCATGCCTGTAGCGGAACGGACGTACCGTTGTGTCGCCGGCGAGCCTGGCCTGGATCGTCGCGGCGACGTGCCGTCCCTGCTGCTTGGCTGCGGGCGCGACGCCCGGCACCAACCGGCCATCCGGCCGCAGGACGTGCGCTGCGTCACCGATGACGAAAATCTCCGGGTTTCCCGGTACAGTGAGGTCGGGCTCGACAAGCACCCTGCCCGCGCGGTCCGCTGCCGCGCCGAGCCATTCGGCGGCCGGCGAAGCGGCGACGCCCGCCGCCCACAGGATTGTCCTGGCCGGCAAATGTGTGTCGCCGAAGACGACACCCTCAGCATCGCAGCGCGTAACCGCTCGGCCGAGTTCGACGGTCACGCCGAGCCGTTCGAGCGCCTTCATTGCATAATCGGAGAGTTCCGGCGCGAAATTGGCAAGAACGCGGTCGCCGGCCTCAATCAGCACCACACGCGTCTGCCGCGTGTCGATGTTGCGGAACTCGCCGCGCAGCGTGTCGTGCGCCAGTTCGGCAATGGTGCCGGCCAATTCCACGCCAGTCGGCCCGCCGCCGACGATCGCCAGCGTCAGCAATGCCTGGCGCTGGGCGGGATCGGTTTCCCGCTCGGCCTGCTCGAAAGCCAAAAGGATACGCCGTCGAATGGTGGTGGCGTCCTCCAGTGTCTTCAGGCCCGGCGCGAACGGCTCCCATTCGTCATGGCCGAAATAGGCGTGCCGCGCACCGGTGGCCAACAGCAACGTGTCGTAGGCGACCGTGCCGCCATCCTGCAGCAGCACGCGCTTGCCGGTGCGGTCGATGCCAGTCACGGTGGCAAGCAGCGTCGTCACGTCCTTGCGTTTGCGCAGGAGATGGCGGATCGGCCAGGCGACTTCGGAGGTTGCCAGCGCCGTCGTCGCCACCTGGTAGAGCAGCGGCTGAAAGACGTGATGATTGCGCCTATCGATCATGGTGATGCGCACCGGCGCGCCGGTAAGTGCGCGGGTGAATTCGAGGCCGCCGAATCCGGCGCCTACGACGACGACGTGATGGTTGGCTATGTTCATCTCACTCATCCCTCTCGCCAAGGCTGATGTAAGTATCGTTGTGCAGTGCAGCAATGCCCGCGCTGCAACTGCCTGGGACTCGTCTCTTGATGTCGTGAATACGCATGCTGCAGACTCATTCCCGGATATAGCTTACGTCCCGGATACGACTTGGTTGGAACAGTATATTGCAGGTGAAGCATGGCTAGGAATGAAGATGAAGACCCAGCGCAGTACGCCTCGCCGCCTTGTTTTATGCACGAGCTTGATCCGGAGTTCCAAGCGCCGCTATCCGACTGGACCGACGTAAGGCGCTGGCGCAAGGCCGAGCGCGAGCGGTTGATCGTATCCCGCCTTGCCGTTTCGGCCGACACGCGCGCAGCCATGTCGCAGCGCATTGCCGAAGGGCTCGACGCGGTGATCGGCGACATCGCCGGCCGCATGGTCAGCCTCTACTGGCCGTTTCGCGGCGAGCCGGACCTGCGCCCGTGGATGGAAACCGTTAACGCGCGGGGCGGGCGCACGGCGTTGCCCGTCGTTGTCGAGAAAGACCGGCCGCTTGTCTTTCGCGCCTATACCCACGGAGACCGGCTGGAGAAGGGCGTCTGGAATATCCCGATACCGGCCGAGGGTGATCCGGTGTTGCCCGACATCGTCATTTCGCCGATCGTCGGCATCGATCCCGGGCAGTTTCGCCTGGGTTATGGCGGCGGCTTCTTCGATCGCACGCTTGCCGCGATGCCCTTCAAACCGCTGGTCGTCGGCGTCGGCTACGAACTGCAGCGCATCGTCACCATCTACCCGCAGCCGCACGACATTCCGATGGACCGTGTGGTGACCGAGGCAGTCAACACCTAGGCGAGTTCGGGGCCTAGGCGAGTTCAGGTTTCATTCCCACGGCCGTGCGATCGACGATTTCGCGCAAGGCAAAAGACGAATTGATCTTCGTCACATGCGGCATTGCCGACAGCCACTCCTTGTGGATGCGTTCGTAGTCGACGAGATCCTTTGCCGCGATGCGCAGGATGTAGTCATATTCGCCCGACATCAAATGGCAGGACAGGACGTTCGGGCAGCGCTTTATCGCTGCCTCGAAATCCGACAACGTCTTCTCGAATTGCCCGGACAGCGATATATGCACGATCGCCGTCATCTGGTGCCCAAGTGCAGCGTTGGACAGCCGTGCGTGATAGCCGCGGATGGTTCCGGATTTCTCCAGATTGTCCAGCCGCCGCGAACAGGCCGACTGCGACAGGCCAACCTTCTCGGCGAGCGCTGCGTTGGGTATCCGCCCGTCTTTCTGCAGCGTCTCGAGAATGGCGATATCAATCCTGTCGAGCGGCATTTTTGCGGGTTCCTGCGAGAATTCTAATGTTTTGCGCAACGATTATCGAACGGTGGCCTCTCTGGCAAGCGCATTCGCAAACACTTACCGAACGATTCGTGGTTCACTATCTCTAGACAGGGAACAGGTCCTAAAAGGGCCGGATCAGGAGTAAAAGATGCGCGTCGGTTGCCCCCGGGAAATCAAGAACCATGAATACCGCGTCGGCCTGACACCGGGTTCGGTCCGTGAATATGTCGCGCATGGCCATGAAGTGCTGATCGAGACCGGCGCCGGCGCCGGCATCGGCGCCGATGACAACGCGTATCGCGCCGCCGGCGCCACGATTGCCAAAACGGCCGCCGACGTTTTTGCCAAGTCTGACATGATCGTGAAGGTCAAGGAGCCGCAGCCCAACGAATGGGTTCAGCTCCGCGACGGCCAGATCCTCTATACCTATCTGCATCTTGCTCCGGATCCGGAGCAGACCAAGGGTCTGCTGGCCTCCGGCGTGACCGCAATAGCTTACGAGACCGTCACCGACGAGCGCGGCGGTCTGCCGCTGCTAGCACCGATGTCGGAAGTTGCCGGCCGCCTGTCGATCCAGGCGGGCGCAACGGCGCTGCAAAAGGCCAATGGCGGCCGCGGCGTGCTGCTTGGCGGCGTGCCCGGCGTGCTCCCCGGCAAGGTAACCGTGCTCGGCGGCGGCGTCGTCGGCCTGCATGCTGCACGGATGGCCGCCGGCCTTGGCGCCGACGTCACCATCATTGACCGCTCGATCCCGCGCCTGCGTCAGCTCGACGACATCTTTGGCGGCCGCGTCCACACCCGCTACTCGACCGTCGAGGCGCTGGAGGAAGAATGTTTTTCGGCTGACATCGTCGTCGGCGCCGTGCTGATCCCGGGGGCAGCAGCGCCCAAGCTGGTGACGCGCGAAATGCTGTCGGGCATGAAGAAAGGCGCCGTGCTGGTCGACGTCGCCATCGACCAGGGCGGCTGCTTCGAGACCTCGCACGCCACCACCCATGCCGAGCCGACCTATGAGGTCGATGGCGTCATCCACTATTGCGTCGCCAACATGCCGGGTGCGGTGCCGGTCACCTCGGCCCACGCGCTCAATAATGCGACGCTGCATTATGGCCTGCAGCTCGCCGACAAGGGCCTCAAGGCGCTGGTAGACGACCACCATCTGCGCAACGGGCTGAACGTCCACAAGGGCAAGATCACGAATCGCGCAGTGGCCGAAGCGCTCGGTTACGACCTGGTCGAGCCGAAGGCCGTTCTCGCCGCCTGAGCTGTCCGAATCTGCCTCTCCAGTGCCCGTCGGATTCGTCCGACGGGTTTTTTCTTATGTCGAAAAACTGAAAAGTGTCGGGCGCGCGGAATAACCGGACAACAAAAAAGCGGAGCCAAAGCCCCGCTTCCTCGGTTGTCGAAAATTCCCGCCGGTTCATCCGCCGTCGGCAAATCGATCGACAGTGTGTTTCTACCGCTTGTATGCGACGGGAGTACGACAGCCCCAAGCCGGTGCAGCCTGTCCGGTTACGCGCGGTCGATCCGGCACTGATAGCAATTGTTGCGCGCCGAGCGGATGTGGACGTAAGCGATGTCGTCGCGTTCGAACAACGTCTCTGCCCGTGCGGCAATTGCGTCGGTCGGAATGACGCCGCCGCTGCCGTAAACGATGCGGTCGTCCTTGCCATAACCGCGCACAATGTAATCGCTGCTTTCGAGCATTTCGGGAAGCATTTTCCCCTCGGCGGCGCGTTCGCATTCTTTCGCATGCAGAAAGATCGGCCCCGTTTCGGCATAAGGCTGCAGCTCCGGAAAAGGCCGATAGGCCAAAACAAGATAGGCTTCTCCCACAGCAATATTTTTCAAGCAATGACGGCAAGGCACGCCGTCGCCATCCGAAAGTTGCCGCTCTGGCTTCAAGCCATAAGCATCCGGCCCGCCGCGCTGAAGTGCCCGGACAGCATTGGTTGGCAAGGCTTTGAATTTTAGCGTCATGGCAAAATCTCCGGTGTCGTCGACCGGAAATTATGCTCGCAAGGCAGAGCTTCCCACCCGATTCCTGCCGAAATGGATCAATCCATCAGCGCCTCGAGACCACGAACCAGACCTTTGATCTGCTGTACCCGTCTGATGGCGAGCAGCGTGCCCGCCACGTAAGGCGCCGCGGACGAGCCGGCGTCGTGGCGTATGGTCAGCCGCTCGTCTGGCAGACCGAACAGCGCCTCGCAGGACAGGATGTAGGACGGCAGGCGAAGCGCGTGCACTTGCACCCCCTCGCCTGCGCCGACCGCACCACCGCGTGTGGCCGGCACGCCGGAGACCTCGGAGACCGGCTTTGCCGTTGAGGCCTTGCGGATGTCGGCCAGCGCTTCAGCAAGCTCTCGTGCGGTTCCGGAGGGCGCGTCGGGCTTCTTTGCACTAGCATAATCGATGACCTCGACGTCCGGCACGTATTTTGCCGCCATAAGTGCAAACCGCTTCATCAGCGTGGCGGTGATGGAAAAGTTACCAGCGGCAACAACGCCGACGCCATTGGCGCGCGCCGCGGCGTCGATCTCGGCATAGTCGGCAGCTCCCAGTCCCGACGTGCCGATCACCGTGTGCCGCCCGTTGTCGATGGCGAGCAGCACATGGTCTTTCACGACATGCGGCTTGGTGAAGTCGACCAGCACGTCCGACGGCGCCTCCAGCGCCTCGGCCAGCGAGGCCGAAACGGCAATACCATTAGCCGGCATACCAACCAGCAGACCGGAATCCTGCCCCGCGCCGCTGCGTGATACAGCCCCGGCCAGCGCCATGTCGCCTTGCGCCCCGATCGCCGGAACCAGCGCTTTGCCGACCCAGCCGGTCGCGCCGGCCATTACCACGCGTATTGCCATCGTGCGATCCTCCATCACCCATCGGTTTTTAGACGATAGCGATATGGAAAGAGCCAAGCTCATTCAAGTCGGGCTCACCTTTGAGTGTTGATCCAGAGACTCTGGGACGTTGCAAAGACAAGCTGAAGCTCGGATGAACGGGCCTGAAAATCAGGGCCGCATGACGCTGGCCGCGCGCTCGGCAAAAGACATCGGATGTACGACCTCCTTTTTTTGCGCCACTGGCGTAAAGCCGAGTTTTTGATAGAGCGGCAGTGCTGCTGGGTGATCGAGGGTGCAGGTCTGCACGGTTATCCGCCTTGGCCCGTGCGACCATGCCGCGGCGATTGCCGCACCGAGGAACCAGCGGCCGATGCCTTGCCCGGTCGCGTGCTCCATCATTCCGAAATAAGCGAGTTCCACTTCCTCCGGCAAATGCGGCTTGAGGTCGAAGAAGCCCGCCGGCGCACCATCCAGATAAAGCACCCTGATGTCGCGGTCCTCGCGGTGGATGCCCGCCGCAAGCTCCTCGTCGCTCAGCCTCAACACATTGACCCAGTGCCATTTGCGGCCGACCCGATCCATCAAATAGCGGTAGAAATGCAGGGGAATGTCTTTGGTCTTGAGCAGCGCGATCTGGCGGTTGTACGGCAGCGGCGGCGAATAGGCAGGCGGCACATGCATTTCGAGAAACGTCACGGTGACATCGATGTCTTCCAGCGATCCGTCTTCCATCACCGTCAGTCCTTGCCCGTCACGACAGGCGTGTCGGAAAGCCCGCCCCATTCGGTCCATGAACCGTCATAAAGCCTGTTGTCGGCATGGCCAAGCGTCTCCAAAGCTAGCGTGACGGCTGCCGCGGTGACGCCCGACCCGCAGGAGGTGACGACCGGCTTCGACAGGTCGATGCCGGCTCCTTCGATCACTTTGCGCAGCCTGTCCTTCGGCAACAATTCGCCGTTTTCCGAAAGCGCCGAAAACGGCACGTTGCGCGCGCCCGGCATATGGCCGGAGCGGATGCCGGGGCGCGGCTCCGGCTCGGTGCCGGCAAAACGGCCAGGCGAGCGCGCGTCGGCGATCTGGCTCTCCCCCGTCTCGACGATCCGGCGCATGTCGGCAAGGCTGGCGACGCGGGCGGCATCGAAGTTGGCATAAAACACGCAAGGCGCGATCTTCGTCGGCTCCGCCGTCACCGGCCGTCCGGCGGCTTTCCAACGATCGAAGCCGCCGTCGAGTATATAGACCTGGAACACGCCCATGACGCGAAACAACCACCAGGCGCGCGGTGCAGAAAAGAACCCTGGCCCGTCATAGACAACAATCGTGTCATCGGCCGAAATACCCATCGCGCCGACATATTGCGCGAAATGCTGCGGCGACGGCAGCGTGTGCGGCAGAGCCGCGTCGGGGTCCGAAACCGCATCCTGGTCGAGGAAGCGGGCGCCTGGAATATGCGCTACGTCGTACTCGGCGCGCGCGTCACGCTTTTGCGCCGGCAGGTACCAGGACGCGTCGACAATCGTCAGGCCGGGTTCGCCGAGCCGCTTCTGTAACCAATCGGCATCGATGGTGAAAGGACTGTCGTCGGCCATCTTTTCTCTCCTGTCCCGCCCGTCGCAGTCCTATATCAGGCTGGCGGCATAGGACCAAAGCGAATGCGGAAGCGCCGGTTCTCGCGGCCCTTCTTCTCGATCTTGCCGATATGGATCTCGCCGATTTCGCTGGTGCTCTTTACATGGGTGCCGCCGCAAGGCTGGCTGTCGATCGAAGCGTTCTCGCCGATGCAGACCAATCGGATCCTTCCCGTGCCGGCCGGGGGCCGCACATTCTTGGATTTCACCAAGCCCGGATTGGATGCCAGTTCCTCGTCGGAAATGAGCCGGGTGAAGATCGGGTGGTCGGCTCGCACCAGCTCCATCAGTCTGGCTGTCACGTCTTCCTTGGTAAAGCCGGCGTCCGGGATGTCGAAATCGATACGGCTGTCGTCCTCGGAAACCGCGGCGCCGGTGATCGGGAACGGACAGACGACGGTAAGCAGGTGGCAGGCAGAATGCATGCGCATCAGCAACTGCCGCCGCGGCCAGTCGATGGCGAGCCTCATGCGCTCGCCCACCTTTGGAACTGCCTGCTCCGGCGCCGGCACATGGATGATCTCGTCCTTGGTTTCGCCGGTGATCGTAGCGGCAATCGCTATACCGGTGCCGTCGGCGCGTTCGAGGCTGCCGGTGTCGCCCGGCTGCCCGCCCGATGTGGCGTAAAACACCGTCCGGTCCAGAATGATGCCGCCGCGATCATTGACTGCGACGACGGTGGCGTCGGCCGTCCCCAGATAGGCGTCGTCACGAAACAGCGCTTCGGTCTTGTGCGCCATCACGCAACCCTTTCGAACGGTACCGAAATCGTGCTCTGTTGCTCCATCCATCCCGGCACCGGCAGCTTCTTTTCGCGCAGGAATTCAGGATTGAACAGCTTCGACTGGTAGCGCGTGCCGTAGTCGCAAAGCATGGTCACGATGGTGTGGCCGGGGCCTAGCTCGCGCGCCAGGCGAATGGCGCCGGCAATGTTGATGCCCGTCGAACCGCCAACGCAAAGCCCCTCCTCCTGGATCAGGTCGAATACGATCGGCAGCGCGTCCTCGTCGGGGATCTGGAAGGCAAAATCGGGTGTAAAGCCTTGGAGGTTGGCGGTGATCCGCCCCTGCCCGATGCCTTCGGTGATCGAACTGCCCTCGGATTTCAGCTCGCCGCTGGTGTAGAAGGAATAGAGCGCTGCCCCCAGCGGATCGGCCAGCGCGATCTTGACCTGGTTGTTTTTGGCCTTCAGCCCGAAACCGACGCCTGCCAGAGTGCCGCCGGAACCGACCGCCGACACGAAACCATCCACCTTGCCGTCGGTCTGGTTCCAGATTTCTTCGGCCGTGGTGCGGATATGGCCGTCACGGTTGGCGACATTGTCGAACTGGTTGGCCCAGATCGCGCCGTTCGGCTCACTCTTCGCCATCTGCTCGGCCAGCCGGCCCGACAGCTTCACGTAGTTGTTCGGGTTCTTGTAAGGCACGGCGGGCACTTCGATCAGCTCGGCGCCGAGCAGTTTGATTGTATCCTTCTTCTCCTGGCTCTGGGTGTCGGGAATGACGATCACCGTGCGGTAGCCGAGCGCCTTGGCAACCAGTGTCAATCCGATGCCGGTATTTCCGGCCGTCCCCTCGACGATGACGCCGCCGGGCCGCAGCAGCCCGCGCTGCTCCGCATCGCGGATGATAAACAGGCCGGCGCGGTCCTTTACCGACTGCCCGGGATTCATGAATTCGGCCTTGCCCAGGATCTCGCAGCCGGTTGCTTCCGAGGCCTTGTTGAGGCGGATCAGGGGCGTGTTGCCGATCACGTCGATCACAGAACGGGGCATGGAGATTCCTTTGTGGGTGCGGCGAAACCCTAGAAACCCGAAGCTTCGGTTTCAAGGCAAGAATTTGCCTGGTCCAGTCGCATTTCGCACACTGCAATTCCTGCAGCCAGGAGCGCCCGACCGGTATTCATTTCAACCATGTACCGAAAAGCACTCTTTTCATTCGATTTCTTCACCGGTAGAGCACAGGCTAAGAAGAGCCGGCGGGGCGCAACATGACACTCTATCGGGCCAATCCGAAGCATGGCGTCGCCTGGATTACGGGCGGCAGCAGCGGTATCGGCCGTTCGCTGGCCAAGGATCTTGCCGCTCGGGGCTATGTCGTCGCGGTGACTGCGCCAGATGACCATCCGATCGATACGCTCATCGTCGAAACGGCGCAGATGGCGGGCCGTGTCGCAGCCTATCCTTGCGACGTGACCGACGAAAAACGCATGGCGAAGACGGTTGCAGCGATCGAGAAAGATCTCGGTCCGATCGTGTTGGCAGTGTTCAACGCTGGAAGCTATATCGCAACGCCGGGCGAGGATCTTGTGGCGCGCAATTTCCGTCGGTCTTTCGAAGTCAATTATTTCGGCATCATCAACGGCCTGCTGCCAGTCATCGAGCGCATGCGCGTGCGCTCGCGCGGCCATGTCGTGCTGATCGGTTCGGTTACCGCCTATTTCGGCTGGCCCACCACCGCCGCCTATGGCGGCACCAAGGCGGCGGTCAATATCCTGGCCGAGTCGCTGAAATACGATTTCGACAAGATGAACGTCCGCATCCAGGTGATTAATCCGGGCTTTGTCGACACGCGGCTGACCGAAAAGAACTTCCTGCCGATGCCGGGCTTGATGCCGGTCAATCTGGCCTCGCGCCGCATCGCGCAAGGCATCGAATACGGCGGCTTCGAAGTCACTTTCCCACGCCACCTGAGTTGGACGCTGAAGCTGCTCAGGATGCTGCCGAGGCCGTTCTGCCGATGGGTGATCAGCACGGTCACCCGCTGGAATGCGCGGCCGCTGAATTTCGACCGCAAGCCGCCAGTCGAGTAGGATCGGTGATGGGCGAGCGATCGTACTTGCGGGTCGCTGGGGCGCCGCACATGAATTGATGCCGGCCGACGATACCGGCGACCCGGACAACCACGTCATTGCCGGCGACGCGCTGTCGCCATCGACCACGGCTTTCCTCGCGCAGCGGATCGTCGTGTGGATCGAGGCGGTGGTAAAGTGAACCAAAGGCCCCCAAGCAAGAGGGCGACCGAAGCATCGCTCCGGTCGCCCTCTTCAATCGTGTGTGACCAAGCCAGGCTTGGCCGACCGCAACACGGTCAGATTATGCGGCCCGCGCTGCTGGCCGCTTGCCGCCGAAGCGGCGCTTGTTATTGCCCTTGAAGGGCTTGGCGCCTTCCGGCTTGCGCTCGCCCGCAAAGGCCGGCTTGTCGCCGAACCGCTTCTTGCCGAAGCCATTGTTTGCGCCGCCGGGCCGCCTGCCGTCGCGACGGCCATTGCGGTCGTTGCGATCATTGGCCGGTTCGAAGCTGCGCTCGTTCTTCTCGGCGGGATTGCGCTGCGGATCGGGGCTGCCGAGATGGTCGGCAACGATCGGCAGCTTGGTGCGGATGATGCGCTCGACCTGACGCAGCTTGCTGTTTTCAGACGGGTCGCAGAGTGTGATGGCGATGCCGTCCATGCCGTTGCGGCCGGTGCGGCCGATGCGGTGGACATAGCTCTCCGCCTCGTCCGGCAGGTCGAAATTCACCACATGGCTGATGCCGGGCACGTCGATGCCGCGTGCCGCAATGTCGGTCGCCACGAGAATGCGCACCGAACCCTCACGGAAATCGTTGAGTGCCTTCTGACGGGCATTCTGCGACTTGTTGCCGTGGATGACGGCGGCCTTGAAGCCGTCGCGCTCGAGATCCTTGGTCACCCTGTCGGCGCCATGCTTGGTGCGCGAGAAGATGATGACGGACTTCATCGCCTCATCGGCAAGCATGTTGGCCAGCACCTGGCGCTTCTGCTTGGTGCGGGCAAAGACGACACCCTGCACGATCTCGGCTGCCGCGGTGCTGTGAGGAGCGACTTCGACGCGGATCGGGTTCTTCAGCAGGCCTTTCGCCAGTTCGGCGATCTCGGCCGGCATAGTCGCCGAGAACAGCACCGTCTGACGGTCCGGCGCCGTCGCCTTGGCGATGCGCTTCACGTCGTTGATGAAGCCCATGTCGAGCATGCGGTCGCCTTCGTCGAGCACCAACCATTTGGTGTCGGCAAGCATCAGGTCGCCTTCACGCACAAGGTCGGTCAGCCGACCGGGCGTTGCGATCAGGATGTCGACGCCGGGCGCAACCTTCTTCACCTGGCTGAAGCGCGAGACGCCGCCCAGCACGAGCGCGGTCGATACATGCGCGCCCTTGGCGAGCAGCTTGATCATCTCCTCGATCTGCACCGCGAGTTCACGTGTCGGCGCCAGGATCAGCGCGCGGGCCGTCTTCGGCCGGCGCTTGGTGCCAAGTGCGATGATCTTCGACAGGATCGGCAGCGCGAACGCCGCCGTCTTGCCCGAGCCGGTCTGGGCGATGCCGAAAATGTCGCGGCCTTCGAGCTGCGGCGGGATCGCCTGGGCCTGGATCGGCTTCGGATCGGTAAAGCCGGCGGCATTGGTGGCCTTGAGCAGTGCGCCGGTAATTCCAAGTGCGGCGAAACCGTTCAGTTCCCCAGTGTCCTTACCGATCAAAATGTTCTCATTGGTCAAAATATTCTTCTTTCATGCGGCTTCTGGCCGCAAACATCGATGGCGGCAGGGCGCAACCTGCCGTCGAAAATTGTCATGAAACGACAAGGCGGGCGGACGTCATCGTCCACACGGCTGCGCTGTCGTGCCCGCAGGCTTCATGCCACGGGGCTTTTTCGCCACCTTGCCGATCTGTCGGGAAGAGGGAAAACAGACGCAACCAGTCTCATTCGTCGAGAAGGCCGGATTATCCCGGCCCAAGCGCCTATACGGCCGCATATGGCCCAGTTCGCTTCGGAATGCAAGGGGTCCGATGTTGCAGCGCAACAAAAGCCATGAGGAAGCGGCGCTTGCGCTCTCCCCCAGGCATGATTACCACAATCCAGCTTTCTGTTTCGGGGACCGGTCATGAAGGACGTGCTGAAGGAACTCGAGCGCCGCCGCGAGATCGCCCGCATGGGCGGCGGCCAGGCCCGCATCGACGCCCAGCACAAGAAGGGCAAGCTGACCGCCCGCGAACGCATAGACGTCTTTCTCGACGAGGGCTCGTTCGAGGAGTTCGACATGTATGTCGAGCACCGCTCGACCGATTTCGGCATGGAGAAAACCAAGATCGCCGGCGACGGCGTCGTTACCGGCTGGGGCACCGTCAACGGTCGCCCGGTCTATCTTTTCGTCAAGGATTTCACCGTGTTCGGCGGCTCGCTGTCCGAGGCGCATGCCGAAAAGGTGGTCAAGGTGCAGGAGATGGCGCTGCGCAACCGCGCGCCGATCATCGGCCTCTACGACGCCGGCGGCGCCCGCATCCAGGAAGGCGTGGCAGCCCTCGGCGGCTATGCCGAGATCTTCCAGCGCAATGTACTGGCCTCTGGCGTCATCCCGCAGATTTCACTGATCATGGGCCCCTGCGCCGGCGGCGATGTCTATTCGCCGGCGATGACTGACTTCATCTTCATGGTTCGCGAAACCTCCTACATGTTCGTCACCGGGCCGGATGTGGTGAAGACCGTCACCAACGAGACGGTCACCGCCGAAAGCCTCGGCGGCGCTTCTATCCACACGACGAAGTCCTCGATCGCCGACGGAGCCTACGACAATGACGTCGAGGCGCTGCTGCAGATGCGCCGGCTGGTCGATCTGCTGCCGGCTTCCAACACGGCGGAAATTCCCGAGATCGAATGCTACCAGTCGGTCACCGAACACGATCTGTCGCTCGACAGGCTGATCCCCGACAATGCCAACAAACCCTACGACATCAAAGAGTTGATCCTTAAAGTTGCCGACGAGGGTGACTTCTTCGAGATCCAGCAGAATTTTGCGAAAAACATCGTCACCGGCTTCGGCCGTATCGAGGGCCGCACCGTCGGCTTCGTCGCCAACCAGCCGATGGTGCTGGCCGGCGTGCTCGATTCGGATGCCAGCCGCAAGGCGGCTCGTTTCGTGCGATTCTGCGACTGCTTCTCGATCCCGATCGTCACCTTCGTCGACGTGCCCGGGTTACGGGCCGGCCCCGCGCAGGGATATGGTGGGTTGATCAAGCACGGCGCCAAGCTTCTGTTCGCCTATGCCGAAGCGACCGTGCCAAAGATCACCGTCATCACCAGAAAGGCCTATGGCGGCGCCTATGATGTGATGGCCTCGAAGCATCTGCGCGGCGACATGAACTATGCCTGGCCGACGGCGCAGATCGCGGTGATGGGCGCCAGGGGCGCGGTCGAGATCATCTACCGCAAGGACATCGGCGACGCGGAAAAGATCGCGGCACATACAAAAGCTTACGAGGATCGCTTCCTGTCCCCCTTCGTTGCCGCCGAGCGTGGCTATGTCGACGAGGTGATCATGCCGCATTCGACCCGCCGCCGCATCGCCCGCGCGCTCAGGATGCTGCGCAACAAGGATATGCAAAACCCCTGGAAGAAGCACGACAACATTCCGCTGTGAGGGGTTGATGTCGCGCCTGGTCCTCTATGTAGGAGCGCGTTTCGGCAGGTTTGCCATCCTGCTCTTCGCCATGCCGCTGTTTTGCCCAATACTCCTGTGGTTCTGGTTCCTCGATTGCTATCCGCTCGCTGTTCGCGGCGGGCGGAAATTTACGCAGATCGTCATGCAGCGATGTCCGGCGATGCATATGAAACGGCGCGCGCCATGCTGCTGATCGGTGCTGCCAGTGCGTTCTTCGATGACCAAGTGTATATTCCGCTTAAACGTGAACTGCTTGGCACCATGGTACCGCCTCGTCCACCACTTGAAAGAGTTCTGGCGGCCGCCAGTCACCTGTCGAGGCTTCCCATCCTGCAAGAATATGCGCAAAAGGCCTGGGACGCGCCAGATAACGAAAGCGCGGATCATCCGCCCTGGTCCGAACGTTTGACTGCTCTTGGATTTAGCTCGGCTCCAGAGATAGAACCAGTTCTGGTTTCCGCCTTGTCGAGCCTGCTGAGCGATGAGATCGTCGCCGAACATGTCCGCCATTTCGACGGCGAATGGACATCGAAGATCGCCGACTATCTCGATCGATAGCTATCCACCTGAAACTATAGCGGCTAATGCCCAGTCGGCGCAGGCTATTCCGCTTCCGCCGCTCCGAACCCGGCCCCCCTCGTCGCGCGGACAGCGCCCGACCATGGCGTGGCGTGATTGTCGATGCGCATCTGGAAGATAAAATAAGTCGGCGAGCAGAAGCCGATGCCTTTCACCTTGCCGATACCGGGAATGTCGGGCGGCAGCGACTGGCACATGTAATCCTCGCGGCAGAAATGGTCGGCCGAGCAGGCAGGACGATTGCCGCGATTGACGGCGCCGCCCAGGCACTGGTCGAAATTATTGGTCGCCACGCAGGTGTCGAATTTCTTGCCGCCAACCAGCCCGCAAATCTCGTTCGGCATCGGCTTGCCCGTCTTGAAGGCGGCAAAGCTGCGATCCCGGTCGTCGCAGCCGCGATAGGCGATACCCGCCGGCACACCGATCTTCGGCGGTCGGCAGGTGTAGGCGACGCGCGAAATGCCTGGCGCGAACGCCGCGAACTGACCGGTGATGGTATACCGGTCATTGAAAGGCTGTGCCGGGTTGCTGGCGATGGATCCCGTTAAACAAGGGTGGCCGGAAAACATGTCTTCGCTGTCCTTGGGCAACAGGCATTGCGCCAGCTTGGTGCGCACGCCGGACGCGGTGGTCAACGGCGTGCAGACGGTGCCGGCACCGCATTGCCATGTCGCGCCGAAGCGGGCCGCATCCTGTGGCATCAGGCAAGGCATCGCCATCTCGGCCGGCGAATAGGCGATTTCGCCGGCATCGTTCCATGTCGCCGGCGGCGCGAACGATAACGGGCGAAAGCGGTTCGGTTCCTTGCCGTCGGCAGTCGCGCGCAGCCAGGCGACGCGGCGCGGGATGTCGGCGTGGAGATGCGGGGAGATGCCGACCTCGATGCGGTTGAGCGGCGAGGTCGTCTTGTCGTCCAGGCCGATGAAATGGAAGCCGGCGGTCGAGCCCGCCTGATGGCAGCCCTGGCAGGCGCCGTTGTCCAGCCGCTCGACCAGTGCCTCCGGCGTGCGCACCAGCTTCAGCGCAGAGAAATCGACACCAGCGAAATCTGCGGACTGGAACAGTGGCGTGAACAGGTGGTTGGCCTGCCTCGCACTGCCGAAGGTCGACCATGAAATGACCTTCCTTGCCAAGAATTCATCGGGGATTTGGTAGACGCCGAGATCGACCGCCGCGACACTGGTGCGGACATAGTCCGCAAGTCTTGCTTTCAGCGCGACGTCTTCGGCAAGGCGTGCCGCATCGGGCGTGTTTTCCAACGGCTTTTCGCTGGCAGCCGCGCCATCGATGCCGAAGATACGCATGAGATAGGCAGCCTGCCCGCCGAATTCGGTCTCTTGGCCGGAGGGGAAGCGCACCACTTGCGCATTGAGCTCAAGCTGCTTGAGGGTGAGCGCCGCCCTGTCCAGCGGCCCACCGATCAGCCAGCCGGCATCGACGTTCTCGTCGAGCTGTGGTGCCCAGCGTCCGGCGACGCCGACACAGCCGCCGTCGGCATCCGGCGCGGCATTGTAGACGGCACTGAAATTGAACGGCAGGCGCGAGGCCAGAACCTTGCCGTTTTTCTTGAAACTATAGGATAAGCGATAGACGAAGCGCACTTCGCCGCAACTCGTATCGCCTTGCAGCGCGGCGAAGTCGCGCCGGTCGAGCCGGTTGACGATGCCGACGAGGCGAAAGCGCGCGGCATCGGTCCTCAGCCAGCGCATGTCCATGACACGGCCAACATTGCCGTCGGTCACCTCGTAGAGCGGCCGACCGCCGGCCTTCATCTCGGCCCGCAATGCTGCGACGTCGCTTGCAATCGTTTCGATGATCGCGTGATAGGCCGGCGCCTTGTCGTAAAGCGTCTTCAAATCGCCCTTGCCATCGACGCCGAAAATGCCGGCGAGGCCAAAGCCCTTGGCATCGAGAGCAGCAAGCACCGCTGGATCATCGACGATGGTCACCGGCTGCTCAGCGGCATTCGCCGACAGTGTCGTCAAAGCGGCCATGACAAGCGTGGTGAGAAGGAGAGCAAGGCGTCTCATAGAAGGTCCGGTTGGCTCTCGACCAATTCGCGCAACACCGGCACCAGAGCCAGCGGCAAATCCTCAGCGATCAACCCTGGACCGAGGCGCCTGCCGGCCTCGGCATGGATCCAGACCGCGGCGCAGGCGGCCTGGAAAGCCCGCATCCCCTGCGCCAGCAGCGCGGCAACGATGCCCGCCAGAACATCGCCTGACCCGGCTGTTGCCAGCCAGGGCGCGCCGTTGGCGTTGATCGCCGCCCGGCCGTCCGGCGCCGCGATCACCGAGTCGGCGCCCTTGTAGACAATGACTGCATTGGCACGCGCTGCGGCGGCGCGGGCCTTGGCGAGCTTTGACTGCTTCTTCGATTTGGCAATGTCGGGAAAAAGCCTGGCGAATTCGCCTTCATGCGGCGTCAGCACCAGACTTGGTGCGAAGGTTCGATGTGCTGCTTCAAAGAGAACATCTGGAGCGTCGCGAAACGAAGTCAGGCCATCGGCATCAAGCACAATGCCTCCAAACAGGCCCATGCGTTTGAAATCATAGACCTCGTCCTGCTCGAGCAACCGCAAGGCGAAGTCGCGGGCTTTTTCGCCGACTCCGAATCCGGGGCCGAGAACGAACGCAGTATGCTGCCTTTCGTTGATGAACTCGCCTGCGTCCGCCACCGTATCTACCGCACGCAGCATGATCGAGGTCAGATGCGCGGCGTTCACCTGCATGGCATCGCTAGGCGAAAGCACGGTCACTGCCCCTGCTCCGCTTCTGGCCGCGGCCATCGCTGACAATCTTGCCGCACCAGTCGCATTCGGCCCGCCCGAAAAAACGCCGACTTGGCCGCGTTTGTATTTGTGCGTATCGGCAGACGTTCTCGGAAACTCCCATCGTAGCCAGAGGTCCGGCGTGTTCTCGAACGTCTTGATCTTGAGTTGGTCGACGATCCCATCCGGAATCCCGATATCAGCGACAATGATTTCGCCGCACATACTGCGTCCTGGCATCAGTAGATGGCCTGGCTTTTTCCGCACGAAGGTCACAGTCACCGCAGCGTCGAAATAGGCATTGGTCAATCCGCTCTCGCCCGACACGCCGGATGGCAGGTCGATTGAGACGACTGGCACTTTCTCCGCTGCGCTGAGGCCCGAGACGGCTGACGCATGTAGGGAAATATCCTTCGACAGACCTGCACCGTAGAGCGCATCCACGACGACTTCACCTTGGGTCGGGTGACAATGGGCAATATGGTCCACCGGCAGATTGCAGGCCTCAGAAGCCCGCGCAGCATCGCTCCCCGCTTTCTGCTTGCCTTCGGCCCAAACGGCGACCTTCATCCCGGCCTCTGCCAACAACCGCGCCACGACATAGCCGTCGCCGCCATTGTTGCCGGGGCCGCAAAGCACGTGGACGCGCGTTGCGTTCGGGTAGCGCTTGAGTACCACGGCAGCAACCGCAGCACCGGCATTGCGCATCAGGCCGATGCCGTCGAATGGACCAGCGGCAATCGCCAGCCGGTCGGCCTCGGCCATTTCGGACGGAGACAGAAGTTCATTGCTCATGGAATATCAGGCGACATGCACATCATTTCCCCAAGCATTGTCCAGTTTTTGATCCGACGCAAACAACGAAGGTCGCCAAGCAATTTGGCGGCGTACATCGTTCGGGACGACGGCGCGCAGCTGCCCATGAAATACCCGATCTGCCCAATTTTTGTGCGGACGGCAGGACCGGCGGTGTGTAGGCTCGCGGCATTCATGGCGCATCCAACGCTGCGAATGACGCGAATGTACATTCCCGCGTGGCATGGTATCCAAATCATGTGAGGCCGCTCGGCCCCCCATCAATTGGCACAGTTCGTGCTTGATTGAGGCGCAAGCGGGGCTCACAACCCGTCTTTTTTGGCAGTGGAGGCCACTTTTTACATGAAAAAGATCGAAGCGATCATCAAGCCGTTCAAGCTAGACGAAGTGAAGGAAGCGCTTCAGGAGGCCGGCCTGCAAGGTATCACCGTTACCGAGGCCAAAGGGTTTGGCCGCCAGAAGGGCCATACCGAGCTTTATCGCGGCGCCGAATATGTCGTCGACTTCCTGCCGAAGGTAAAAATCGAAGTCGTGCTCGGCGACGATGCGGTCGAAGCCGCGATCGAAGCCATCCGCAAGGCGGCCCAGACCGGCCGCATCGGCGACGGCAAGATCTTCGTCTCCAACATCGAGGAAGTGGTGCGCATTCGCACCGGCGAAACCGGCATGGACGCCGTCTGAATTTTCCCGTTAAAAGGCCATGTTCAAAACGTCATCACATAGGGAAGCAGGGACATGACGACAGCCAAAGACATCATGAAGCAGATCAAGGACAACGACGTTAAGTTCGTCGATCTGCGCTTCACCGATCCGAAGGGCAAACTGCAGCACGTTACGATGGATGTCGTCGAGGTCGAGGAAGACATGTTTGCCGATGGCGTCATGTTCGATGGTTCCTCGATCGCTGGCTGGAAGGCGATCAACGAGTCCGACATGGTGCTGATGCCGGATTCCGATACTGTGCATATGGACCCGTTCTTCGCGCAGTCGACCATGGTCATCCTGTGCGACATCCTCGATCCGATCTCCGGGGAATCCTACAACCGCGACCCGCGCGGTACCGCCAAGAAGGCCGAGGCCTACATGAAGGCCGAAGGCATCGGCGACCAGATCTTCGTCGGCCCGGAGGCCGAGTTCTTTGTGTTCGACGACGTCAAGTACAAGGCCGATCCCTACAACACCGGCTTCAGGCTGGATTCCACCGAACTGCCGTCCAATGACGACACCGACTACGAGACCGGCAATCTCGGTCACCGGCCGCGCATCAAGGGCGGCTATTTCCCGGTGCCGCCGATCGATTCGGCACAGGACATGCGCTCGGAAATGCTCACCGTGCTCGCAGAAATGGGCGTGCGCGTTGAAAAGCACCATCACGAAGTGGCCGCCGCCCAGCACGAGCTCGGCATCAAGTTCGACACGCTGGTCCGCAACGCCGACAAGATGCTGATCTACAAATATGTCGTGCACCAGGTCGCTAACGCCTACGGCAAGACGGCCACCTTCATGCCGAAGCCGGTGTTCGGCGACAATGGCTCGGGCATGCATGTCCACCAGTCGATCTGGAAGGAAGGCAAGCCGACCTTCGCCGGCAACGAATATGCCGGCCTGTCCGAGAGCTGCCTGTTCTACATCGGTGGTATCATCAAGCATGCCAAGGCGATCAACGCCTTTACCAACCCGCTGACCAATTCCTACAAGCGCCTGGTGCCGGGCTATGAAGCGCCGGTGCTGCTCGCCTATTCGGCACGCAACCGCTCGGCCTCGTGCCGCATTCCGTTCGGCTCGTCGCCGAAGGCCAAGCGCGTCGAGGTCCGCTTCCCCGATCCGGGCGCGAACCCCTATCTCGCCTTCGCCGCCATGCTGATGGCCGGCCTCGACGGCATCAAGAACAAGATCCACCCGGGACAGCCGATGGACAAGGATCTCTACGACCTGCCGCCGAAGGAATTGAAGAAAATCCCGACCGTCTGCGGCTCGCTGCGCGAGGCTTTGCAGAGCCTCGACAAGGACCGCGGCTTCCTTAAGGCCGGCGGCGTCTTCGACGACGACCAGATCGACAGCTACATCGAGCTTAAGATGGCCGAGGTGATGCGCTTCGAAATGACGCCGCATCCGGTCGAATACGATATGTACTATTCGGTCTGATCCAGATCGTTGCAGCCAACAAAAAAACCCCGGAGGAGACGCCGGGGTTTTTTATTGCGATGCGATCGGAGAGAAAGTCACGGCGCAGACCTGAGGTCTACGCCGGGACGAATGCTCAAGCCGCGGCCGAAACTTCGGCGCTGGTAGGGACGGAGGCGATCGTCTTCAATATCTGCGAGGCGATCTGGTAGGGGTCGCCCTGCGAGTTCGGCCGGCGATCCTCGAGATAGCCCTTGTAGCCGTTATTGATAAAAGAATGCGGCACGCGGATCGAGGCGCCGCGGTCGGCGATGCCGTAGCTGAACCTGTTCCACGGCGCCGTCTCGTGCTTGCCGGTCAAACGCTTGTCGTTGTCCGGCCCATAGACGGCGATGTGATCCATCAGGTTTTTGTCGAAGGCCGCCATCAGCGCTTCGAAATACGCCTTGCCGCCGACTTCGCGCATATAGGCTGTCGAGAAGTTGGCATGCATGCCGGAGCCGTTCCAGTCGGTGTCGCCGAGCGGCTTGCAGTGATATTCGATGTCGATGCCGTATTTCTCGGTCAGGCGCTGCATCAAATAGCGTGCCATCCACATCTGGTCGGCGGCCTTCTTGGAGCCCTTGCCGAAGATCTGGAATTCCCACTGGCCCTTGGCCACTTCGGCGTTGATGCCTTCATGGTTGATGCCGGCGGCAAGGCAAAGGTCGAGATGCTCCTCGACGATCTCCCTGGCGACTGAGCCGACATTGCTGTAGCCGACGCCGGTATAGTACGGGCCTTGCGGCGCCGGATAGCCGCTCTCGGGGAAGCCGAGCGGGCGGCCGTCCTTGTAGAAGAAATACTCCTGCTCGAAGCCGAACCAGGCGCCCTCGTCGTCGAGGATGGTGGCGCGCTTATTGGAGGCATGCGGCGTCACGCCATCGGGCATCATGACCTCGCACATAACGAGCGCGCCATTGGTGCGGGCCGGATCCGGGTAGACGGCGACCGGCTTCAGAACGCAATCGGAGCTGTGGCCCTCGGCCTGCATGGTCGAAGAACCGTCGAAGCCCCACAGCGGAAGCTGGTCGAGCGTCGGAAACTCGGCATAGTCCTTGACCTGCGTCTTTCCGCGAAGATTGGGAACCGGGGTGTATCCATCGAGCCAAATGTACTCGAGCTTGTATTTCGTCATTCTAGCCTCTCGTTGCTTGATCACCGAACCCTGGATGGCGCCGGGGCGAGCCGGCCTATCCAGCAGCCGACCTGCCGGATTACTAAAATGCAATTCGTGTGCCATTCTCGCCGGCGATGGATGCGGCAAAAGTGAGGTTGTATCCGCCCAAAATCGCTGGTCCGCCGTCATGCTGCGTTCGGATCATCCACAAGCACATTGTGCACAAATAATGTGCAAGTACTGATCTTTTCGTAATCATGTTGCCTATTTCGGTTGCTGAACCTATGTTGGGGAAAGGTTGAATCGGCAAGGTTCTGTCGAAGAAAGGAAACCGACAATGGAAATCACTTCCACTCGTCAGTCGGCCAAAATCCTGATGTTCCCGGTGGCAGCGCGCGCTTCTGCCTCAAATTTAAGCGGAAAGGCTAAGTTCGCGGCAGAACTTGCTTCTTTACGCAACCGAACGGATTTCGGAAGTGCCTGGTATCATGAGGCAGCGATCGAGGAAGCGAAACAGGATCGGAAGAGCTAAGCCCTGCACTCGATAAATTGAAAAAGCCCGGCGCGATCGCTCGCGCCGGGCTTTGCTTTGAACCGGACAGGCCGGCTACTGTTTGGTGTGCAGGTCCGTTCCGAGCGTATCCCTGACAAAGATCATGCCGATGATCAGCGACATCGCCGCGATCACCACTGGGTACCAGAGTCCGTAGTAGATATCGCCCTTGTAGGCGCTGAGCGCGAACACCGTCGCCGGCAGCAGCCCGCCGAACCAGCCGTTGCCGATATGGTAGGGCAGCGACATGCCGGTGTAGCGGATGCGGGTCGGGAACATCTCGACCAGGATCGCGGCAATCGGCCCGTAGACCATCGTGACGAAGATCACGAGGATGAGCAGGATGCCGATCGTCATCGGCCAGTTGACCGCCGCCGGGTCGGCGAACATGGCAAAGGGACCGCCGCCTGGTACGGTGTAGACGGTGACCTCGGGAGCTCCCGCAGCCTCATCGGCAGTCAGCAGCTTGTCCTTGATCGCCTGGTCGGCCGGAACCATGGCCTTCTCGCCGGCGCGGATCGCGGCCGCATCGAGCTTCAGTTCGGGATTGGCCGCGATGAAGGCTTCGAGCTTCTGATCCGGCACCTTCGCCGCTGCCCGTTTCAGCGGATAGCCGCCGTCCTGAAGCGCCGTGTTTACCGCCTTGGCGAAAACAGCGTCCTTGGCCTTGGCTTGATCGCCGGCTGCGGTGGCGTCATACGACTCAACCGTCTCGTTGCCGATTTTGACCGACGCAGCAGTGCCGGGCGCTGCCGTGGCCACTACGTCATAAGGCACCGAGTTCTTGGTCAGAAACGAGGTGGCGATATCGCAGGACGTGGTGAACTTCGCCGTGCCCACCGGGTTGAACTGGAACTTGCAGTCTCCCGGTGCCGCGGTCACCGTCGCACGGGTGTTCTGCTGCGCGGTGGCGAGCGCCGGGTTGGCTGCCCAGGTCAGCGCCTTGAACAACGGGAAGGTGCAGACGATCGCCAGTGCAAGGCCGGCCATGATAATCGGCTTGCGGCCGATCTTGTCGGAGAGCCAGCCGAACACGACGAAGAAGATCGAGCCAACAGCCAGAGCAATCGCGATCATGATGTTGACCGATTGCGGATCGACCTTGAGCACGTTCTGCAAGAAGAACAGCGCGTAGAACTGGCCATTGTACCAAACTACGGCCTGACCGGCTGTGAGGCCGAGCAGCGCCAGCAGCGCGATCTTGGCGTTCTTCCACTGACCGAAGGCTTCTGACAGCGGCGCCTTGGAGCCTTTGCCTTCGTCCTTCATGCGCTGGAAGGTCGGCGATTCAGAAAGCGACAGCCGGATCCAGATCGAAATGCCGAGGAGGAGGAAGGAAACGATGAACGGAATGCGCCAGCCCCAGGCGGCGTAGGTTTCCTTGGTCATCGACCCCTGGACGATCAGGATGACGATCAGCGACAGGAACAGGCCGAGCGTTGCCGTCGTCTGTATCCACGACGTGTAGTAGCCGCGGCGATCGTCGGGTGCATGCTCGGCGACATAGGTGGCGGCACCGCCATACTCGCCGCCGAGCGCCAGGCCCTGCAACATGCGCAAGATGATCAGGATCACGGGAGCGGCGATGCCCAAAGTCGCATAGCCAGGCAGCAAGCCGACCAGGAAGGTCGACAGGCCCATGATCGTCATGGTGACAAGGAAAGTGTATTTACGGCCGACAAGGTCGCCGATGCGGCCGAACAGCAATGCGCCGAACGGGCGCACGAGGAAGCCAGCGGCAAACGCCAGCAGCGCGAAAATATTGCGCGTCGCTTCCGGAATGGTTGGACTGAAAAAAGTCGAACCAATGAATACTGCCAGCGAGCCGTAGAGATAAAAATCGTACCATTCAAAAACGGTGCCGAGCGAGGAAGCGAAGATGACCTTCTTCTCCTCGCGCGTCATGCCGCGGCTTGTTTTGCCGGCGGTCGATGCCATTGCCATGAGTGTATCCTCCCGTGTGATTCCGTCAGTCCTCGATGCTGCGCGTCATCGTCCGCGTTTCCTCGCAGCGCAGACTCAGTGCAGCCACCGGTGCAAAAAATGACAGAAAGCGCCGTCCAGAGGCAGACCGTCTTTGGGATTATGACTTTGGTCTAATGTGCAGTGCGAAATAGAAACGACGGTGCGGTCAGCCTTTGAGAGCTTCGAGCAGGCTGACTGCCGCCATCATGTCGCGCTTGCGGGCCGCGCGGTGCGCGACGGCCTCGGCATCATTGCCCCATTGCTCGGCCTGCCAGTCCTCGTCGACATGACCGGCAGCCCAGGCCGCCTCGCCGTCGAGCTCGCCGAAATCGACAGCCAGCGCCAGCAGCGCCGATCCGGTCAGCGACGTCATGACGTGGATGGCGGCAAGGCGCAGCGGATCGGCACGTTGGGCAAGATGCTGGCCAAGCAGCGCGATACTCTCGCGCGGCTGTTCGACATGGATCACGCCTTCGGCAAGATGGAACCGGGCGCCGAGCGCGCTGCGCACCCAGTCGATGACCGGATCCCAATGCTCGTTCTGCCGGTCGACGAGTCCTTGGGGCGTATCGGCGCGGTAGCAGAGCAGATCGGACGAGGCAAAGCGCAGGATGTCCTCCAGCACGGCCTGGGGATCACTGGCGACGCCATCGATTGCCGTATTGACCAGACGCATCACCGGCATCGTCACCAGGTTGATGGTCTCCGCCTGTGCGGCGAATTCCTCGGCGACGAGAGCAGCCGCCTTTTCGGTCGGCAGCGCCAGCAGCGCCTTGGCCGGCGTGCGGACGGGCTTGCCATCGAGATGGACGGCAAAACCGTCTTCGACCGGTGCTACCGCGACGGTCTTGTAGAAGCGCTTCGGCAGCGGCGTCTTCATCTGGATCTGGGCGCGACGCACCGGGTCCGGATCAGAGAGCTGCTTTCCAGCTTCGAGGTCGTTCAATATATCGCGCATGCTCATCCGGGACTTTGTTTTCGGGCCGGCCGGTTGACGATGATGAGTCCGGCGGCAATGAGGCCGAGTGCCAGGAAGATACGAACGGTCAGCGGCTCGTTCAAGAACACGGCGCCGCACAGCACACCAAACACCGGCGACAGGAAGGTGAAGCTCGACAGTCCAGATGCAGGGTAGCGCCGCAGCAGCCAGAACCACAGCACATAGGTGAACGCGACAACGTAGACGGCCTGGAACAGCAGAGCCAAGGTTGGCAAGACGGTAAAGTTGCGGACGGGCGGCCCGGCAAAAGGCATCACCAAAATGCCGACGACGGCGGCCCCGGCCAGTTGATAGAGCAGCAGCTTTTCGGCGCTGGCCGTCACCAGCTTCGACCGCTTGATGACGATATTGGTCACGGCCCACAGAATGCCGGCACCGAGACTGAGCAAATCGCCGCTCAGCGTCGCGCCGCCACTGGCGCTCAGTTTATCGGAAAACACCGCGATCAGTCCGGCGAAAGCGAGCAGAAGACCAACGAGCTTGCGTGCCGTGATGCTTTCGCCCAGCAGGAAATGACCGCCGACCAGCATCCAGAACGGCATGGTGTTGACCAGCAAGGTATTGCGCACAACCGTCGTGTGCTCGAGTCCGACGTAGAGAAACAGGAACTCGAGACCAAAAAGCGCACCCGCCAGAATGCCAGCGACGAGGGTTTTGTCGGGCGTGAACAGCGCAATGCTGCGCCAGCGGCACCAGCCGAAAACACACAGGCCGCCGATCGCCGAGCGGGCGATGGACAGGAAAACAGGGTCGTAGCCGGCATACGAG
>NZ_JAMYQW010000030.1:0-86678 GCF_040321085.1 Mesorhizobium sp. M0522
AGCCCGCAACAGTTCGAGGACCAACACGCCCGGCAGATGGTCAAAACTGCGGCTTGACCCTGTCCGGTCCGAGGGGCGCACTCCAGTCATCGGTAAAAATGTTCCACGACTGAGGCGAGAATCGCATGGATCTCAAGATCGCCGCCCGGATAGCAGCCGTTCTTGCCCTTGGCACCGCCATGACCGCCGCCTCCATGGCGCTGCGCGGCGACGGCTCGCACGACGCGTCCTCCCCGCGCTCCGCATATCCGGGCGGCGAGCCGGCTAAGGTCGAGCTTGCCCGATGCCGGGCCATCGGCATGGCGGCCGTTGACGACGAAGCCTGCAGGAGAGCCTGGGCGGAAAGCCGCCGACGCTTCCTGCAACTATCCCTCCGCCCCATCGCGCCAAACGCGGCTCCGTGGATCGAAAAGGACCAGAGCCGAATGCTGCCGCTCCAACCGCCAACTCCGCCTCGCGCGGAAGACCGGCTGCATCCGGAAACGGTGGCGCCATGAACGACACCGGCGTGATCGATCGCTTCCTGGAGACCTTTACCCGCTATATCGATTCTGGCTTCGGGCTGCTCAGCGGCGAGGTCGCATTCCTCACCTCCACTTTGATCGTCATCGACATCACGATTGCCGGCCTGTTCTGGGCTTGGGGTGCGGATGAGGACGTCCTGCACCGACTGATGAAAAAGACGCTCTATATCGGCTTCTTTGCCTTCATCATCGGCAACTTCAATCGTCTGGCCGGGATCGTCTTCGAGAGCTTTTCCGGGCTCGGTCTGAAGGCGGGAGGTTCGGCACTATCGGGCGCCGCACTGCTGCAGCCGGGCCGCGTCGCGCAGGTCGGCGTCGATGCCGGCAATCCAATCCTCGAAGCCGCCAGCCAGTTGATGGGCTACGTCTCGTTCTTCGAGAATTTTGTTCAGATCGTGGTCCTGATGATTGCTTGGGCGATCGTGCTGATTGCGTTCTTTGTTCTCGCCGTACAGATCTTCGTCACGCTGGTCGAATTCAAGCTGACGACGCTTGCCGGCTTCGTGCTGATCCCTTTTGCGCTGTTCAACCGGACCGCCTTCCTCGCTGAAAAAGTGCTCGGCAACATCGTTGCCTCCGGCGTGAAAATCCTGGTGCTCGCCGTCATCGTCGGCATCGGCTCGGGCCTGTTCGGCGAGTTCACTCAAGGCTTTGGTGCCGAACAACCGACGATCACCGATGCGCTGTCGCTTGTTCTCGGCGCATTGTCGCTGATGGGCCTGTCGATCTTCGGTCCAGGCATCGCGACGGGGCTGGTTTCGGGTGCTCCGCAACTGGGCGCAGGTGCCGCTGTTGGCACGAGCCTCGCCGTTGGTGGCCTTGGCGTAGCCGGCGCTATGGGCGCCCGCGCCGCAATAGGCGGCGCAGCAGGCGGGCTCAGTGCAGGCGGGCGCATGTCGGCAGCCGCCGCACGTAGTGGCGCGCATCTGGCCGGCAGCACTTCGGCCGCCTGGGAACTCGCCGCAGCCACGTCTGGAAGAGGTGGTGCAGGCTCAATCGCCGCCGGCATGGCGGGTGTCGCAAAGGCTGGTGCCAGCGCTGCCGTTCAACCCGTCAAGCAGGCAATGTCGCGCGCCGCGTCAGCCCTGTCCGATAGCTACGAGGCCGCCCGCTTGGCAGCTTGGGCTACGACGAGTGGAGAGCGATCGTCGCGAACGGCTTCCTCCGGTGACTGGTCGACCACCCAAACCAGTGCCGACGCCCCGCCCGCATGGGCAAAACGCATGAAGCGCGGCCAGGCCATGAGCCATGGCGCCAGCATCGCCGCGCATTCAGTTCATTCGAGCGATGATGGCGGCGGCTCAATGAATGTTTCCCTCGATCAGGACGACCGCCGATGACCCCCTTTAGACGCCCTTTTGTTCGTTACGGAAAAACGCCTCACCCTGAGACGCCATATCAGCGTGCAGCCCAGATTTGGGACGAGCGCATCGGCTCGGCTCGCGTCCAGGCGAAAAACTGGCGGCTGATGGCCTTCGGCTCGCTCGTCCTGGCCGGCGGTTTTGCATCCGCATTGGTCTGGCAATCGACGCGCGGTTCGGTGATTCCTTGGGTGGTTCAGGTCGACAAGTTTGGCGAGGCGCAGCTTGTCGCCCCGGCCATTGCCGACTATCGGCCGACCGATCCGCAGATCGCCTGGCATCTGGCCCGCTTCATCGAAGAGGTCAGAAGCATTCCGGCCGACCCGGTCATCGTCCGCCAAAACTGGCTGCGCGCCTACGATTACACCACAGACCGCGGCGCCATTTCCCTCAATGATTACGCTCGCTTGAACGACCCGTTTGCCAAATTGGGCAAACTCCAGATCGCCATCGAGGTTTCCAGCGTCATCCGTGCTTCGCCGGATTCTTTCCGCGTCGCCTGGATCGAGCGCCGCTACGAGAACGGCAACCTGGCCGGCACCGAGCGCTGGACCGCAATCCTCACAATCGTGATTCAGCAACCCCGCGACGCTGACCGGCTCAAAGTCAATCCGCTTGGCGTCTATGTCAACGCCATCAGCTGGTCGAAGGAGTTTTCATGATGCGTGCAGCACCAACAAGAACATCGGCGAGACCGGCCACGCGCAATGCGCCCAAGGCACGTAGGCTTGCCCTGGCATTGCTGTCGGCAACGGCGCTCGCCGGCTGTGCATCGAAGAAATACATTCCGCCGGAAATCGCCTACGACGATGCGGTGCCTGCCGTGCGCAGGGTCGACCCGCCTGGTCCGGTCAAGGTGGTGGAAGTGCCGAAACTGCTTCCGCTGCCTGGTCAGTTGAAACCGGTCGAGGCCACGAACCCGAAGGTGAAGCCGGAGCCAGCCGATCCGAAGCAGCGGATCAGCCAGGCCAATGAGGCCGCGCGCATGCAGCCGGTTCGCGACGGTTTCGTCAATGCCATCCAGCTCTATCCCTGGAGTGAGGGCGCGCTCTACCAGGTCTACGCCGCACCCGGCCAGGTCACCGACATCGCCTTGCAGCCCGGCGAGCAGCTTGTCGGCTCCGGGCCAGTCGCCGCCGGTGACACAGTGCGCTGGATCATCGGCGATACGCAAAGTGGGGCAGGGGAGCGCCAGCAGGTCCATATTCTTGTGAAGCCGACACGGCCAGACCTCCAGACCAACCTGGTCATAAATAGCGACCGCCGCACCTATCATCTCGAGCTCCGCTCGACCGAAAAGACCTACATGGCCTCCGTCTCCTGGCAGTATCCGCAGGACCAACTGATTGCGCTGCGGCGCCAGAATGCGCAGGCTTCCGCCGCAAAGCCGGTCGCGACCGGCGTCGACCTCCAGAAACTGAATTTCCGCTACCGCATCGAGGGCGATGCCGCACCCTGGCGGCCGCTTCGCGCCTTCGATGACGGTGCAAAGGTCTATATCGAGTTCCCGTCGGGCATAGCGCAAGGTGAAATGCCGCCGCTCTTCGTCATCGGCCCATCGGGCGGCTCGGAGCTGGTCAACTACCGTGCTCGCCAGAACTACTACGTCGTTGATCGGCTGTTTGCCGCCGCTGAATTGAGGCTCGGCGACAAAACAAGCGAAAAGCGCGTCCGCATCGTGCGCACGGACGGCAAACGAACCTCGCCTAGCACGAGGCTGTTCCGATGAGCGACCCTGCAAATGCACCCAACCAGGACATTCGAGCGGAACTGCGCCTTCGGCCCGAACCGGCCAGGGTCACGCGACTGTCGCGCAAGGTGCTGATAGGCGTTGGTGGAGTTGCCAGCGCTGTGATCCTCGGCACGTTGATTTGGGCGCTCGACACCAGACAGCGCGGAACCGAACAGCCGCCCGAGCTCTTCACCACCGAAAACCGCTCAACGGCCGACGGGCTACAGAAGCTGCCGAAGGACTATGCCGGTGTTCCGCAACTCGGCCCCGCGCTGCCTGGCGATTTGGGCCGGCCGATCTTGCGCGCGAAGGAGCGCCGCCAACCGATTGGGGCGTCCAACGTCAGTGGACCGCGCGCAGATCCGGAGGAGCAGCGCCGACTGGCCGAGATCGAGGCCGCACGCGTGGCGAAGCTCTTCACCGATACGAATACGAGACCTGGTCCCGCACGACAGAATGCTGGCACCAGAGTCATAGAACCGGACACCCAATCTGGTCTGACTCCGCCGCCGGGGCCGCCACCAATCGATCCTGGCGCCGCGCAAAACGTGCAGGATCGCAAGCTGGCCTTCGTCAATGCCGAGCCAGACCGTCGTACAGTCAGCCCCAATCGGCTCGCCGAGAAGGCCTCGCCCCATGTGGTGCAAGCCGGCAGCGTCATTCCAGCTGCCCTTATCACCGGCATCCGCTCCGATCTGCCCGGCGAGATCACCGCTCAGGTCACGGAAAATGTCTACGACAGCCCGACAGGATCCCATCTCCTGATCCCGCAGGGTGCGAGGCTGATCGGCCAGTACGACAGCCACGTCGCCTTCGGCCAGTCGCGCGTGCTGCTGGTCTGGAACCGGCTGATCATGCCTGACGGCACCTCGATCGTGCTGGAGCGCCAGCAGGGCGCAGACGCTGAAGGATTTTCCGGGCTGGAGGACGAGGTCGACCGTCATTGGGGCCAGATGTTCCGGGCCGCAGCACTCTCGACATTGCTGGGCATTGGGACATCGCTTGGGTCCAGCGACGACGAAAGGGAAATCGCCAAGGCCATCCGCGAAAGCGCGCAGGATTCGGCCTCCGATATTGGCCAGCAGCTCGTGCGCAATCAGCTCAATGTCCAGCCGACGCTCACCGTGCGGCCCGGTTTCCCGGTTCGCGTGATTGTCAATCGCGACCTTCTTCTTGTGCCTTACGGCACGCCAAAGGATCCATCATGACCAAGCTGAAACTTTCTGCCATTCCCGATGACCGTCCGGTCAAGATCACCGTCGAACTGCCTGCCGCCGTTCATCGCGACCTCGTTGCCTATGTCGATTATCTGAACAGTCAACATGTCTTTGTCTCACAAGCAGGAGGTGAACCATGCCGGATCTGAGGCTCGGTCGGCTGCCGAAGGTTGGCGTCGTCCGCATGACCATCTCCCTGTCGGAACCGCTCAAGGAGGAACTCGACCAGTATGCAGCCGAACACAGCCGGCTCTACGAACCCGTGGACGCCGCAGCCCTGATTCCGCACATGCTGGAAGCCTTCGTCCGTTCGGATCGCGGCTGGCGCGGCCGTAAGGCGAAGGCCGGCCGTGCCCGTCAACGAGGGGCGTCTCCAGCCAGCAGTACGACACGAAGCGGTGCTGAAGGTGATGGCTCCGCCTGAAGCTGTCCTGGTGGCTTTACCCTAAGCGGAAGTTCGCTCGCCCTCGGTTGAACTCACACTCATGGACCCAATCCTGACCTTCCGGGACCCATTTTCCTTCCAGAAACCGGACATTGGGCCCAACCAGCGCTCGTGACCCGAAGGCGACCTTCATTTCCTAGAAGCGCGTATGACTGCTCTTAGCCGGAAACCCGGCATTTGATGGACGCTGTGCTTGGAGGGCGGGTAATGAAGCGTCATAGCATCGTCGGCATGATAGGCGCCGTCGGCTTGCTTCTCGCCGCTGTGTTTGATTGCCTGTTGCCTTCCACTGATGAAAGAGTCGACTAGGACCTTTTTTGCTGTGACCGCACCGAATTGGTGATTAGATAAGTTGTCATGTCCGACCCACGCATCGACAGGGGCGATGACGGGCGCAATTCCAAGGATGTGGAACTGGTCCGCCGCGCGTTGGCGCGCGACGCGGACGCATTACGAACCATCATGCAGATGCACAACCAGCGCCTCTACCGTATCGCGCGTGGATTGGCCGACGACGACAGCGAAGCCGAGGACATCGTTCAGGAAGCCTATGTCAACGCCTTCGCCCACTTTGCCGAGTTTCGAGGAGAATCGGCATTGTCGACATGGCTCTGCAGGATCGTCGTCAACGAGGCACTAGGACGCTTGCGAAGGAGTCGGCGCGCGGCAGCTTTTGCAAAATCCGCGGCACGGGCCAATGCCGAAGTCATACAGTTTGCTCTCGACAAGCATTCCGGGGACGCAGAGCGAACGGTGGCGCAACGACAAATCCTGAGCTTGGTCGAACAGGCAACCGATAGGCTGCCCCCCGCCTACCGCGTTGTTCTTATTGCCCGAGCAATCGAAGGACTCTCTAATGACGAGACAGCGGAACTGCTCGGCGTGCGTCCCGAGACAGTGCGGACGCGGCTCCATCGCGCTCGCCGTCTCCTTCGCCAAGAGCTAGACGAGCAGATTGGCCCCGTGCTGCTCAATGCCTTCCCCTTCAAGGGCCGACGCTGCGAGCGACTAATCGACACCGTTATAGATCGCCTTCGTTTTCCAGCCTGACTGCGTGACGGAAGGTCTTTCTGCGCCTCTCTCTCCCATGCCGGCAGAAGGTCCATGCTCTATCGATCGATCGGTCTTCGCGCCGGACGCGGGAACGTTTTGACGGTTCGGTCATCCAATATTGTCAGCCAGATTCGGTAGCCACGCAATCGGGACGTCGCCGAACGGGTAGACCAACTGGAAAACAATGTTCGGGAGGACAAGGCAGTGTCAGCACGGTTCAATCGTATTGGTGTCTCCTTGGTCATTCTGGTCTCCGCGGCTTTGATTCCGGCCGCTGCCCAGACGGGCGCAAAAGGATCGGTCAGTGGAAAGGATTTTGACGCCGCCACGGCCGAGCAGGCCAAGCGATATCTTAAGGAAGGTCGCGAGACTTTCCGTTTCGATACCTTTGGTAGCGAGGAGTTTTGGGGCGGCAAGCTCAAGCTCCATGAGGCGATCGCCGGGGAGAAACTGGGCGGGGTCGGACCTGGCCTCAGTCCGGAAATGGCTCTCGAACTTGGCCTCAAGGTCGATGTCAATGCAATTCCGAAGGATGTGGCTGCAGCTCTCGACAAAGGTGAGGTCGACCTTACCGATCCTGCAAGCACGCTTCTCCTGCTCAAAGCCAATGCCGTTGTCGGGGTCACCGGGTTCTTCGCCGAGGACGGAAAGACGCTGACTTCGGTCGGCATACAATGTGCCGTGTGCCATTCGACCGTTGACGACGCATATGCGCCAGGCATCGGGCATAGGCTGGACGGCTGGCCGAACCGCGACCTCAATATAGGCGCTGTCGTTGCATTGGCGCCTGACCTCACGGCGTTCACCGAAATGCTGCAGATATCCGAAGCGGAGGTGAAGAAGGCGGTGGAAGCATGGGGCCCTGGCAAATTCGATGCTGAACTGAACCTCGACGGCAAGGCATTCCGGCCGGACGGCAAGACGGCCGCCACGCTCAATCCACCCGCCTTCGGATTGGCCGGCGTGAACAACCATACATGGACCGGAGCCTGGGGCACGGTGAGCTACTGGAACGCCTATGTCGGCAATCTCGAAATGCACGGCAAAGGCGTTTTCTACGATCCGCGCCTGGACGATACAGAGAAGTATCCGGTCGCAGCGAGAACGAAACAGGGCCACAAGCAGGACGAGGAAGACCGGATCACGGCGAAGCTGCCGGCGCTTCACTTCTATCAGCTTTCGCTGCCGACCCCGAAGCCGCCCGAGGGCGCCTTCGACAGTGCGGCGGCGGAGAAAGGCGAGGCACTTTTCAACGACAAGGCCAAATGCGGCACTTGCCACGTGCCGCCACTATTCACCGAGCCGGGATGGAACCTGCATACGGCCGATGAGATCGGGATCGACGATTTCCAGGCGATGCGATCCCCGGACGAGCGTTACAGGACGGCATCGTTGCGTGCACTTTGGAACACGGAAAAAATCCACAAGGGCGGTTTCTACCACGACGGGCGGTTCGCCACCCTCAATGACGTCATCAAGCATTATGACGACCATCTGGGCCTTGATCTGACCGATCAGGAAAAGAGTGACCTGATCGAGTACCTCAAGTCGATTTGACCCAGCACTTGACGGCGTCGGCGTTCCTCGGATGTCGATTGGGAGGAAAGGTTATGAACGGTGATCGTAGTGAGGCAAATCGCTGGTCGGCACACAGCGTGCCAAGCCAGACGCTGTCTCGTCGGAAGTTTCTGAAGGTATCGATGACCGGCGTCGCCATGCCGGTGGAGGCGGGCTTGCTTCCTGCATGACGGGCCAGCCTGCGGCGCGTGGCGCCGGAATAACGCCAAAGCCTCTGGCACTCTATCAGGATGTTCCAGACAAAGGTCGCCGCTGCGCAGGGTGGGCCCATTTCCTGGAGCCGAATGCATGCGAGATCGTTGCGGGCGAAATCAGCCCTGATGGCTGGTGCCGCTTTTACAAACCGCGGCCAGCCTGATCGGTCGGAAACCAGCGGCAGGGGAACCTCGTTGGAAACGGATCAAGGAATCACTTGGGCGCAGCAAAACGTGTATTCCGCCCGAAATCCGCAGTGCACGTCCAACATCGCGGCCCACCCGATCCAACCAATGTTGATCCCGTTCCTGGTAGCTTTTGATCACGACATTCTCATGGGATCGCTGTCAGGAAATGGATCATCAATTCGCCTGATCTTGCTGGACAAACATCCGAGAAGAGGCCGGATCGCGATCTTCAGTGAGTCCACTGCAGACGTCCGCGCATGGCGCGACCGAGCCGGCCGAAGGATTCGTTCTGCCGTACAGCCGCGGAGCGTTCTTCGTCGCGGTTGGGCGGCGAGCCGACTTTCTGGCTGCGCGCGCCGCAGACCGGTTGACGTTAGAAAGAGGCCATTCCTTCTGTTTCCGATCAAGTGGGGCTCACAAGGAGCTACCAACTGGACTCTAGCTCAATCTGCTGTTCATTGTAACGAATGGGCAACCAAAAATCCTCAGGGGAAAGCAGGCCACCCCGGTTGTACAATCTCGGTTCAACTGGCCTTGCCGAAGCGATCCTGCAGACAATGGATCAGCCGCTGCTGGTCCTAAGAGACGACCTTACGGTCGAGGAAGCCAATTCGGCGTTCTATACGCTGTTCAAGGTCGACACCGAAGAGACCCGCGGGCGCCTGCTCTACGAAATCGGCAATGGCCAGTGGAATATCCCCGAGCTCCGTCGGCTCCTGGAAGAGATCCTGCCGCAGCAGTCGGTAGTGGAGCACTACCGGCTAGAGCATAAGTTCCCGGAGATCGGCAAAAGGATCATGATCCTGAACGCGAGGCGGCTGCCGCCCGAGGGCGACCGCCCTGAACTGATCCTTTTGGTCATCTCAGATCGCACCGAGACCGAACAGGCCCGGTTCGAACTCGAAGGCTACGTCGAGTTCGGGGAAAAGCTGATTGACAGTACCCGGGAGGCGCTCCTGGTGCTCGATTGGGACCTGAAGGTGGTTCGCGCCAACCGGCCCTTCTATGACGCCTTCCAGGTGTCTCCTGACGACACTAAGGGGCGGCTGATCTACGAGCTCGGCAATCGGCAATGGGACATCCCGCGTCTGAGAGAGCTGCTTGAGAACGTCCTGCCCAACAACAACGCCTTCGATGATGTGGAAGTGGAGCATGATTTTGAGCACGTCGGCCGCCGCGTCATGCTCCTCAACGGGCGACGCCTCGACCACCTCGACCTCATACTGCTGGCGATCCGCGACGTCACCGAGCAGCGCCGCATGGAGAAGGAGCGGGAAACGCAGGTTGGCGAGCTCCATCACCGGATAAAGAACGTCCTCACCACAGTCGATGCGCTGGTAAGACGAACGCTGCGCGACAGCGGTTCGCTTGAGGAATTCGGCCGAGCCTTCGAGAGCAGGCTCGGTGCCATGGCACGCACGCAGGATCTGTTGGTGCGCGCGCCGAGGGGAAGTGTTGATATGTCCGAGATTCTGCGGCTGGAGCTGCAGGCGCATGGCGGACGGGAAGGTGGGAATTTCAATCTCGACGGCCCCGCAATCGCGCTACCGCAAGATGCGGTCCAGGCATTCGCAATGGCCGTTCACGAACTCACCACCAACGCAGTCAAGCATGGCGCGTTTGCTTCGCCTGAGGGGCGAGTTGACATTCAATGGACGGTGCAGGCGGGCGAAGGGGGCGCGACGCGTGTAATGTTTCGCTGGCGGGAACGTTGCCCGATCATAACCAGCGCCGGCCTCACCGGCTACGGCTCCCGCGTCCTGGAGGCAGCGTTCCGCCACACCCTGAAGGGCAGCTCCCGGCTTACGCTGCATCCTGATGGAGCTGAATTTTCGGCTGAGTTCCAGCTCTAATACCGCGCGGACATGTCGAGGCTGCGAGGACTGCGCCAAATCCCATATCCACATGATGGTGTCAGGCCGCGGTTCTGCATGCTGGCATAGCAACCGGTCTGGATCGAACGGGTTCCGCCGGGGGCGATGGGAGGAATGACTGCGGAACCCTGGGCAGCGGTCGTTTCGGGCCATGGGAGGTCGCATCAAGTCATAGCGCGAACGGCAGGTTTGTAGATGCCATGAAGGTCAGCAAATGGCGCGCAACATGACCTCCAGCATTGTCACCCGCGATGTCCGCTTCCGGGCGGAGGCTGAAGAGACTGCCACCGCACTTTCAACCTCGCCAAGGAACACCTCGAACAGCTCAAGGCGAGGCCATCGACTTAAGCCTAGCTGTGCGTGTTTCGACATTTCGACGTCGCGGTGTCGGATTATTTGCATGCAAACCAGTTTTACGACGCTATCCTCCCATCCTCAACGGAAGATTCTGGGAGGAATGCATGGCTGCGCATGAGCAACATGCCGTTGAAATCATTAGGGACAAAGAGTGGTCGGTTCGCGTGACGGTCAACGGCACCACCACCACGGTCCCTTTTACATCTGAGAGCTACGCGCGTTCGTTCGCAGACGGTCAGGCGTTCCGACTGGGCGTTCAGGTCGCGGAGATCAAGAAGGCGGCCTAGCCGCGCGCTTGCCCCAAGAGCCCCACAGCGATTGAACCTCGAGTGACCAAAGCCGGTTGAAATTAGCCGTTGCGCGGCATAAGAGCTTGTGCCTATAGTTAGTACGTGGCTCGCACGAACAAACAGACTGACTGTGACGACCTGTAGATGGCGCCCAAGCTGGGCTGCTGCGCGGTCTGGACGTGAGCCGGAACACTCGGTCAACAGGGGATACGCACAGTGAACCGCTTTCAGAAACTCTCGACCGCAGCGCTCGTCGCAGCATCCTTCACGTCGACCGCCCTCGCCACGAATGACAAGCTGACGATCGGCATCGTCACCTTCTCGACATCCGACGTCGACACAAACCAGATGGTCGACACGATGAGCCAGGAAGCCAAGTCTAAGGGCTGGTCGGTGGAAACGCTCAATGCCAATGGCGATCCTTCGCAAGCGATCACCAGCATCAAGCAGCTGGCAACCAAGAAGGTGGACGCCATCATCGTCACGGTCTTCGATTCGACGGGCCTGGCGGCCGGGCTCCAGGCGGCGGCGGACGCAAAGATCCCCGTGCTTTCGGCCGGCGGCGGCATGGCAGACGGGATCGCGCTATCTGCAAGTACCGGTGCTGCGCAACCGCTGATGGACTTGATGCTGAAGGACATCGGCAAGTCCGGAACTGTACTCGACCTCACCTACCATCCCGGCATTCCGTGCCGCGAACGAGCCGACGCCTTCGATACGGCCGTCAAGGCAAATCCGGGGCTCAAGGCGACCTCGCACGAGATCAGCATCCCGGGTGCTGCCGAATCGTCGCAGGCCGCGACCAGCGCCTGGCTTGCAGCCAATGCCAACGCCAAGGGGCCGTTCGCCATCTTCAACTGCTATGACGACAACGCTATGGGCGCGATCGCGGCGCTGAAGCAGAACGGCCGCAGCGACGTGAAGGTCTATTCGTTCAACGCCACGGCGCCCGCTGTCCAGGCTGTCAAGGACGGGACGATGACCGCCACGCTCGGTGTCGATCTGACTTCGGCAGGCAAAATGCTAGTTGATCAGATTCCCGACATCCTGGCAGCCGGCGACCAGTGGAAGCCCAAATCCTTCGTGCCAGGCTATACGCTCGTCACCAAAGAGAACGTCGACAAGTTCATCAAGGACAATCCGCAGTAAGCTCTCCTGATTGTGGGTCTGGGCCGGACTTGCCTGGCCGGGCCGGAGTGCTGTCATGAGAGCCGCTATGTCCGCTGATCATTCCCTGCCCGAAACCCACGCTCCGGCAGAGGCGCCCCGCGTCCTGCCGTCAACGCAGACCGGCTATGCCTCGCCCAATGCCCGACAGCGGCGCGCGTTGCTCATGCGCCTGCTTGGAACCTACGGCACCATCATCGTGCTGGCGTCGATGCTGGGGATCTTCTCGGTGCTGGAGCCGGGGACCTTCGCAACCATCGGCAATTTTCGCAACATCGTAAACGACATGGCGATCGGCACCATTGTCGCGGCCGGCCTCACCGTGCCCCTCGTCGCCGGTGATTTCGACCTCAGTATCGGCTATGTCGCGAGTTTCTGCGGGCTTCTCGTGGTCGGGCTGTTGAGCAGCAGTGGCTTGCCGATCCTACCCGCCATCTTCCTTGTCGTCGGCCTCGGAACGGTCATCGGCATTGTCAACGGCATTGTCGTTTCGAAGATCGGGGTGAACGCCTTCATTGCCACGCTTGGCACGGGCACCATCATCGTCGGGCTGAACTACGCCTATTCGGGCGGAATTCCGCTGCAGCTCACCCAGTCGCGCGAATTCACCAGTATCGCGATCGGCCGGATTGCCGGAGTGCCGCACCTCGTCATCATCATGGCCGTCGTGCTTGCGCTGCTGTGGGTGATCCTCAACCGAACAGTGCAGGGCCAACACATCAAGGCCATCGGCGTCAGCCCGGAATCAGCGCGCCGCGCCGGCGTCGCCGTCGATCGCAGCCGCATCGTTGCCTTCGCCATCGCCAGCACCTGTGCTGCTATCGGTGGCGTGCTGATGGCCTCCAATCTCGGCTCCGGCCAGGTGACGGCGGGTGACAGCTTCATGCTGACGTCGTTTTCGGCCGCCTTCCTCGGTTCGGCGGCGCTGCGAGAGGGTCAGTTCCATATCCTCGGCACCTTGATCGGCGTGCTGACGGTCGCCGTCGGCAACAATGGGCTGGCCATGATCGGCGCGCCGATCTTCACGCAGTTCCTGTTCACCGGCTGCCTTCTCGTCGTCGCCGTAGCGCTCGGCGGTATTGGCCGCCGCTATGCGAGGGGATAGGCCATGGCGCAGAAGATGCTGCTCAGCCTGCGCCGGATCTGCCGCAGCTTCGGCGGCATCCAGGCACTCGATGACGTTTCGCTGGACATCGCCAGGGGCGACATACTCGGCCTCGTTGGCGACAATGGTGCCGGCAAGTCGACGCTGATCAAAATCCTGGCCGGCGCGCATGACCCAACTTCCGGCGACGTGATCCTCGAAGGGCGGCCGCAAAAGTTGTCGCCGCCGTCCGAAGCGCAACGCCTCGGCATCGAGACGGTCTATCAGGACCTGTCGCTGATCGGCACGTTCACTGCCGCCGAAAACTTCTTTCTCGGCCGCGAGATTGCGCTTGGCCGCGGCCCGGCGCTGCTGCGCTGGATCCGCCGCAAATCGATGGGCGACATCGCGATGCGCGGCCTCGAGGAACTGCACATCGAGATCCCCGGGGTGCGCAGCAAACCGGTGGATCGCATGTCCGGCGGCCAGCGCCAATTGGTGGCGATCGCGCGCGGTGCCTTTTGGGGCCACAAGCTGCTGCTGCTCGACGAGCCCACCGCGGCGCTCGGCGTGCGCGAATCCCGTGAGGTGCTCGACCTCATCAAACGACTCGGCGCCCAGGGGCTGACGATCGTCATGGTCACCCACAATCTCGATCATCTCTGGCAGGTGTGCAACCGCGTGGTGGTGATGCGCAGGGGCCGCAAGGTCGCCGATCTCGCAAGTTCCGGCACCAACATGGAGGATGTCGTCGCTTATATCACCGGCGCCAGGCAGCCGGCGACCGCGCAGGCGGAAGCATGAGCGCGGCTGAAACGATGACGCTGCGCCGGCTGCTGGGCAATGCGCCGAGCCGCTGGGGGCATTGGGGTGCCGACGACGAGATCGGAGCGCTCAACTATCTGACCGCCGACGAGGTCAAGCGGGGCCTGGCGTCGGTGCGGGACGGCCGCACCTTCACCCTCGGCGTGCCGGTCGGGACTTCTGAGGGCGATGCCGTCTTTCCCGGCCGCTGGCCGGCGAAGCATTTCATGGTCGCCGACAAGGCCGGCTTCGAGAACGGTCACTGGCAACCGCTTGCCGGCGGCCTCGAATTCGCAGACGACTATATCACCAGCTTCGCACAGGCCGGCACGCATTGCGACGCGCTCGGCCACATGTGGTTCGACGACACGCTTTGGAACGGCTTCGCGGCAAGCAGTACCAATGGCGGCATGACCAAGGCCAGCATCATGCCGATCGCGGAGCGCGGGATCGTCGGACGCGGCGTGCTGCTCGACATCGCCCGGTTCCGCGGCAAACCGGCCCTTGAGCGCGCTGAAACATTCACGCATCGCGACCTCATGGAATGCGCCCGGGCCCAAGCGGTCGATATCCTGCCGCGCAGCATCCTTCTCGTTCGCACCGGCTGGGTCGGCGCACTGGCGGCGGGAAGCCAGCGCGTCGGCGATGGATATTGGGAACCCGGACTGACCTTCAGCCTCGACCTCGTGCGCTGGTTCGACCAGATGCAGATCCCCTGTCTGGTTACCGACACACTGGCCAACGAGACAACCTACGAGCCCGAGACCGGGTTGATGCTGGTGCTGCACGCCGCGCTGATGCGCAATCTGGGCGTGGCGTTCACCGAAATGGCATCGCTCGACCTGCTGGCCGCCGACTGTGCCTCGGACCGCCGCTACGAAGGCTTCTACTGCGCCAGTCCGGTCAAAGTGAGCAAGGGCACCGGCGGCGCGGCAAATCCAGTGTTCATCAAATAGCACCCAACAAGCTGGAACGGCTTATGACTTCTGCAGACGACCAGATCTGTTTCCTGCCGGCCACGGAACTGGCCCAGCGCATCCGGCGCCGCGACCTGTCGCCGGTTGAAGTAACCGAGGCCTATCTGCGCCGCATCGAGGCGCGCAACCCGGTGGTCAACGCCTATACGCTGGTTCTCGGCGACCAGGCGATGGAAGCTGCGCGGGCCGCCGAAAAGGCCGTGATGGCAGGCGGTTCGCTTGGACCGCTGCATGGCGTCCCCGTCGGCATCAAGGACCTCGACGATATGGCCGGCGTGCCGACCTCGATGGGGTCGTGGGCGGTGCACGACCGGGTGCCCAAAACAAGTGCTGTGGCGGTCGAGCGCCTGCTCGACGCAGGCGCCATCGTGCTCGGCAAGACCAACACGCCGGAGTTCGGCCATAAAGGTATCACCGACAATCTGCGCTTCGGGCCGACCAGCACGCCCTTCGCGATCGGCTACAATTCCGGCGGCTCGTCCGGCGGCAGTGCGGCAGCGGTCGGCGACGGCATGGCGGCCCTGGCGCAAGGCACGGACGGCGGCGGTTCGGTCCGCATCCCCGCCTCGTTCAGCGGCACCGTCGGCTTCAAGCCCTCTTTCGGCCGCATTCCTTCGGTGACTCGCCCCGACGCCTTCTTGTGGGGACATCCTCTGGTCCATATCGGACCGCTGACCCGCACCGTTGCGGACGCCGCGCTGATGACCAAGATCATGGCCGGGCCTCACAACCGCGACCCGTTCTGCCTGCCGGATCACGGCGTTGACTATGTCGGCGCCGTTGCCGGGCGGACGCCGAAACTGCGCGTGGCCTACAGCCCGCGACTGGGCAATTTTCCGGTCGAAGCCGGGGTCGCCACCGTCGTTGCCCGGGCAGTCGATGTCATGCGAGCACATGGCATTGAGGTTGATGAGGTCGAGCTCGATTTCAGGGCCGATCACAAGGAACTGGCTGCGCTTTGGGTGCGCACGATCTCGATCCACTATGCTGCCATCGCCGTGTACTGGAAACAGGAGGGCATCGACCTAATGGGCAAGCACGCCAAGGTGCTCACCCCGCAGTTCCTCGCCATGCTGGAGGGCGCCTACAAGGTGTCCGCCGTCGACCATGCGCTCGACGATCTTTTGCGCACCGGCGTCCTTGACGGCCTCGAGGATGTATTCGAAACCCATGACCTGATCGTCTCGCCGACGCTGGCCGTTCCGCCCGTCAAGAATGCCCCCGACGGCAACACGATCGGGCCGACATCGATCAATGGCGAGGCGGTCGATCCGCTGATCGGCTGGTGCATGACCTATCCGATCAACTATACCGGCCATCCGGCGATTTCGGTTCCGGCCGGCCTGACGGCGCAGGGCCTGCCGGTCGGCCTGCAGATCATCGGGCGGCGGCACGCCGACGAAACCGTTCTGGCGATGGCGGCTCAGTTCGAACGTATGCAGCCCTGGTTCCAAAGCTATCCGGGGCTCGCTGGATAGTTGGGTGTCGGAATACCTAGATCGGAAGCTGCAGCAGCTCGGAAATCACCAGACCGGCTGCGCCTAGGAGGGCGGCCCGGTCACCTGCATCGCCGGCAATGAATTCGATCGCGCCGCCGGGTCGTGACGGAACCATGGCGCGGACATGCTCCGCGATTGCGCCGAGCAGGCAATCGCCGCCGAGCACGACATCGCCATGCATGATGAAAATGTTGGGCGCCACCGTCTGCTGCAGATTGGCGATGCCGACGGCGACGTTGCGGGCATAGCGGTCGAGCAGCTCAGCCGCTCCCGGCAGCCGCCGCGCCGCCATGTCGACGAGGCGGGCCGAGTCGATCAGGTCTGGCTCTGGCAGAGCCGTGCGGGCGGCCTCCCGCCGGAGCCAGCTCAAGGTGGCAATGGTGTCCCAGCAGCCGCGCCTGCCACAGCGGCAGGGCTCGCCGTCGAGCTGCACGAAAGTGTGTCCGAGTTCGCCGCCTGCGCCTGCCGTGCCACGATAGAGGTGCCCGTCGAAATAGAGTGCGCCGCCCAGCACCTCGCCCGTGTAGACGACCGCGAATTGCCTGACGCCGCGCCCGGCGCCGAACCAGCGGTCGCCGACCAGCAAGGCGCGCGGATGATGGTCGAGCTTGACCGGCAGGCCGAAGCGTCGCCCGAGATCGTCGGCGAGCGGGTAGCGGTCGAGCGCCGGCGCGAGATTGACAGCGACGATCGACCCGCGATCGGTGTCAACCATGCCGCCGACGCCAACACCGATCCCGAGAGGCATGCGCCGCGCCCTGGAGAGAGTGTCGCCGACGCATTCAGCGATCGACTCGATGATTGGCCGGACCGGCCCCCTGCCGTCCGGCAGGGCCATCTTGCGTTCCGATTCGATCTTGCCGTCGAGCGTCGCCACGCAGGCATGCACGGCATCCGGCATCAGCAGCACACCGCAGATCGGACGGGCATTGGGCGAGAACCACAGCGGCCGGGCCGGCTTGCCGCCGCCCGGACTGGGAGGAACCGGGTCGCTCTCGACCAGCACCTGATCGTCGATCAGCGGCTGCACGATTCCGGAAATGGTGGTGCGGTTGACCCCGGCCAGGCGGGCCAGTTCAGCCCTGCTCGTCGGCCCAAGATCGAACAGGGCCTGCAGCACACGGCCGCGATTGGTCGAGCCGACCATCGAGGACGACAGCAGCGCCTTGCGCCGGCGCGAAACCCGCTCCGCGCCGGACGCATCGCCGGGCGGCGTGAACAGAGCGCTGCGTCCGCCATTCGGGCGCCCATCGTCGGTATCGTCCATCGTCGGGTTTTTCATAAGGGGCATCCTGCCAGCTCTTCTAACCCAGGACCTTACCGGTTTCGAGCACTTTGTGCGAGCAGGCAACAAACTCGTGCATTGCCAGGACAAGATGCGTCGCAAATGTTCAAAGACACGCCAGCTCGGCGTCTCCTGACTAATTGGTGTCACAATAAGTTCCTGACCCACTTCGGCTTTGACACGTTGCGCGACCTGCCGGATTTCGAGGCACTCGAGGACGCTGGCCTGCTGCCAAAGACAAGCTGCTCGCCGGCGATATTCCGGTTGGCCAGACGAGCGGGGAGCGTGATGATGAGGTGGACATCGTCGCTGAAGGCGAGATGCCATGAGCAGACAGGCTTCTCTCTTCGACTCTCGGCAATCTCACGTCCAGGACCGACCGAACTGCAAATGCCCTCTCACGCTCCACCCATATAAATATCCATGATCTGCCGATCGTCGCGCACATCCTGAGGCTTTCCCTCGAAGCGCCTTTCGCCGGCCGCCAGGATGTAAAGCTTGTCTGCCATCGGCATCGCCTCACGGATATTCTGCTCCACCATCACGATGCCGATGCCGTGCGCGGTGAGGCTGCCAATGCGCTCGAGCGTCTCGATGACCATGGCCGGCGATAATCCGGCGGAAGGCTCGTCGAGCAGAATGAAGCGCGGTTCCGAGACCAGCGCTCGCCCCAGCCCAAGCATTGCCTGCTCGCCGCCAGAAAGCGAACCGGCCGCGGTTCGCCGTCGCCGCGCCAAAGAAGGATATTGCTCGATCACCGCCTCGATGCGCTGTTCGACTAGCCGGCTGTCCGCGATGGCGTAGCCCCCCATGCGCAAATTCTCTATCACTGTGAGGCGCGGAAACACACCGCCGCCCTGCGGCATCAGCACCAGCCCCTGGCGCACCACCTCATGGACGGCAAGGTTGGAGAGCGTTGCATCGCCCAGGCTGGCCGTGCCGCTCCACACCGGCAGGGCGCCGGCAATCGCCTTGAGCAGGGTCGACTTGCCACAGCCGTTCGGTCCGAAGATGCAGGTGATCTTACCAGCCTCCGCGCTTAGTGAAACGCCATGGACGATCTCCTGCTTGCCGTAGCCGGTGACGATGTTTTCGGCGGTGAGGGTGGTGCTCATTGCGGCCGCCCCAGATAGGTCTGCATAACTTCCGAATTGCGAACGATGTCGTTAAAAGAGCCGCTGGCCACGACGCGCCCTGCATCCATGACGATGATGCGATCGCACACGTTGCGTACCATCTCCATGTCGTGCTCGATGACCAGGAAGGTGATGCCGTGTTCGCGCAGCCGCGCGATGGCCTCTAGGATGATCTTGCGGATGTTGGGATGCACCCCCGCCGTCACCTCGTCGAGCAAAATGAGCGTGGCCTGTCGCATGATGACGCGCCCGAACTCCAGCAGCTTCTGCTGGCCGCCCGAAAGGTCCGAAGCGCGATTGTCGGCGACATGGTCCAGCGTGAGCAGCGCCAGCGTTTCGGCTGCCCGATCACGGGCGCCCTGCCAATGGCCCTCGGCCGCTGCCGCTAGCAGGTTTTCGGTGACGCTCATATTGTCGAACATGGCCGGAATCTGGAAGGTGCGCGCAAGCCCCAGCCGCGCGATCGCGTGAGCCTTTCGGCCGCCAATTTCGTGACCGTCGAAGCGGATCTGGCCACGATCCGGCGCCACCGTGCCCGACACCAGGCTGAACAGAGTCGACTTGCCGGACCCGTTGGGCCCAATCAGGCCGGCGATCTCGCGCCGACCGACCTCCAGAGACACACCGTTAACAGCCTTGATGCCGCCGAAATGGCGGTAGAGTTCGCGCACGACGAGGATAGGGTCGCCGGCCCCGGCCGTTTTGCCCTCGACCACGCTCAATTGGGCCCTCCATGGCCGTCGCCGACAACCTTGCCGACCGCCTTGTCCAGCACGGCGCCGGACTTGGCCCCGTGCCGCGAAAACAGACCGGCGATGCCGTTCGGCATGAACACCACCACCAACACGATGGCCGCGCCCAATATGGCGATGTAGAAGGCGGTGTCGCCCCAGTACATCCAGATCACGCGGTTGACGACGAACAGCCCTACACCGCCCAGTGCCGGCCCCCACAGGCTGCCTAACCCGCCCAGCAGCACCATTACCACCATCTGGTCGGTGATGTCGCCGCCGAAGACGCTTTTCGGATTGATGAAGGTGACCCAGTAGGCGAAGATCGCGCCGAACACCGAAGCGGTAACGGCGCTGAGTACGAAGGTTTGCAGCTTGACCAGCGACGTGTTGATACCGATTGCCTCGGCAGCCGGCTCGTGGTCGCGCAGCGCCTTGACCTTCAGCCCGAAACGCGACCGCTCGAACAGCGCCCAGGTGATAAGGTAGGTCAGCGCAGCCGCGCCGAACATGGCGAAGTAGAAGAAGCGCTCGTCGAGAAAGGGCGGCAGCCCAATTCCGCCAATGCCGCCGGTAAAGTCCATCACCGAGGTGAACTGGATGAGCACCTCGGCGAAGGCCCAGGTGGCTATAGCGAAATAGGCGCCGCGCAGGCGAAGTGTCGGCGCGCCGATCATGATGGCAAACAGCGCCGTCACCACGATACCGGCCGGGACGGTGGCAAAGAAGGGCCAGGCGAGTTTGTCGCCCATCAGCAGCGCCGTGACATAGGCGCCGAGCCCGAAGAAAGCCGAATGGCCGAAATTGATGTAGCCGGCATAGCCGCCGAGCATGTTCCAGGAGCAGGCCAGCCCCGCCCACATCAGCGCGCCGGTGGCGATGCGCAGCCAGTAGTTGTTGACCAGCATCGGCAGGAGCGCCAGCACAATGATCACCCCAATCAGCAGGAGGAGGCCGGTCCGGCGTTGCTTCATGTCCGGCCTCACAGGCCGTGTCGCAGGATCCCGCTCGGGGACAGGAGCAGGACGAGGAACAGCGTGGCGAAGATCGCCAGCAGCGAATAGCTCGACCCGACATAGGTCGCGACGAAGGCTTCGATGACGCCGAGCAGCAAGGCGGCGACAAGGGCACCGCCGACGGAGCCCAACCCGGCAAGCACCGCCACGAAGAACGCGAACAGCGTATAGCGCAGGCCGACCTCCGGATTGACTGAAAAAATTGCACCCATCAGCACGCCGGCCATGGCGGTGATGCCTGCGTAGAGCGCGTACACATTGGCGCTGAGGCGGCGAATGTTGACGCCCATCAGCGCAGCGTTCTGCCGGTTTTCGGCCGTCGCTCGGATCGCCAACCCATAGCGGGTGCGGTAGAGGAACAGGAACAGCCCGCCGGCGATGGCGATGGCGAACGCCGCCGCCGCCACGCGGATCAGCGGCACCGTCACCGGCCCGACGGCAAGGCTCTCGCCGCTCAACGCCGTCGGAACGCTGTGGGTATTGAAGCCCCACGCGGTCAGCATGCCGCCGCGTAGCAGCGTGAACAGGCCGAAGGTCAGCGCCAGCGCCATCAATTCCGGCCGAGCCGTGCGGCTGTTGCGGACATTGTAGAGGATCGGCCCAATCAGATAGCCAATGGCGCCGAACAGCACGAATGCCACGGGGATCGCCAGGAATCCGTCTACGCCCAGTCCGGCGGCCATGTAGTAGCCGAGATAGCCACCCAGTACGACCCAGCCGCCCACAGCGAAATCGATGACGTGCAGCACGCCGAAAGCGAGCTGGAATCCGATCGTAAAGGTGGCGATGACGCCGCCGATCAGAAGGCCGTTCAGCAAGGTCTGTAGGAAAAGATCCAAGGCGGGAACCATCCGTCAGTCAGCCAAACCAAAAAAACGCGGGGTGCCGCGGCAAGGCGGCCGCACTCTATGGCATGGTCCGTTATTTTCTGAGCACGCGCAACCGTCGTCGTTCCCCCAGAAAGGGTGATGGCGATGAGGCTGCCCACCCCCTGTCCGAAGCCGCTTATTTCCAGGCCGGCAGCGGGTAGGTGAGGTTTGCCGACGCGGCCTCTTTCGGGCCCACCGCCACCGTCTTGCCGCCCTGAATCTGGATCAGCACCGGAACCGGTTGGACGTTGTCATGGTAGTGGTTGCCTTCCTTCTCGAACTTGATCGGCCCATAGAAGGTCTGGATTTCTGTCTCCGCGATCGCGTCCTTCAGCGCCACCCTGTCTTCGGGCGTTAGTGCCGGCTTCTTGCCGAGTCGCTTGACGGCATCGCCGAAAACGAGGCCGCTGGCCGCGCAGGCCGCTTCGGTGTAGTCGGGCTCGTGCCCGGACTTCTTTTGCGCCATCTCGGCAAACTCCCTTGCGGTGCCGAAGACGTCGTCCTTGTACGGAACCGATGGCAGCCACACCGAGACGCCGCAGGTGCCGTCGGCGTCCGCGGCCAGCGCCTCGGCGAAGGCCGGGTCGGTGACGCCGTAGTGCATTATCAGCGCCTTGGGCCGGAAGTTTAGCGACTTCGAGGTCTTGACGACATTGATCAGCGGCTCCTCATGGCCGCCGACGGCGACGATGTCGGGATTGAGCGCTGCGATCTTAGAGATAACTGGGGTTAGGTCGCCCGAGGCGGGCACCAATTCGTAGGCGACGACTTCCAGCCCGGCCTCCTTGGCTCCGTCGCGGAAACCTTCGCCGGTTTCCTTCGAGAAGGGCTCGTTGACCCCGATCACCGCAATCGTCTTGGCCGTGGGGTTGGACAGTTTCGCCAGCACGGCCAGCGACTTACCGGCAGTGGTGTCTACGGCCGGGATGATGCCGAAGTTGAATTCCGGCTTGGCCTTCCAGACGTTCGGCGATTCCGCGGAGCCGGAAATCATCGGCACCTGATACTTCTGGCAGATCGGCTGCACGGCGATGGTCGAGCCGCTGGTGTAGGGGCCGAACAGCACGTCCACCTCGTTCTGCACGATTAGGCGCTCGGCGGCGTCGGCGCCGGTCGCCGGGTTGCTCTGGTCGTCACCGTAGAACATGTCGACCTTGAAACGCTCGCCGGCGACCTCGACGCCCCCCTTGGCATTGATCGCCTCCGCCCACAGGTCGTAACCGCGCTTGGTCAGGTTGCCGCCGAGGATGTTCTCGCCCGACAGCGAGGTAATAACGCCGGCCTTGTAGGTCGCCACCTGCGCGTGTGCCGTTCGCACGAACGGCATTCCCAACGGACCGGCCGCGAAGGCGACAGCGCTGCCGCCGAGGACCCAGCGACGCGAAAAACCTTTGCTGTTCGTGGACATCATTCAACTCCCTTTGCCCGGCTATGAGATTTGGAAACCGACCATATTCTTGTTCCTACCACTATATGCCCTTTGTGCGGATAAGGAAGATTTCGCTGCCGTCCTCGGATCACGGCGGCGCAGGCGGCGATGAAAGCCATCTGGAATGACGATGGCTCCCGCTCGGTAGCCCTATGTTGATGACTATTGCAAACTCGCCAGCGGATTGCTCATCGGCTTGATTAATGCCAGCGCGGGCCGGCGCTTCCGCAATGCCGCGCCGCTCGCCGTCAACTGCAGAAATGGGACAGTCGTCATCAGGACAGGTCAGCTCGTCGCTGCTCGACTCCGCGATCGAGAGGAGAAACGCCGGAAGTGGCGGTTAGCTCAAGCCAGGATGGAGCGACCCGGCGCCCGCAGGTCAAATCCTGCTGTCGCAACGATTAGGAGGGCCCGACAATCTACCTTGATCGCAACGCCACGGTAGTCAACACGATAGCTGACGCCGCGAAAGCGCTGGAACAACCATGGCCATACATGGGCAGGCAAGGGACGTTGTGGAGGCGTTTCGTCAGGAAGTGGGTGGCGCCCATGCGGGCCTTGATCGTGCCGAAGGGATGCTCGACCGTCTCGCGCCTTGTCCGCATGGCGTCGGGATTGGCGTTGAGCCGGCGCTGGACCTCCTCCACGACATGCTCGCGCTCCCATCGGGTGATCCGGCGCTCCTTGGACGGCGTGCATTGCCGCTTGATCGGGCAGGCCGCGCAAGCTGCGGTCGACCAGTAGCGACGCAGCGTCATGCCATTCTCGACGTTGCTGTAGTGGTAGGTCAGCAACGCTCCGGACGGGCAGCGATAGACATCCTGATCAGGTAGATAGGCGAAGTCCTGCTTGCTGAACCGTCCGTCGGCCTTCGCGCCGGCTGTTCACAGCTGCTCTACGCGCTCAGTTCTCGACAAGCCGGCCAGAGAACTATCCTTCCAGAAGCGACGCGGGATCAAGGGACGTCGCCTGGCCAGACGTGACGCGCAGGAGAGGGCATCTTTGCAAACGCGACGATCACTCCGGCACGCCGGAGATGCCCAGCGCCTCGACGTAACGCTCGGCGAACACCTTGTCCCGCCACGGGTTGATCTGTCTCTGCAGGGTGAGCGTGTAGGTCGGGAACGCCTCCATCAGCCGCCGCGCCGCCGCCTGCGCTTCGTCCAGCCGGTTGAGTTTGACCAGCGCCATGATCACCACCCGGTGCGAGGAGCCGTAATTCGGCATCTCGCGCAGCGCTCGTTCTCCCCAAACCAGCGCTTCCTCGTAGCGTTCGAGCATCAGGTAGCTCATCCCGATGCCGGAGAGCGCGATGCCCTTCTCGGGGTCGACCGGACTCAGCCGCATTGCCCTGTGGAAGTGCTCGATCGCGACGAGGGGGTGGCCGGAATGGGCGTTCACCCAGCCGCTGCCCGTATGGCCCTGCGCCGAATTGGGGTTAAGGAGCAGGGACCGTTCGATCGTGTCCAGCGCCGTCTCGTAATCCTTGGCGCTGTAGGCGATTACCTGCGCGGCGAAACGCAAGCTTGTCGGGTCGTCTCGCGCGTCCGCCAGCACCTCGCGAGCCATGCGCACGGCGACGCGGATATCGTCGGGCTCGTGCCAGCACTGACTCACCGACAGGCTGCGGATATAGGCACCGAGTGCCTTCGCCAGGGTGAAGCCTGGGTCGATGCTGAGCGCCTCGTTGGTGAGCCGGCGCACGTCGGCGAAGCCTTCGCGCGTCATGCTGTAGAAGCGCGGCAGCGCACGAAGGTAGAGGTCGTAGGCACCGATGTAGTCGGTCGGCTTCATGCGCGCCTGCTTGATCTCCTGCAGCCGGATGCTCGGTTCGACAGCGCCGACGACGCTCTCGGTCACCTTGTCCTGCAGGTCGAAGATATCGCTCACGTCGCCCTCGAAGCGGTCGGCCCAGACATGATGTCCGCTGATCGCGTCCACCAACTGCCCACTGATGCGCACCCGCGATCCTGCTCTGCGGATGCTGCCTTCGAGCACGTAGCGGACGCCCAGCTCGCGCCCGACCTGGCGAAGGTCCACCGCCCGGCCCTTGTAGGTGAAGGACGAGTTGCGCGCGATCACGAAGAAGGAGTCCACCCGGCTCAATCCCGTGATGATGTCCTCCACCAGCCCGTCGGCGAAGTATTCCTGATCGGGATCGCCGCTCATGTTGGTAAAAGGCAGAACCGCGATCGAGGGTTTCGCGGGCAGCGGAGGCGGTGCAGCCACCGAGGCACCGGCGTCGGTCTCGACGCGGTAGGCGCGCACAGGCCGCTCGATGTTCTTGAGGCGCAGGTCGCCGAGCGGCGTGAAGCCGCAGTCGAGCTTGCCCTGAAGGTGGTCGTAGGCGGTGCCTGAGACGACCACGGTGCCGGGGTCGGCGATGCTGTCGAGGCGGGCGGCGATGTTGACCCCGTCGCCGTAGAGGTCGCCGTCCTCCTCGCAGACCACGTCGCCGAGATTGATGCCGATGCGGAAGCGAATCCGCTCTTCCTCGGGCATCTCCGCCTCGTGTTCTGCCAGGGCCTGCTGGATCGCCATCGCCGAGGCCACCGCGTTGACGACGCTCGCGAACTCACACAGCATGCCGTCGCCGGTGAGCTTGACGATCCGACCCCGGTGCTCAGAGACCAGCGGTTCGAGGAGGTCCTTGCGGTAGATCTTCAGCCGCTCGAGCGTGCCGCGCTCGTCGCGCTCCGTCAGGCGCGAATAGCCGACCACGTCGCAAACCATGATCGCTGCGAGGTGGCGCTGCGTGGTCATTGCACCGCTCAGCCAAGCGCCTGCACGCGGGCCGCCCCGCGTCCATGTCCTGCCAACTTCCAGACGCCCCACGTGCATGGTATCCGTCTCTCCCAGTCGCCGCCCGTCGCCGATACAGAACGGAAAACGCAGCTCGACCTTGCCTTCACGAGATTTCGCTATCCCGCTTGCCAGGCGTGGAGCGTTCCAGTCGCCGCGCTAACAGCCAACCGGCGACACGCCCACGCAGCCTCTGGGGACGCTGACACGCCAATCCCAGAAGGCCGGAGATATTTGCTGCCCTTGGTAACCGGTTGACGCCACCGTCGCGGTGCTTTTGTCACCGCGATGTAACAGCGAGATGGCCCTACGAACGCGCGCATCGGGCATCACACCAGACGTTCGCGCTTAGAGGTGCTGAGGTCGGAAAGTGGCGCGTTCTTCCGCTTGGCGAACGCGTAACAATGACTCTCGTTGCTGCCGTTTAGTCGCAAAATCCCAAAGCCCGGATCGGGTGACGGCATCTACTGTTCCGAGACACCGGCCGCGCGGTGCGAGGCCATGTCTGCGGCCATCCGCTCGACATCCCTACGGAACTGCGTTCTAAACCAGGACGTGATGGTGAACGTTGGCCGCGCCGCGACAAGCTGCGCCGCCCCGTCCGACGAGCTTCTTCGATGCGCCCCGCCTGCTCCTGGATCATCATGATGTATTGGCATGGCGCGACCCCAACTACGGCAATGTCGCATATTGCTATTCAGGAATCACTCGATTGCAAGGCCGTCGAGCGGATGGAGAAAGTCAGCGACGAACAATACCGCCGCTGAACCTTACCGGGGCCGCACCGTCTCGCACTTGGCGAAGTCTTGCGCTGCCGAGTTCTGCAATAGTGACAGGCACGCTGCCAACTCACCCCAGCCAATACCTCGGCCCCGGCCCCTTGCGTCCTGCCATATCGGCAGGGTTCGCAAGGCTACACCGGTCGATCGACAGGCAGCCGCAACCGATGCACTCGGTAAGCCCCGACCTCAGGCGCTGCAACTCGGCGATGCGCTGGTCGATGCGCTTGGTCCACTGGCTTGACAACCGCGACCAATCCCGACGCGACGGCACGCGATCGGCTGGCAACTTGGCCAGCTCGGCGCCGATCTCCTCGAGCGTCAGCCCAATTCGCTGCGCGAAGACGATGAAGGCGATCCGGCGCAGCACGGATCGCGGATAGCGTCGGTGTCCCGAGCCGGCCCGCTCGGACCCGATCAGCCCGCGCTCCTCGTAGAAGCGCAGGGCCGATGAGGCGACGCCGCTGCGCCGTGACACGTCGGTGATGGTCAGCATGGAATCCATGCATGAACGAAAGCACAATTCCCGCTTGACTTCAAGTTAACTTGAACTTGTAGCAAGAGGCATACGGATTAAAGGAGCACTGGCAATGCAGACGAATATCGAACTTCAGGGACTTCGCGTGGCAGTCACGGGCGGCACGTCCGGCCTCGGACTGGCGCTTGTGCGGCAGCTTGCCGCACAGGGTGCGTGCGTCGCCTTCGTCGCCCGGACCGCCGCGAATGTCGAACGCATCGCCGATGAGACGGGCGCGCACGGCATTGTCGGCGACGTCGGCAAGAAGGCGGACATCTACCCGATCGCGTTGCAGGTTACTGCCAGCCTCGGCGGGCTCGATGTCCTGATCAACAATGCGTCGAGCCTCGGCCCTGTCCCTCTGGCGCTCCTCGCCGATACCGAGTGCGAGGAGCTGGAAATGGCGCTCGCGGTCAATCTCGTCGGCGCCTTCCGGCTGACGAAAGCCCTGTTCGGTGCGCTTGCCGCGTCCGCACGCGAGGGCCGCGGCGCGCTGGTCATCAACATTTCCAGCGACGCCGCGGTGAACGCCTATCCCGGCTGGGGAGCATACGGCGCGAGCAAGGCCGCTCTTGCCCATCTGACGGCGATTTGGGACGAGGAGGCGAAAGCAGACGGCATCCGGTTCCTCGCGCTTGACCCCGGCGATATGGACACCCCACTGCACGCGCTCGCGATCCCTGATGCTGATCCGGCGACCTTGAAGCGCCCCGAGCAGGCAGCTGCCGAGATCATCAAAAAGATGCTCGACGCGTTGCCGGTCCGCTCTACCCTTCTGGCCGGAGCACATGGATGATTGCCGCCGATCGTCCCGATCGGCGCTCCGCCAGGCTGTTCGTCGTCGAGGCGGACGGCACGATGCGCGACCTGCCGCGAGCTGGACTCGCGACGCTGTTCAACCCCGGCGATCTGGTCGTCGCCAATGACGCCGCGACCTTGCCTGCCAGCTTGCACGGCACGCATGTCCCAAGCGGCGAGGCGATCGAGATCCGCCTGGCGGGCTGGCTGTCACTTCCCGATCCAACCCGTTTCGTGGCGATTGCCTTCGGCTCGGGCGATTACCGCACGCGCACGGAAGACCGGCTGCCTCCACCTCCGCTGTCACCAGGCGATCGCCTCCGGCTCGGCTCGCTTGACACCGTCGTCGAGCGCCTTCTCGACCATCCACGCCTTCTCGAGTTGCACTTCCCAGGCAACCGCGCAGCGGTGCTTGCAGAACTGGCGCAGCTCGGCCGGCCGATCCAATACGCGCATGTTCCCGAGCCGTTGGCACTGTGGGATGTTTGGACGAAGATTGCCGCCGGGCCGGTCGCGTTCGAGGCGCCGTCGGCAGGCTTCGCGCTCGACTGGCGCACGCTCCAAGCCTGGCGTCGGCACGACGTTGGCTTTGCAACACTCACGCATGCTGCGGGCGTCTCTTCTACCGGCGATCCCGCGCTCGACTCGCGCCTTCCCTTCGACGAGCCATACCGCATCCCTGGGCGCACCGCGGCGCAGGTCGCGCGGGCGAAGCTGCGCGGCAGCCGCATCATTGCGATCGGCACGAGCGTAGTGCGCGCACTTGAGGCAGCCGCCAATCCCGGCGGCAATGTGCGTGCCGGAAATGGCATTGCGACAGGGCGCATCGCGCGGGGCACGCGGCTTCGCGTGGTCGATGCGATTCTCACGGGCGTCCACCAGCCAGGCGAAAGCCATTTCGAGCTCCTGCGCGCCTTTGCCGACGATGCTCTGCTCGCCAAGGCCTCCGCAGCCTTCATCGCGTATCGATACCGCGCGCATGAATTCGGCGATTCCATGCTGCTCAATCGCCAACCGCCGCTTCTATCGCGCGAACGGAACCGTGCCGAGGTGCTCCAGACGAAGCCTCTACTCGAGGCGTGGCTATGATGTCGGCAGGTTCGGTGGCATTCCGGCCACACCGCGAACGCCAGCTTCGGAGAAGCGCCGGAAAGGTCGGCAATTGGCGCGATCGAGGCGATGCGGACTTCGCCTACTCAGCAGTTGCCAGCTCGCGTCAAACGGCTTGGTTGGGTGGCAGTCGGTCATCCGCGTCGGCCTTCGGAAGGAGCAGATCGCCGCCGTGCCACGCCACGTCCCGCAGGTGAACTATTCCCAGATTCACGACCCGTCGTATGCTATCCTTGGCCGATTGGTCTGCTTGAGGAGAATTCTTGGAGAGAAGGCTCGCAGCCATCCTGGCGGCTGACGTGGTTGGCTACTCGGCGCTCATGGAGAGTGACGAGGCAGGGACCTTTGAGCGTCTCAGAGCGATACGCACGGAACTGTTTGAGCCCAAAATAGCGGAACGACACGGACGCATATTCAAGCTCATGGGCGACGGACTGCTCGCCGAGTTCTCCAGCGTGGTGGATGCGGTCGAGTGCGCGGTGGCGCTGCAGAGTAGCTTGGTCGAGCGCAACGCGGATTCCGTCGCGAACGATCGCATTGAGGTGAGAATAGGCATCAATCTCGGCGAAGTAATTGTCGAGGGCGAGGATCGCTACGGCGACGGCGTCAACATCGCAGCGCGCCTGCAGCAACTAGCGGAGCCTGGCGGCATCTACATCTCCGGTAAGGTTGCTCGCGAAGTCGAAAGGAAGCTTCCCTTTGGCTTCGAATCGATGGGCGAGCAGCATGTCAAGAACATCGCTGAACCGCTCCCGGTCTATCGCGTTCTTCGCCAGCGGTTCGTCGCCGACATGCAACAGCTCAGATCGCCTTCGTTGCCCAACAAGCCGTCCATCGCCGTGCTGCCGTTCACCAACATGAGCGGTGATCCCGAGCAGGAGTATTTCACGGACGGGCTGGTGGAGGACCTCATCACTGGCCTGTCGAAGATACCCGGTCTGTTCGTCATCGCGCGGAACTCCACTTTCGCCTACAAGGGCAGAACGCTCGATATCCGGCAGGTCGCAAGAGAGCTTGGCGTCCGCTACGTGATGGAAGGGAGCGTGCGGCGGGCTGCCGACAGACTGCGCATAACCGCACAGCTTATCGAGGGCAAAGATGCAACCCATGTTTGGGCAGACAAGTTCGAGGGCGCGGCGGAAGACGTGTTCGACCTGCAGGACCGATTGACCGAGAGTATCGTCGGGACGCTTGAACCCACCCTGCGGCGCGCTGAGATCGACCGAGCGCGCCGCAAGCGGCCGGACAGCCTTGACGCATATGATCTCTTCCTGCGCGCCTTGCCACATGCCTACGCCAACACGCCGGCCGATACCAACGAAGCCCTGCGCCTGCTGAACGAGGTCTTGAGCCTCGACCCGAACTACGCTTCCGCACATGGCTATGCGGCCTGGGGATACGAACAGCGCTTTCTGCGCGGAGGCTTCCATCCCGAAGACAGGGCTGCCGCGCTGAAGCACGCCAACATCGCAATGGCGATCGGCGCCGACGATCCCCAGGCGCTGTCGATGGGGGCGTTCGTTCACGCCACGATTACCCATGACTACGCACGGGCCATCAGCGCTCTCGATCGAGCTTTGAAGCTAAACCGCAACTTAGCTCTGGCATACGGCTTCAGCGCGATGGTGCACATGTACAGCGAAATCTATGAACGTGCGTGCGATCACGCGTTCAAGGCACTTCGCCTCAGTCCTTTCGATCCCCTGAACTATCATTCGTATCTGGCGCTGGCCTGGGTCCACCTCTTCACTGGCCGGTATGATGACGCGGTGAACTATTCGACGCTGGCGATCCAAGTAGCGCCCGGCTTCAGCGTCCTCTATGCCAGCCTCGTCGCAGCCTATGTCAATCTCGACCGCCTGGATGCCGCACGCGCAGCCGCCTCGCGGCTGTTGGAGGTCGCGCCGGGCTGGACAAACAGCGCATTCGTGCGGATGAGCGTCGTCCGACCAGAACTCATGGAAATGCTGGCGTCGGCGCTGCGAAAGGCGGGATTGCCGGAATGACCGGGCGAAGCAAGCGCAGGCAGGAAGGGCTGTCGAGAACCATGAAGCCGGCGGCTGGCGCGCCGTCGGTGCACCGGCTAGGCGTATCGTTGCGGCGTCTGCAGAAAGTGTGCCGAGCGCGGCGAAACGATAATGGCCCGCCTGTGGGACGAGCCTCTGAATCGTGCAGCCGGGCTGCTCATCGTGCCGGATGCGGCGAAGCGGACCATAACCGACATTGCATTCCGCTGCGGCAGGAGAGCCGGAGCGTCGCGCGATCCATGGTCTCAAGAGGCGTGATCTGTGGTATCAAAGGCCGGTAAGGGCACGCCGGAGGCGCCGATCCTACCCGCCTCTGACCTGCGGCTTGCGTGTCGCGAATCCTAACTGAGGCCCAACATGGAGCGGAAGCTCGCTGCCATCCTTGCCATCGATGTTGTCGGGTACTCGGCGCTCATGGAGGCGGATGAAGCGGGCACCTTCGACCGGCTAAAACGTGGCCGCAAAGAGCTGTTCGAGCCGGAAATCGCAACACGACACGGGCGAATCTTCAAGCTTATGGGAGACGGCCTGCTGGCGGAGTTCGGCAGCGTGGTGGATGCGGTCGAATGCGCGGTCACGCTTCAACGCGGCATGGCGGAGCGTAACGCGAGCGTCGCCGAAGACCAGCGCTTCGAAGTCAGGATCGGAATCAACCTTGGAGAAGTGATCGTCGAAGGGGACGATCGCTATGGCGAGGGCGTGAACGTGGCCTCGCGCCTCCAGCAACTCGCCGAGCCCAGTGGCATCTGCGTTTCAGAGAAGGTGTCCAAGGAAGTCAGGCAGAAGCTGGCGTTTGCGTTCGAGCCTATGGGCGAGCAGCGGGTGAAGAATATAGCCGAGCCGATATACTGCTATCGCGTAACCTGCAGCTTCCGAGAGCCGCTCCGGTCGGCCGACTGGCATCGCTGGAATTGCCCGACAAGCCCTCGATCGCGGTTTTGCCTTTCACTAACATGAGCAACGATCCGGAGCAGGAAACCTTTGTCGACGGCTTGACCGAAGACCTGATCACCGACCTATCTCGCTGCGCCGGCCTCTTCGTTATCGCGCGCAACTCGACCTTTGCTTACAAGGGGCGGTCGGTCGATGTGCGTTTGGCCGCGCGTGATCTTGGGGTGCGCTATGTGGTTGAAGGCAGCGCCCGGCGCGCCGCGGGGCGCGTGCGCGTTAATGCGCAGCTGATCGAGGCAATCGGCGGCGATCATATCTGGGCCGAGCGCTATGACAGCAGCCTCGAGGACATCTTTGCAGTGCAGGATGAGGTCACGGCCAAGATCGTCGAAGCCCTAGTCGGCCGATTGGCCGGACGGCCGGCGCGCAAACGGCCGACGAGTCTCGAAGCCTATGACCTCTGCGTGCAAGCGCGCGGCGTCAGTTTTCAGACCGGGTTAGGCGCGCGGGAAGCGCGCATGCTCCTGGAAAAGGCGATTGGTCTCGATCCCGACTATGCCGAAGCACATAGCTGGCTGGCCCTCAATCTTTGGCTCGGCTGGCTGTTCTGGGACGAGCCGAAGGAAGCCAACCAGCCTCGCTCGCTCGCGGAAGCGCAGCGGGCAGTGGCGCTCGACCCTAACGATGCCGGGAACCGCTGGGTGCTGGGCATCATACTTGGTCACGAACGGCGTTTCGCGGAATCGGATGCTGAGTTCGAGGCGACCTTCAAGCTCGATCCCAATCATGCCGATGCCTGGGCGATGCGCTCGGATCTCATCACCTTGAGGGGCGACGCGGTCAAAGGCGTCGAATTCGTGAAGCGGGCATTGCGGCTCAATCCGCGCCCACCGGGGTGGTATTATTGGATGGCGGGCCAAGCCTACTATGCGCTCGGCGACTATCAATCCGCGGTCGAGGCTTTACGCAAGCCGGAAACCTACCGCACCACGTCGCGGCGCATGCTAGCGGCAGCCCTCGCGCAGCTCGGGCGCCAGGATGAAGCCCATCAGGAGGCGGAATTCTTCATGATGAGCAATCCCCATTTCAGCATCAGGCACTGGGCAACATCGCAGCAATTCGACGACGAGGAATTGCTCCAGCGCTTCGTCGAAGGCTACCACAAGGCTGGCCTTCCCGACTAAAGGGCGCATCGCTTTGGATCGCCTACTTGCTCTCGTCAGACATAGGCTTGTTTTGGTTGTGAGGGCGATGACCGTGGGTTCCGATCAATGTCCGTTAAGGGCGGGTTGTGCCCCATTGTGAAGGTGCACTTCATCGGCACCGACAACCAACAACTTTCAAACCGATCCTTTGTAGCGCTTCCAGGTGAGACGCTAGAATTCGCGGGCTCACGTCGAGCGCTGCGGCTGCGGAGGGCGGCATGGAGAAGAACCATGCCCAGCTGGAACAGAGGCCACATTGTCGGTCAGAAGCCTCCTCTCAAGCCGTGCGAGGTCTGGAGCATTAGAACACGACTGCAGGTGTCAGGCGCGGCACGTGATCTGGCACTGGTCAATTTTGCCATAGACAGCAAACTTCGATGCTGTGACCTCGTCACGATCACGGTCGGCGACGTCGCACTATCCGGCACGTTTCGCGACCGGGCGGTAATCGTCCAGCGCAAGACCGGACGGCCAGTACAATTCGAGATCACGGAGCAGACTCGAGCTGCCATCAGCGCCGGGATAGGTCGTCGCGGTCCCGTCGAAGGAGAGTATCTGTTTCCAAGTCGCATGAGGCCGAAACCGCAGTTGTCGACCAGACAGTACGGAGATTGTCGACAAATGGGTTTCCAGCGTCGGGCTCGATCCCAGGCGATACCGAACTCATTCGATGAGGGGTACGAAAGCCGCGCAGATCTACACGAAGACGGGAAACATTCGCGCGGTGCAACTGCTCCTGGGCCATACGAAGCTTGAGAGCACGGTTCGCAATCTTGGCATCGAAGTGGACGACGCTTTGGCGATCTCTGAACAGATCGACCTGTGAAATGAACCTGCGACAACGGACAGAGCGACGCGGGCTGGAAGCGTCGCTTTGTGACCCTTTCGAGACCTTCCAGAGTCGAATTCTCTTCTTGGAAGCCGACATTGGCCGGAACCAGCATTCGTGATCCATTGCAGACCTTTGTGTCCATCACTCGGAACGACCGCAAATTGATCTAAAAGCCGCTTCCTATAGTCCAGCCGCCTCGCAGTCCTGTCTCCCGCCAGCCAACCCGGCGACGCTTACCCCGGCGGTAGCGCCAACGCCACGCATGCACTAATGTCTCAGCCCCTGGGCTGGCCAGTGACCTGTTCAAATTAGGGAAGTACCCGTGACCGAACATTGCTGTGGACCGGGCTATGCTTCTCCCGCCGAGGCCACGAGGGCACCCCGCGAAAAGTTGCTCTATACGATTGCTATCTACACTGGCACGGGCATTCAGAAGCCAGACTATTTGTGTACCATTGATGTCGACCCGGAGAGTTCGACCTACAGCCAAGTGATTTCACGTTTGCAAATGCCGGGTATTGGCGATGAGCTTCATCACATGGGCTGGAATGCCTGTTCGTCGTGCCATGGCGATGCGAGCATGGAGCGCAAGTATCTGATCGTGCCCGGTGTGCGCTCGACCAATCTCCATATTGTTGATTGCGGTACCGATCCCCGCAATCCGACACTGTTCAAGGTGATAGAGGGCGCCGAAATCAAAGCCAGAACCAACCTGTCGGCACCGCACACAGTGCATTGCCTTGGTTCGGAGATCATCATCTCAATGCTTGGCGACGCTCAAGGCAACGCGCCAGGCGGTTATTTGAAACTCAACAAGGAGTTCGAGATTGTCGGCCGTTGGGAAAACTCCATGGGCAGGATCAAGTTTGGTTATGATTTCTGGTACCAGCCGCGACACAACGTAATGGTCAGCTCGGAGTGGGCCGCGCCTAACACTTTCATGCCTGGTTTCGACCTTGAGGAGGTGGGCCACCTGAAGTATGGCCGAGAGATCCATTTCTGGGATTTTGAGAAGAAGGAACCAAAGCAAACATTCTATCTCGGTGAAGATGGCTTGATCCCGCTGGAAGTGCGATTCCATCATAATCCCGACAGCAGTCACGGCTTTGTTGGCGCGGCCCTTTCCGCAAACATTATCCACTGGTGGAAGGATGCAGCGGGTGACTGGCAATGGGAAAAAATCGTGGATGTCGAAAATGAGCCGCATCCCGAATGGCCCATTCCGATACCGGGCGTTATCTCAGTCATTCTGCTCAGCATGGACGATCGATACCTCTATTTATGCAACTGGTTGCATGGCGACATCCGTCAGTATGATATCTCGGACCCCCACAACGCCAAGCTTACCGGACAAGTGTGGATGGGCGGACTTCTCGGACGTGCGCCTGAGGTTAATGGCGTGAAAGTGACTGGCGGGCCGCAGATGATACAGCTCAGCCTCGACGGCAAGCGCCTTTATGTGACGACCTCGCTCTTCTCGACCTGGGACAATCAGTTCTATCCGGAAATCCGCACCAATGGCGGATGCATGCTGATGGTCAATTGCGATACGGAAAACGGCGGCATGGAAATTGATCCGCGATTTGTCGTCGATTTTGGCAAGGAACCAAATGGACCAAGCCGCTGCCACGAAACCCGTTATCCCGGCGGTGATTGCACGAGTGACATCTGGGTATGACCAACTTCACCATCACTCTCGTCAATCAAGGCGGTGCGGCCTTTGACGTCGATCGCCGGAAGCCCCTCTTGCAAAGCTTGCGCGAGCAGGGCGTGGACCTGCCCTACGGGTGCAAGTATGGCGGCTGCATAAGCTGTGCGGCCAAGATAATCAGCGGCAAAGTCAATCAAAAAGCGCAGCGGGCGCTGAACAACCGCCAGATCACCAATGGCTATATAATCCTCTGCGTTGCCCGCCCTATGAGCGACTGCACGCTGGAAGTCGGCGTTGAAAGCCACGACAAGCTCTATCGCAACCCCTTCCTTGACCCCTTGGCCGCTCATGAATTGAAAGCCGATATTGCGACCCCGTTGGAAGCAAAGAAATGACCCACATGAATCATGATGAGCCCTATTCGGAGGCTTATCTGCAAAACATTCTGAAATCGGTCAAAACCATCGCGATGGTGGGGGCCAGCCCCGACAAGACCAAGTTTTCCTATGGCGTACTCAGGGTTCTGCACGAAACCGGCTATGACATGATCCCGGTTAATCCCACTCCCGGTCTGGATGAAATTCGAGGGCTCAAGGTGTACGCGTCACTGGCGGCCATCGACCGGCCTGTGGATATGGTGGAGGTTTTTCGCCGCTCCGAAGATCTGTTGGAAGTTGCACAGGAAGCCATCGCAATTGGTGCCAAGGTTCTGTGGAGTCAGATTGGGGTGCGCGACGACGCTGCCGCCCTGTTGGCGGAGGAAGCGGGTTTGAAAGTTGTGATGAACCGCTGTCCCAAGATTGAGTTGTTCCGCCCCTTCTGGAAGCCGAAGTTGCACTTGGGAATATGATTGCAGAGTCACGGAATTCGGCGTTGTCGCGGTAGCTGACCTGTTCCCTTGGCCTTAGACGTTGATTGATTTTTGCCTGAGGTAAGATGCCAGATGGTCGCTGAGATCACGCGCGTCGTCGCCGGCGCCGTCGATCAGCGCAGACTTGCGGCGGCGCAGAAACTGCATCCCCATCAGGTACATGCCCGGATGTTCCGCAACGCCGCCGTCGTGACGGAGGTGGCCCTTGCGGTCGAGGACCGGCAGCTCCAGCCAGGAGTAGTCCGGCTTGTAGCCAGTGGCCCAGATGATCGTCCTGATCGCGCCTCCGGTAAGGTCGAGGCCGAGCGGCGGGTTGTCCTCGACACGGGTCGGCGGCAGGCGATCCGGCGGCCCGACCGCAGCGTCAAGGCCGTTGGCGCGCGCCCATTCGTCGATGAGGTCGAGCAGCCGGGCCATCTTGAGATCGGAAAGCGCGCACATGTTGCGCAACGACCCCGCAAACTGGGCCTTGCCGTCTTCCGTGATGCCAGCGAGACGGCCAACGAGCCTGACGCCGAGGTCGACCAGCGCATTGAGGTCGAGGGTGGTGCGATCGGGAGTGCCGGCAAGCTGCAGCGAAGGAACCCGTCGCGCCCGCCTGATGTCGTCTACCTCGTCGTAGCGCTCGTCGAGCACGCCGGCGGCGTCCATCCACCACTCCAGGTCCTTGCCGCGATAGACGCGCGGCGCCCGGATGTGCTCGCCCACCGACAGGGTTACTTGACGCCCCGAACGCTGCAGCTCCTGTGCGATCTGGGTGCCGCTCGACGAGGCGCCCACCACCATCACGCCGCCGTCGGCGACCTGAGCCGGATTGCGATAGGACTGTGCCGTCAGCATGGCGACCGACGGCGGCACGCGGACGGCCAAATCGGGCAGGCGTGCGATGTTGCACGCGCCCGACGCCAGCACGACAGTTCGGCAGCGCCACTCGCCGTGGTCCGTGCGCACGACATATCCTGCCCCGTCGCTGCGAACCGAGGTAACGGTCGTGTGTGTTCTGACTGGAGCCGCGATCGCCTTGGCATAGTTCCCGAGGAAGTCGATCACTTCAGGCATCGTCCGGTAGCCGTCGGGGTCGTCACCATCATAGCGGAAGCCCGGCAGCCGGCTCTGCCAGTTCGGGGTGAGCAGCCGCAGCGAATCCCATCGCTCGGTGCGCCAGGTATGGGCGATCTCGCCGCGCTCCAGCAGAACATGGTCGATAGAGCGCTCCGCGAGGCAGCGGCTCATCGCGAGCCCCGCGTGCCCTGCGCCGACGATCACTGTGGTGACGGAACTAATCGCGCCCTCTCATCAGGAGAGTCTACGGCTCGAAGCGCCTTTCAATTCACCACGACCGTGACATTCGTCGGATTGGTTACAATGTCATAGACAGCCGACCGCTTCTGTGACTGAGCGACGAGAGCCTCGATGTCCTCGCGCTTGGCGTCGGCGTCGATGTTGTACTTCACCGTGATGCCGCTGAAGCCGTTGCGGACGTCGCTGTCGATGCCGAGTATGCCCGCAATATCCATGTCGCCTTCGATGGTCGCCTTCACCGACTTCAACTGGATGTTCCGGTTCTGGGCAACCGCGGCGATGCCGGCTGTCAGGCAACTCGCCAGCCCGACCAGCACGTATTCGACAGGCGTGGCGCCCTGATCCAAGGAAGCAAAGACCTCCGGATGGTCGGCATCGAATGCGAAGGTGGTCTTGCGATGCTGGTCCTGGCCGAGACCGTAGAAACTCTCGACCGTCGAGTGGCTGTGGGTGCCATCCTTCCATTCGCAGGCCGCGCGCCACTTGAACTGCGCGGCCTCCGGGGCGTTGGTAAGCGCTTCGCGTGCGCCGAGCAGCGCCTCGACGTTAACGCCATTGTTTGCCTGTACTTCGGAAGCCATAGTTATCCTCCCTACTTTGCACTGGCTTAAAAACCCGACCCATCCCACCGACCTCCTGATCAGATTTCACCATGACTTGACATGCTATGGGTAGCGAAGCGTTTCTTCAAGTTGTTTCCGCAGAGGCAAGGTCGTCCCTCGTGTGCCGAGTTGCGTCTTGCAGGTCAAGGATGCCCTGTGTCGGTCGGCGTTGGTTCGGCATCCAGGTGTCGGAATCGTGATGCATTTTCTTGAAGGGCCGGCAAGCTCAGTCGACTGCAATCCCGCCGAGCGATCTTTGGCGCTGCGAACAGCTGTTTCGCTGTCGCGAACGGGCAATCCAAAGCTGCGAAGTTAATTTCGGCTTTTGGCGCGTCCCGCTGGTTCAAACATCCCCCCTCGAGAACACCTCTAAATGAGCGTCGAATGACTCGGTTGGGTGGAAAGCGGTCCTTGGTCGACGGTCAGCGACGGGCCGGCTGAAATAGCTCGACGACGTTGCCGGAGGGGTCGACCAGTAGGATCTGAGACCCGCCGGGCCCGGTCACAATGTCGTTGCGGAACTGCACACCGGCCGTACGCAGCCGCGCCACCTCGGCGGCAAGATCGTCGACGATGAGATGAATGCGACCAGCCGCCGGGCCCAGGTTTCTCGCATCGGGCATCGGTCGCGCGGCAGAGCTTATCGGCCCGCTGAGCAGCAGCCGTAGCGACCCAAGCGTGACGTCGGCGAATGCAGGGGCTTGGTTGGAAAGGAGTCTAAAGCCGAGATGGCGGGTGTACCAGGCGACGGCGGCCTCGACGTCATCGACTAGATAGCGAACATTGCTTGCAGATGACATGCCTGCCTCACGAGGTCGGTGCTCTATAATTCCGATATGATCGGGCAGCTCTCATCCTTGGCCCAGTCCGAGAAGCTGAGATAGTAAACCCTCACATCCGGAAAGCCCGCACGGACTGCCGCGACCGCAGCCAACGCCGCACGGCCGCCGCCGTCGCAATGCGTAACAACGTGCTCGCCGGGCCGGAAGCCGGCAGCGTCGATCAACCGATGCAGATCCTCCGGCGACTTCAGCTGCTTCCCTTGCAGCAGGTCCGCATGGGAAAGCAGGCGTGCGCCGGGAAGATGTCCACCGCGAGCGTTGCTCCTGAGGTCCTTGCCGTCGAATTCCGCTCTCGTGCGCGCATCGAAGATAGTGGTCTCGCCATCCAACTCGTCCTTTAGCTCATCGCGCTCCACGAGCCCGACCTCGCCGGAACCCGGCGCAGCTTTGAACGGCCTTCCTGTGAAAGTTTCCAGCGGAAGCGGGAGCGCAATGCCGGCCTCAGACAGGACGGGCCAACCACCATTGAGGATGTGGGCCTTTGCACCGAAAAACTGGAGAATAAACCAGACGCGCGCCGCCTCCGTCATGCGGCCATCATCGACCACGACCGCCGTTGTGATCGCGCAAACGCCAAGCTCGCCGATCTGTCGTTCCCAGAAGGCGGTGCTGGCGAAGGATGTTTCGCTTCTCTTCGCAGCCTCCACCCAGGCTTCGATGGGAACCCGCACTGCGCCGGCGGCATGGTCTTTCTCGAATGCCTCGGCCTCGCGCACATCCAGCAGGAGAACATTGGAGAATTGATGCAGGGTTGCGACCTCGATGACGGGGTCGTTTGGCATGTGCGTTCTGCCCGCGAAAAATCGTTCCTGCAGTTTAGGGCTTGTCTGCGCCGAGGCAACAGACGGTAACGGAAAACGATATCGTATTTCGATAGGAACGAGGAAAAATGTTCGCGAAAGGGCCATGGAACATCGCGACCTGCTGTCAGGACTGATGCGGCTGCACATCCTGCATCATGCGGACGAGCACGAGATCTATGGCCAGTGGATGATCGACGAGCTTGCCAGCCACGGCTACCGGCTCTCGCCGGGAACGCTCTACCCGATGCTGCACAAGATGGAGCGTGACGGGTATCTAGTCTCCCGCGAGGAACGGGCGGGCCGGTCGGTACGAAAACTTTACCGCGCGACCGACAGGGGCCGCGAAGGCTTGGCTGTCGCAAAGGAACGGGTCCGGGAATTCACCGGCGAGGCCATGAAACCATGAATGACAGTCTGCACCGAAGCGCAACACAGCCCGTGGCGCAGGAGGAAGGTGGGCAAGGCGAAGTCTTTGCCGCCTTCCTGAAGCTGTTCCCGGTGCGGTTGACGCCTGGACCCAGCTCAATGCCGATCATGGAAAACTGGCGCTGGGCAAGCTTTTTGCTCCTGCGATCGAGTTCGCCGAAAGCGGCTACGCCATCTCCCCACGCGTGCATTTCGACTGGGAACAGGAGGCGGCGCTACTTTCCGTCGATCCTGCCGCAAAAAGCATCTTCTCCCTGGGGGGCGGGCGCCGAGGATCGGCGAGGTGCACCGGCAACCCGCACTCGCCGCAACATTCCGCAAGATCGCGACGGATGGACGCAACGCCTTCTACATGGGGGAGGTCGCCGAGGACATGGTTTCGCGCCTGCGAAGCCTCGGCGGTTTGCACACACTGGATGATTTCATGGGTGCCAGGGGCGAATATGTGACGCCGATAAAGACAGGTTTCCGCGGCCACGACGTCTACGAATGTCCGCCAAATGGCCAGGGCGTCATAGCGCTCATGATCCTCGATATCCTGTCGCGCTTCGAGGCCAAGGGTGACCCTCAATCCGCCGACCGGCTGCACATCGAGATCGAGGCGACGCGACTTGCTTATGCGGCGCGCGATGCTTTGCTCGCCGACCCGGCGAAGGTGGCGGTGCCGGTTGAGCAACTGCTTTCCAGTGCGACGGCGGATCGTCTGGCGGGGATGATCGATCTTGGGAGCGCGCGCGGATCTTCCTTCATTCGATATGCCGGTGCATCGCGACACGGCCTATATTTTCCGTCGTCGACAAGGATCGCAACGCCGTCAGTTTCATCAACTCGATCTATTATGGTTTGGCTCAGGCATCGTCGCGTCGCGCTCGGGCGTGATACTCAACAATCGCGGTATAAGTTTTTCCCTGGATCCCAACCACCCCAACGTCATCGAACCAGGCAAGCGCCCGCTACACACCATCATTCCGGGCATGCTGGTGAAGGATGGGCGCGCAGTTATGCCTTTCGGCGTGATGGGTGGCGCGTATCAGGCCATGGGTCACCCGCACTTCCTGTCAAAAGTTCTTGATTTTGGCCTCGACCTTCAGCAAGCCATTGAGCTGCCCCGGGTCTTTCCAATTCCTGGCACGATGGAAGTGGAGGTCGAGAACAGGCTTCCAGTCGCGGTTCAGGAAGAACTTGCCGGTCGCGGGTTCCGCATCGTCCCGGCGGCAGAGCCGATCGGGGGCGCCAAGCGATCATGATCGACTGGATGAATGACGCTGCAGGGCGGTTCAGACCCACGCAAGGACGGCTGCGCAATCGGTATTTAGAACGCCACACAGGCGTTGGACGAGGAACAAAGGTCGGGGCCACTGCCCGGCCATCTCGCATACTTGGGCCTGTGGTCTCATCCTAGTCGGATGAAGTCTGAGGAGGAGCTTCTGGCAGCAGAGCGGACACCCCTGAGCGGCCGGCTTCGGCATTTCGAGAACGCAAAAGCGGCGCGGAATGTTGCAGACCAAATCTTCGCAGCACGGTCGCCAAAGTGCGTGGTAAGACCGCGACGGCGCAACCAGCGGAGTCTGATTTGACCATGCCTTCTTCTACCACCAAGCGTGCGCTGATCACCGGGGCGGGTGCTGCCGACGGCATCGGCTTTGCCATCGCGCGGCAGCTCGGCCTTGCCGGTCATGCCGTTTTCCTGAACGGTGCCAGCGCGCGTGTACTCGATCGCGCCGCCGAGCTTTGCGCCGAAGGCATCAATGCCAAAGCCGCGGTCGCCGATCTCACCATCGCAGCCGAAGTCGCGCGGCTGCGGGCTGATGTTGGCGCCGTCGACATCCTGGTCAACAATGCCGGCATGGGCTCGCTGGCATCGCCCTCGGCCGATAAGGCGTTTCTCGCCATGACCGAGGCCGACTGGGAGCAGGGGATCGACGTCAGCCTGAAGACCGCATTCCTGGTCACCCGCGCGTTTTTGCCGGCGATGGTAGAGGCAGGCTATGGGCGCATCGTCAATGTGGCGTCGGTTACCGGGCCGCTGGTGTCTTTCGAAGGCACATCAGCCTATTCCGCCGCCAAGGCCGGCATGGTCGGCCTGACGCGAACGCTGGCGCTCGAAGTGGCAAAAAGCGGCATCACGGCCAATGCCGTGGCCCCCGGCTGGATCGAAACGGGCTCGTCGAGCGCAATGGAGCGGCAAGCTGCCCTGCACACGCCACCGGCGCGGGCCGGGCGACCGGACGAGGTTGCGGCAGCGGTGGTGTTCCTGACATCGGAAGGCGCGAGCTACGTCAACGGCGCCCTGCTGGTGGTCGACGGCGGCAACAGCCTTCAGGAGCGCAAGGGCTGACTCTGAAACGACCGGTCGTTCACGATCGGGTCGCGGGTGATCGAAAGCATTGGAAATAGCATCGCCAACGCATTCGCCGAGGCCGGAGCGACGGTCCATGCAAATGGGTGCCAAAGCAGCCGCAGTGGAGATCGCTCGCGCAAACGGCACGTCCCTCTCGTAACTCGGTACTCGCCGGCGGGACACGAAGGCGGTCGATGACTATGCCAATCAGTTTATGTCCGTTGCAGCGCTCGTAAATTGCGCCGGAGGTAACCTGCGCGGACGAATTCACGGTCCTAGGTTTTGAAACAGTGGTCGATATCAACCTCGCGGGTTCTGCTCGTTTTTCTCGGATTTCTCGCACGTTCAGCCCGCCAGCATCGGTCGCCAGAAGCGTTCCGGCGCGCGCCAGTCGATGCCCTCGATGAGCATGGCAAGCCGCGCTGGCGTCAGCATCATCGTACCGCCTGGCTGGGCCAGACGCGGCCACACGAACCGTCCGTGGTCGATGCGCTTGGTGAACAGGCACAGCCCCGTTCAGTCCCAAAAAAGGACCTTCAAGAGCGAGGCGTTCTTGTCGCGGAAGACAAACAGATGGCTCGAGAAGGGTCCTTCTTGAGTTGCTCCTGGATCAGCGTGGCGAGGCCATCAAGCCCCTCGGATGTCGGTATGGCCGGGCGCCAGATGCACTTTCACTCCAGCCGGAACGACGGTCATGGCGCCTTCTCCTTTCCGGCGAGCTGCCGCTTCACTGCAGCCGCAATCGCGCCCGCCGGCGCAAACACGCGCCGCCCATCATCCAGTTCGATCGCCACCATGCCGTCCGGCGGTCGTACGAGATCGCGCAAGGGCGCGGGCGCCGGCGGCTCGTTTTCTCCTCTATCGGCTAGCTCGACCACCGCCAGTTGCGGCGCCTTGCGGGCGTTCAGGCCGAACTCTTCCCGCCAGCGGGGCCATGCTGGTGGCAATGCCATGGCGGTGGCAAACCGCCGCCACGCTGACGCCGGACTTCTCGTCTCGTCATTGCTGAAGAGGATGCCAAGCAACGCATTGCAGAACTCAAGGCACAGCTCTCTCACATCGAGGCGCAACTCTCGAATCTCGATGAGCCACCATCGACCGTGGCTCTCCATCCAGCGACGCTGCAGCGCTATACCGAAACCGTCGATGCTCTTTCAAAGGGCTTTTTTCCGCCGCCTTCGGCTTTGCATCGCGAAACAAAAAGGCCGTCGCCGGCCGCCTTCCCACTGCGTTTCAGCCCTAGGGGTGCGGCCCGATCGTCCCCGGTCTCACGACCACCATCGAGGCCGCGATACGCGCGGCCCGAGAAAAACAGAAGGAACCACCAAATGGCTACGATCGGCACTTTCTCCCGCACCGCGAACGGCTTCTCCGGCTCGGTCAAGACCCTCAACCTCAACGTCAAGACCGTGACGTTCTCTCCGGCCGATGGCGACAATGAAAAGGGTCCGACCTTGCGCATCTTCGCCGGCGCCACCGAGTTCGGGGCGGCATGGAAGAAGACCTCGCGGGAGGGACGCGACTACCACTCCGTCAAGCTCGACGATCCGAGCTTCCCGGCTCCGATCTATGCAAGCCTGGTCGAGACCGACACCGAGGGCGAGTTCTCGCTCATCTGGTCCCGCCGTGCTGCCGAGTGATCCGACCTAACGCGAAGCCCCGCCGCAAGCGGGGCTTCACCACGTTCAGGTTTGCCGCTGCCTGGCAGCTCTGTCGGGTGCAGCACGCTACGCTTTGACGGGTGCCTTGCGCGCCTTCTTCACAGGCTGCTTGATTGCCGTTGCGGCTGTCGTCGCTGCCGCGCGAGCAGCTCGTTTTGGTTTTTCTGCCGCAGCTGTTGCTGGCGCTGCCGCCTTGCGCCCCAGGCCTATTGATTTCGCCAGGGCCGAGCGGGTGGCTGCGTAGTTCGGCGCCACCATCGGATAGTCGGAGGGCAGGTTCCATTTCTGCCGGTATTCGTCCGGACTCAGATTGTAATGCGTTCCGATATGACGCTTCAAGGATTTGAACTTTTTCCCGTCTTCCAGGCATATGACGAAATCAGGTGACACTGACTTCTTGATCGACACCGCCGGCTCCAGTTTGGCTGCGATCGGAGCCACAGGTCTGCCGATCCCTTGCAAAGCGACATAGACATCCCCGATCAGCTTCGACAACTCGCCGACCGGCAGCGGATTGTTCGAAACGTAGGCGGAAACGATGTCGGCGGTGATTGATACGAGATCAGCCTGGTCGCTTGGGTCTGGAGAAACGGTCATCGAATTTCCTCTTGTGTAAAGGGCGCTTTGAAAACGGATAGTCTGTCTATTCGGCAAATGATTGATTATTCTCCAACAAACCTCATTCGTCGCAAATATCAAGCCGGCAAGCTTCGCCTCCCATCGTTCTGCCCGGCAGCGGACAGAGTTGCCGATAAACCGGGAAGCAGCAACACTTCCCTCTCGTCTCCCGCGCGAGGGTGCAGACCTACGCACGTAGGCTCTACGAAGCCCCGCCGCTGCATCGCAGATTGAGCGATGAACATGCGCGCTCGATCCTTATGTGCCAGAAGCGGTCGTCGATGCTCAGAAATCGGCTCCCTCGAAGTATTTGGCCTTCAGCCATGTGTTCGACGGTCCGCTTCTGTAGCCGCTGTCGGCGCGCTTTGAGATGATGCTCTCGAGCCCCACCTTCTCGATGGCCCGAAAGATCGCTAGTCTAGCGCACTGCTCTCGAAATGCTCGCTGTACTGGATCTTGCCGAGGCCGTGCTCAACCAGTTGCCACAGCGCCTGCTTGCGCTGCAGCAGGGGCAAGGAGGCTAGATTGCGACCGTCGAGATGAAGGATATCGAACGCGACGAACACCAGCCGGCTCGGTTCGTGCCAGATCGCGGCTTCCAGCGCAGGGCAATGGGGAGCGCCCTGCTCGCCTGGAACAATGACCTCGCCGTCGATAATGGCAGCCCGGCATGGCAGCTCGGCAGCCAGCGCGATGGGCCAGTATTTCGTGGTCCAGTCACGGCCGTTCTTGCTGTAAAGACGCACGCCGCCTTTATCGATGATGATCTGCGTTCGGTAGCCGTCAAGATTGACCTCGTGAAGCCATCCCTCATCTTCGGGCGGCTCCTTGACCCGAGTCGGGATCTGCGGCGGAATGAACTCCAGCCGGCCGCCGTTCACCTTGGCACGCTTACTCAATGACGCCACCTTTGATCGCGCAGCGGCGGCTGATCGGCACAGGGAGCCCGACATCCCCCCAACCTGGACGCCTGCCGCCTGTGCCGAGCCCCCGCCGAGCCATTGCGAGCATCTGCGCACCAGGCCGGATTGTCGTTAGCTTCGCATCCACATACTTGTCCTGGCGTACATATCTCGCTCGTTGCGGCGGTCTTGCACCACGCAGTCCTTTGGCTAATTTCGAGCGACCTGGTTAGTCCATCAAAAGCACCAGAGCGGGATGCAGCTTCTTCAGATTCGGCAATGATTTCGATTGCCAGGGTATGTCGGGCGCTCCACGCACGACGAGTCGAACATCGGGATGCTTGCGCACCTCGATGGTAAATTTCGCCAGCAGGTTGATGCCGGAAGAGTTGAGAAAGTGAAGGTCCTTCAGATTGAGCGTAATGGAAGCGGGATTCGAGGCAAGCACACTGGTCGCCAACGCCGTGATAGGCGCACCGGCGTCGGAACTGGCAAGCCGCATTGCACCGTCGAAGAAAATTTCGCTTCCTTCAATCCACACGCGGTAGTCGTCTGTCCTGATTTCCATAGCCTGGCTTCGTTTCCTCTAATTGTGAATTTGAGAGATCGGAATGGAGGCATATGTCTCCAGGCAAATCCGATCGCTTTCGTCGGCGGCGCTGAATATCCAAGCCAGGCGCGCGCCGTAGTCGCTCATCAACGTCAGCAATCCAAGTCCGGAGCCTCCTACGTCGGGGTTCGCGGCATTGGCTTCAATTCGCTGTATCAGCAGGTCCATGGGGTCGCCAACCGTGATGTCCTCCAGGAGACTTTGGAACTCGGACGCATCTTCACCATCGACGTCATTCGACACCTTGAGCTTGAAGCTTTCCGAATCCATCGACGCCTCGATCAAGATCTCACCCGGTGCGCGAAACTTGACGGCATTTTCGATGAGTTCGTTGACCAGATATCCAATGCTGTGCCGCACTTCCATGTAGTCATTGCGGGACGACCGGAAGCGCAATGCGAAAAGATCGGCGATGAAGTCCGAGGTCGTGGCACAATGACGCCAACTCAAGTCGAGAGGTCCGTCGAACAGCCGCACGCGACTGACACTCTCCTTCATCCCGATTGCAACGTCAGGGGTCCCGAACAGCGTTGTCATGGCTATGTGTGCCTTATGATCACGAGGGTGATGTCGTCGTGGATCTTCTGGATCCCGATATGGGCCATGAGATCCTCGATGATCCCGGTTTTGATTTCCTCGGCGCTCCCGCCTTGACGTTTTCGTGCGCTCTGGCAGAGGCGCTCGAACCCGAACAGCCTTCTGTCTTGGTCTTCCGCCTCGGTCACACCGTCGGTGTGCAGCACGATCACGTCGCCACTGCCGAACAGGATGTCGCGCGTGGCAATGAACCTCGAGATGTCATTTTCCAGGCCAACCGGCAGACCGAGATCCATCGTGTCGATACGTTCGACGTCCCCGTCCGCACGCACGACGAGAACGTCCTCATGCTGGCCGGATAGCGTTACCCGCTCATCCTCGAAGTCAAGGAAGGCCAGCGAGAGATGCTTGCCGGTGTTCGTCCGCTCGATGTTCTTGTAGATCGCTCTGTTCAGCCGATCCAGAAACTGGTGCGGATCCCCCTCGTTGGTCTCCTGCAGCGCGCGTGCAACGGATTGCACCATCAGCATCAGCACGCCGCTCTCGAGACCATGACCGGTCACGTCGCCGATGCCGATCTTGACCCGTGACCCGTTCTGCAGGACGTCATAATAGTCGCCGCCGACCTCGTCGGCCGGCCGCATGTAGGCCGCGATCTCCAGCCCCGGAATCGCTTCGAGTTCGAATTGTTTCGGCAGGACCATCATCTGTATCTGCCTGGCGACCGCGAGTTCGGCGCCAAGGCGGACGTTCTCGTCCTGCAGCTTTTCGTTGAGTGCGGAAATCTCCTGATTGGCGTCCCCGAGTTCCCTGGTTCGTTCGTCGACGAGTTGCTCAAGGTTTTCAGTGTGAAAGCTGATCTGCTCGGCCATCCGGTTGAAAGCGATTCCTGCCGCTCCAACCTCGTCGCGCGTCGGAATGTTCACGCGGACTGAATAATCTTTGGACTGGAGCCGCTGGGCGGCGCTGGCAAGCGCCCTGAGGCCCGCGGTGATCCGCTTCGAAATTCCGAGCACGGCCGCAAAAACAATCAGAAGCGAAACGGCGATCGCCGCGATCTGAAACAGCAGGATACGATTGGTTGCGCGAGAAATACTCTCCTGCGCGGCGAACAGGGATGCATAGATCTCCCGTTCGGGAACGACGATCCCGACCGACATCGTTTCGGACTTGATTGGTCCCGAACTCCACAGATTGGTCGGCTTCAATCTTTTGAGGACAACAATATAGGGAACGTGTTCGCCCTTGTTGTCGAGCATGATATGCTGAATGGCACCGTCATTGTTCTGGTCTAGAGGTAGTGACGCGATAGCCGGCTGCGTACTTCCCCGCAGAGACCTTTCCAAGCCGGTGACGCCCTGCGTGCCCGCATCGCTCGATGAAGTCAGGCCGATGATCGCCTGGCCCGACGGATTGATCGCCACCACGTTGCCAGTCGACATCGTGAGGAAGCCGAACCCGGTTTCAGCGATCTGCACCCTTTCGACGACTTTCGCGAGCTGATCGAGAGTGATGTCTGCTCCCGCCGTACCGGCGATACCGGTGCGATCGCGCGTCCATAGCGGGTGGAAAAAGCTGACGATCAGCTTTCCCGTGATTGCATCGGTGTAAGGCGCTGTCTGGGTAATATCGTCAGGGACCGGACGTGAGGCTGGATCCCTGGCCCATTGCTGCCATGAACCATAGATTCCCGGAAAGAAGAACTCCCAGAATTCCGCCTTGTTGTGGCCTGGATAGAGTCGGTCGAAGGTCTGTGCCTGATCCGTATACGGTACCGTCCGGAAGATCGGCCGTTCTTTTGGACCAATATAGTACATCTGCAGTTTGGAGGACCCGCTGGCCATGAGAGTCGGCGCGACGAGATCGATCACGGTACTGTCTTCTATTTCCTGCTGAACGCTCGGCAGCGGACTGTGGTCGGCGCCCAGCAGGTAGCCCCAGACGCTTACCACGGAAGGCGCGCCCGGCAGATTCTGCGCCCAATCGCCCTGCGCGTTGTAGACAACCTTCACGGAGCCGGGCGCCTCATGCGAAAGCGTGGCTCCGACCTGTTGCTGCCTCCTCGGATCGTCGATCTGGGCCTGCAGCACGCCAGCTAGCGCCTTGACGTCCCCGTGAACCCGATCGAGCAGCAGGTCAACGCTCAACGCCGTCGACTCGGCATAGGAACGAATGTATTCCTGGTTTGCGTTCGTCAGGCCCTCACCGACTTCCGATGTGGCGTCGCGCGACAGTTTTTGAACGTTCCAAAGCGCCAGACCACCGCTCAGCAGGAGGTCGAACAGTACGGCGCCGCCAACGACCAATACGAATTTCGCTCGAAAGGAGCGCAGGCCGAAGCGCGGTGTAGGCTCGTTATCGGCTTTCATTGTGGCCGTCGCCCCGATGCGACCCAGATCGGCCAACCCGCATAACCCTTGGGGTGTAGTGCAGCGAAAATGTGATCCTCGAAGCCCTGCCGGAACCGTGCGACGAACTCCGGTCCGTCACCGCGTCTGGTCGCCATCTCCCCGGCATAGACATCCGCCCAGGCTGCAATGACGTCGGCGAAGTCCTGCGGATCGCCGTCCAGGTTAGTGACCATGAAGGTCTCCACAAGGATGTCTTCGAATCCGGCTTCCACCAGGTATCGCCGACTCTTGGGCCCAAGCTCGACGTCCATCTCGAAATGCCCGAACAGCTTCGCCACCTCGTCGTAGGTCCAGCGAATGCTTTCGGCGCGCGGCTCGCCGAGGCAATGCGAATTCTTTTCGTTGGTGATATAGACCCGACCGCCTGGCTTGCATATGCGGTAGAGCTCCTTGAGGATGAGTTCAGGTCGATTGAAGATTTGCAGGGAATGTCGGCAGGTGACCAAGTCGAATTGCGCTTCGTCGAGCAGCATCTCCGACGCATCGCCATACGTATATTCGATGCCCCGGATGTCGAACTCCCGCATCACTCGTCGAGCATAGTTCAGGCTTGATCTGGAGTGGTCGAGGGCGACGATCCGCGATGGCTGGAACTCCTTCTGCGCGAGCACAGCGAAATCGCCGATCCCGCAACAGATGTCGGCCATGACGATCCCGGGCCTCATCCCGTGTCGCGGCAAGATTGCGCGCTCGTGGCGCCATGTCATCTTTGTCTGAGTACGCAGGATCGGTACGAACCCGCCTTCCTCAAGGAAGCCCTGCCCCGGATAGAATTCGGTGTCATACTCCTCGACGGTGATGTTCGGTTCAATTCCGCTCAGGCGACCGAATTTTCGCGAGGTCCATCCGACGACGCTTGACGTGATGACGACGAATTTGAGATCGGGTCGAGCGCGACAAGCGTCGATGATGATCCTCGAAAAGGTGTGAAACGCAGCGTTGTTCATCTGCGTCAGGCGCCTGACATTGACGTAGAGAACGCCGCGCACACGGCCGATCGCATCGCGAAGTAATGCCATGCTAGGCCCAAGCTCATCGATTGCCTGAGGCCGGACCACTCCCGATATGGAGAACTCCTGGTTGTTCGCGTCGTATTGCGCCTTAAAGCGCGGGAGAAGGTCGTAAGGGCTCAATTTTGCAAGCCCTCGAGCGGAAGATCCACGACAAGCTTGATTGCATCGCCGTCGGCTTCCTCGATCCAGAGTGTCGCGTTGTAGTCGACAGCCAGTTCCAGGAGTATGACCTCGCGGCTCGGCGCGAGATCCCCAGACACCGAATTGAGGTATCGCTCTCTGGCCTCTATTCCTGCAAGTTGCGACACGGCTTCTTCGTAGAATTGGCGCTCCTCCGGCACGCAAGGAAATGTCAACTCGATCCTATCCGTCGCGCCATGGCGAGACACCCTGCATGCCAGTTCGCCGTCGGCATGGCGCGTGCGAAAGGCGACTTCCAGCAATTCGTTGAAGGCGGAGGAAAAGAGATTTGAATGCCGGACCGAGTCAGACCTGTTCTGACTGATCATCCGGGCCATGTATGTCGAGACATAATCGCAGTGTCTCCAAGCGGAGACAAAAGCTTTGATTTCCATGTCGATCTGGATCATGGGTTCAAAGGTCGGTCCGCCGCCAGCCAGGTCATGATGAACAGGTCCCATCGGCATCCTCACTTGTTCCATCAGTATTGAACCCCCGCGGGGTGATGGCCTCCGCGACGAAAAATTTCACCGCCCGTGGTCAGTCAGTCTGGCACTGACTAGAAGGATTGCGCGGTATCCGCCTCGATCGTTCTACAAATCTCCACTTCATCGTTAACAAAGGGTTCAAGGCGCTAGAGCGCCCGATTTGATTCCTCCATCGCTCGTACCACCCTCGGCGGGGACCGCTTGATGAAATCGCTGATCGCCTCGGCTCCGAGCGGCCGTCCTAGGTAATTACCTTGCAGGCAATCGCAATGTTCCTTGATCAGCCACCGTGCCTGTGCCGATGTTTCGACTCCCTCCGCAGTGACATTTATCCCTAGGCCGTGCGCCAGATTCATGATGGATCGCACGATCGTTTGGCTTTTGAGGTCGGTCTCCAGGTCCGCAATAAAGTACTGATCGATCTTCAAAGTATCGAAGGGAAAGTTCTTAAGATAGCTTAACGATGAGTAGTATGTTCCAAAATCGTCGAGCGAAATTCGTATTCCCAGGACGTTCAGGGTATTCAACGTATCGATATTGTCGATCGTCTTCTCAAGTAGGACCGTCTCCGTTATCTCAAGTTCAAGTCTGTCGGCCTCGATTCCAACTGCGTCGATGATCTGGGCGACGGTGTCCGTCAGCGAACCGCTAAGGAACTGAGCTGGTGACAGGTTCACTGCGACTGTCAGCGAGGAAGGCCACGTCAACGCCTGGCGACAGGCTTGCTCGAGCACCCATCGTCCAATCTCGTCCATCAGACCGTCGGCTTCGGCGATCGGTATGAACACGTTAGGTGGAATGATTCCGACCTCAGGGTGCCGCCACCGCAGCAGCGCTTCGAAACCGATCACCGACGAGGGAGGCCGAATGAGCGGCTGATACTCCAGATAAAGCTCGCCCCGCTCCAGCGCGGTTCGAAGGCTGCGCCTCAGATTCTCGCGTTGCTCAAGCAAGAGCAGCATCGAACGGTTGAATGTTCGAGCGCAGCCGCGTCCATCTGTCTTGGCCGCGTAAAGGGCAATGTCAGCGGCTTTCATCAACTGTTCGCCATCGGTCCCGTGCTCCGGCCCGAAAGCAATTCCGATACTCGAGCCGACGAAGACGGGAATGCCGTTGATGACGAACGGGTTCTTGAACGCGTCGACCAGCGATCCGGCGAGGCGCTCAGCTTCTGCTGGCTGCTCCTTTCCCAATTGGATGACAGCGAACTCATCGCCGGCATACCGGTACGCGGATTCGCCGTCCTGCAGCGCGCCGCGGATACGACCCGCCGCGAGCTGAAGAAGCGTATCGCCTGCTCCATGACCGAGCGTGTCGTTGACCGCTTTGAAATCGTCAAGGTCGATCTGCAGCAGGGCGGCTTTCGGCTTTGGTTCGCCGAGGGCCGCCAGTGCTTGCTGCAGCCGCTCGCCGAATCGCCGCCGATTCTGCAGTCCGGTCAACACATCGTGCGTCGCCTGATGGAGCAGAATTACATGCTCTTGCTCCTCCGCTACGCTCCGCCCACCGCGCTCCCTTGATTCGATGATTCCCACACCATTTGCAGTGGAGAAAACGAAAGCGGAGCGCGGCGCTTCGCCCGATGATCGCGGCAAATCGATGCTTGCCGGCGGGCCGCCGTGGAACACACGAAGAAATTCGTCGCGATATCTCGCATCGAGGAAGCTCGGGTAGATCTCCCAAACGGAGGCACCCGGCGCCACCGCGCCTCCGTACACGCCTTTGAGCTTGGTTGCGTAGTGGGTCAGACAGAAGTCGCGGTCATAGAACGACAAAAGTTCGGCCGTGTTCGCCAAAAGGTCAGCGAGAAGCGCTTCGCCGGGACGTAGAACATCGCTTGAGGAAGGCCCCTCACTCCCCTTGCCGACGCCTGATGCCTCTGGGTGCAAGAGCCACCTCCATAGGCGGTGCGAATCCACGTCCCCCATTCCAGAAATAGCATAACTGGCAAGCTTGGCAAATTTTTCAATGCGCAGTCTTAACAAGTGCCGCATGCGGCGTAGTTGCAATGTGTGCTCCGCTGTGATTGGCAGCGACAACGATGAACAATCGCAGTTGGTTATTAAATCGGGAATTGTTGCGAATTGGCTATATGATTGATGGCGTGGTGGACGCGACACGAAATATTCTGGTCCATGAGGCGGCGTGGTCTTCCCCTGTTTTGAGCCCGCCCCATCTCAACCACCGCCGATCTTGTACTCAGCTTCCGAGCGCTTTGAGCCAACCTTCAAAGGAAGACGCCTTCTCGTGTTCAGCAAGCGAAACAGAGTGGGCGGGGCGCGGTAACACCACAGTACTGCGGCCTTCGCGGGGGCTGTAACCGAATTCCTTGCTGAATGCTCGGCTGAAATTAGCCGCTGAACTAAACCCGAAGGCCTCAGCAATATCGACAATTCGCCGGCTGTCCGCCGGATCGCTAAGCGCAACATGGGCTGCCAGAAGTCGGCGACTTTGTATGTAATGGAGAACACCACCGCTCGGTTCGAACAATTGATAGAGACGAGAGCGCGATACGCCGAGCGCCCGGCACATTGAATCCGGTGCCAGATGAGCCGCATCCAGATTGTTTTGGACGTATCGACGCGCTCGCTCCATCAGCGCGACACTCGCCAATTGTTCGGCGGCCGCGGCATGTTCCGCCGGAGGCGCGAGGCAGGCAATGATCATGCTGCGTGTTGCGTGTACGATGCGGGGCAGATCTTCAGCCGTGAGACTGCGCAGTCTTGCTTCGATGCTGTTGACGTAGTCGACAAAGAGGTTGGCAAAGTTGCCGGACATAATTGAATTGTTCTTTGCGTCGAGGGTTGACGCCGCATCAGAGAACAAATCACGCGGCAGATAGAGAAAGAGGCTTTCCGAGTCCGTTACCCTCCCGCGAAACGGGTAGCCAAGCGATCTGATCTCCAACTTGCCCGGCTGGTTTTCTGCAACGCGGCGATCGACCTCCGTCCACGACCGGCCAGTTCGTGGCAAGACGATATACCAGTGATCGATCGAACTGGATCGGAGCTTCGCGGCGGAACGCAAGTAGCTATGTGCCGGCGCGCGCTGTTGAACAATCAGCATGCCACCGAGATTCCAGGCTGTGTGGTCGGCGGGAAAACCATCGTTCAGCGATTTGTCATCCGGCAACCTGACCTCGACAAGCGGCGCCATTTGCGCTTGCCAAGCGGCGAATTGATCCCCTGGCGCCAGTTCGAGCGTTGAAAAGGGCAGAGGTTCGAGCGCCGGCGCGAGTGATGGAGCGGCCTCATTGCGGGGTTGACCTTCGCGCGACCAACGACGTCGATCACGGTCCCGCGGCTGCCTCGCAGGAGCCTCGTCTTGCCTCTTAGTGTCCATCGCGTGGTGCCATATCCGAATCGGGTATGCCCATGCCCCTCTCAATCATGTGGTGTATTTCAGGCATCTGGCAAGGCTGGCGGAACTCGAGTCGACCGAAACGGCGATCACGCTGGATTACAGTAAGAAATGCATTCCGAGATAAGTTTCTGGATGCGAAGATAACGACACTCTTCAACCTGATGCGTATAGAATCTAGCACCGTGAAATAGTAGTTGAGGATGTCACCGAAATGAGCACAAAGCTAAACAGCGAAGCTCGTCGCAAGATAATTCTTGATGGATACCGTGACAACGGGCCGTTGAAAGTTATTGCGGTAAAGATCGGATGCTCGCTGGCGAGTTTGAAAATCACCGCCAGCAAACTCGGATGTACACGAACTCCTAAAGAAGCGGCGGAATTTCGGCGCGGACTTCACGTCCGGAAGTACGCGCTGAGTTTGGAACTATTAACAGAGAAAGCATTAGGCAGCAGGTAAACTGATTCCAATACACTGTGAGCGATATTATCGCTTAAGCATCCCATCGCGTCTCCGGTTCATCAGCAAAAAGCCCGCCGCAAAGCATGGGGGCGGGCCTGAAAGGTTTGCACAGATGCTGCGTCGGCGTTTCAATCCCACCTGCCTGAGCCCTCACGATCTGGCTATTTGCGAACGCGTGTTCGATCAGGTCTGCTCGGATGAGAATTTCGACCCTTTGGACCCGGACACCGAAATCTTGGCGGTGATGGTTGTGGCCATTTTTCGAAATGCTCACACCAGCGAGCGCGAACTGCTGGAGGCGGTCAGGTCTCGTCGGCAAAAGGCTGCGGCAACCGGACATTAGTATATGTCGCCCAAAAGTGCGCGCGTCGCATGAATCCGTTCAGTCGCGACGCGCTTGTCTTATCACATTATTTGCCGAAGAGGCGAGACGGGGCGAGGGCGCTGGAATTCACCATCCTTACGTCTGCGCGAAGTGGAGAGGCGAGAGGGGCGGTCTGGTCGGAAATCGATCTGGACGGAAGCTATGGTCGCTTCCTGCGGCCCGCAGGAAGTCAGGTAAGGCGCACCGCGTGTCATTATCAGATCGTGCCGTCGAAATACTGCGCGACATGAAGAACAAACACATTTCCGATTTTGTATTTCCGGCCAGCGTCCGCGCTCGCCGCTTAGCGACATGACTCTCGCCAAGCATTGAAAACGGCAGGCGGCGGCGACTTCACAGTTCATGGAATGCGCAGCGCGTTGCGAGATTGGGTGTGTGAGGAAACGGACTATCAGACCGAAGTTGCCGAGGCAGCAACTTGCGCACGCTACTGGCACCGCAGCCGAGCGCCTACCGGCGAGGCGACGCCTAGGATAAGCGGCGCAAGATGATGGCGGATTGGGCAGCATATTGTGCCAGCTCCGCATTATAGCATGCCAAACTGCTCATTTAGCCACTGAATCTTATGTCACCCGTAGCAGCAACCTAGTGCTGACGTGCGGCCCGTTGGTCGCCTGCAGGATGGCCAGACCAGCATCCCGCCGCTCCCATGTGGACGATGACGAAACCTCCCAGCTCTTTCAAATCAGCAGTTGAACCGCGTCCGAATCTGTCGGGCTGCGAGGAGGAACCATGAACGATAACTCGCCTACACTTGTGTCCTTGAATGACGCCGCGAAGATGACGAGCATGAGTCGAACGATGGTCAACAGATATCGCGCCGAAAGGCCGGTTTCCGGTTGCGGTCTCACTCGGCGACCGCCGCGTCGCCTTTGTTCACTCAGAGCTCTCCGACTGGATTGCAGCGAAGATCGCGGCGAGGGCGGCTTAACCCGCTGTCTTCAAAACCACCGCGGATCCAACCGCGGCAACTTCAAAAAGGGAACCACCAACTTGCACATATTGTCAATTAGACCGGAGCCGCCTGGCGCCGGGGGCGTCATCGCGCGCTATGATATTTCGCTAACCGATGCCTGCCGATTGTACGGCATGAAGCTTGTTGAGAAGCCCGACGGCCGACGCATGACGTACGGGCCGCAATCAGGCGGCCTGCACGTCGCGACCTTGGCACCAGCATTCGCAGAAGAAATCACGTGCGCCGCTGGCGTAGCCCTTGGAGGCTTGAACGCCCATGAGGATCTCAGATACCATACGCTCATCACGACGAGTTCCCGATCACTTGGGCGACTTGGCTATCGAATGCCGGCATTGTTGTGGCGTGACGTTCGACTCCGCAACCTTCGCCGTCGAGGCCGCCGTTCGAGGTGAGGGCGTCGTTTCGGGTCGAACCATGCTGGTCGGGGCTGACCTTGCCGCCGGCACACTTGTACGTCCCTTTGAACTCGCCCTCGAGGCCTCGTCAAAATACTTCATCTTCTACCCGCCCCGCGCCATTGCCCAGCGGAAAGTCAAAGCGTTTCGGGATTGGCTGTTTGCTGGGATGGATCCAAACGACGGCCCTTATGGCAAGACTGAGATGCGCCCAAGAAGAGCCACCAGTTCCGCCTGACGTTTGGTTTCGGTCTTGGCGAATAGCGAGGCAAGCTGGGAGCGGATCGTGGTGCGGCTGAGGCGCCAACTGCGGGCGATCTCCAAAGGCGCATCGCCCTGAGCCAAGCGCAACGCGAGGTGCGTTTCCGCGCCCGTCAAGCCAAACATCTTTTGCAGTGTCTGAGGATTTGGCCCCGACCTGTTCTCGCGGTCCAGTAACGCCACAATGCTCGTTTCGTCAGGAGCGATAAACCCGTTCTCGTTCAATATCACCGGCCTGTCGGCGCTGCTGCGGATCACCACCCATGATAGTGAGCCCGGCAGGAAATGGGCCGGAACATTCGCGATCAGCCGCCTCAAGGCCACTGAAAGGCCGCTGGCCGTATCGGCTACTTCGCCCTGGCGCTCCAGAGTGGTTTGAGCGGCTGCGTTCCATTCGACCACTTTCCTCTCGCGGTTCAGCACGAGATAGCCGCAGCCGATGCGATCAAGCATGCCGGTTATGGATTCCAGACTGCGTGCTCTTGGCTCCCCGACCCCTGCGCCCAGTCGATCTGATGCACGATCTGAATAGGCATAATAGGGCCGCTTCGTATGGGCCTCGCGGTCATACTTGATCCTCATCACAATGGATCGGTTGCCCGCTGCAGCTTCAGTGTGTCTATCGATCAGAGTCATTTTCTACCCCTACCCAAAGTTTCACCAGCCTGAAGCAAGTTATTCGGGATTTACAGAAAGTCGTTAAGTGACAATATCGTTTCAGATGGTGTTGTAACAAGTTACTCGGTACCTGATGATTTCACCGTTAAGACCCCAAAGTTTGCACGCAATCGCGACATTTATACTATTCATGGGTCATTAACTGTGGCAATCTTCCCATTTATGTTCCGGGATATGAAAGCCACGCCGAAATTCGGCCGCCTCCTTCGGGGTTCGAGTGCAACCGAATTTACTGGTGCGTTAAACTCGCCAGTGAGCATCCGATCGTGGCTGCAAAATGTTTCAACGGTTCGTTATTAACGTATCCAGCTAGCATTACCTTGCGACGGGCTGCGCTTTTGAGCTTTGCGTTATTTCATGGACATCCTCAACGACGCTTTCACAATGCGCGATTCTATACGCACCAAGTTTAAGATTGTCGTTAGCTTCGCATCCAGAAACTTGTCGCGGGATGCATTTCTTAAGATTTCTTCATACCGCCAAGCTGCCGATAGTATTCCTGCTCACCTATTTTAGCGTTCCGTCGAACGACTGGCCACCGCCCAGCCGAGGATCGCACCTTCGACCGTCTGGAGGTGCCGACAACGCGGACGCCGTGCCGCGGCTCCCGAGTGCCGCCCCCTGGCTATGCACAGGCTTCAGGTATCTGCTGCCATGCTGTTTCTTCGGCCCTTGTCCAGCCGCGGCTTGTCCCTGAGCCATGCGAAACTACCTGGCCGTTCGGACTGCTCACTCTCCGATGCGACGTCCTTCTCGCGTCAAAGCCAGACGGCAAAGATTGACGGCCCTTGGCAAATGGAAGACAGTCCTTAAGCTGCAACTAATATCGTGGCGGCTCCGGGCCAATGCCCGGCGCCAATCGAATAACGTCCGAAGATCTGAGCGCAGCGCTTTTTCTGGCATGCGAAATGTTCGTCGTGAGGCGGGGCCATGAAGTCCGACCAGGAATTATTCGCGAAAGGTCTCGCAACATACCAGAAGGTTGTCGCGGCGAATTACATGGCGCACAGCGAGGTCTACGAAATGCTGCGCCAAGTTCTGCTAGATGAGGCTTCCGACGGCTTCGTGTTCGCCGATCTGGCCTGCGGCACTGCTCCTGGTTCGGCAGCCGCACTGGCCGGCAACAACGTCGCACGCTACATCGGCATCGACATATCCCAACCGTCGCTCGACGTGGCGAAGGAAGCGCTTGCCCCTCTCACCTGTCCGGTCGAACTGCGTTGCGGGGATTTCGTCGTGGCGATCGATTCCTGGAAGGGCCCGCTCGACGTGGTTTGGATTGGCCAGTCCCTGCACCACCTCCTTGCGCAGGATAAGGTGGCCCTTATGCGCAAAATCCACAGCCTGCTGCCACCAGGTGGTCTTTTCTTGATCTGGGAGCCGACGTGCCTCGAGGGCGAGGACCGCGAGGGATGGATGAAGCGATTTCATCATATGCGGCCGGATTGGGCAGCGATCTCCGACGAGGAGTTCGCCGCCTTCGAGAGCCACAGTCGAACGTCCGACTATGCCGAGACGGCCGCGACTTGGATTGGCATGGCCCGGGATGCTGGCTTCAGCACTGCGAACGAACTCATGACGGTGCCGAACAAACTGGCACGCGTCTACCGTTTCCGTCACTAGTTTCGACAAAACCGGTGCATTTGGACCTCGGCATTGCAGCACTTGAAGGCGAGTTCCGTTCCTCGAGGTCCGGAATTGAGCGCATGGAGGATCGGTGATGATTGAAACGGATCACCTGACCAGTCGCCCGACTATGTCCCCTTCGTGACCCAAACCGGTCATTGCCGCTGCACGGCGGCAACGTCGCTAGAAGGATAGGGAGCGGACCTTCAGGTCAGACGCATTGCATCGCCAGTGCAACAGCCAGATAATCTTCGCCTTGCGCCGAGCTGATGAAATGGAATGGGCTGTGGGTGCGTCCCTTTACGAGCCGGTGAACGTCTACAAACCTCAGGGACCCTATATTGGTGTCGTTGACGGTCCGTTTGAGTATCTGACGGTAGCAGGAACAAAACTTCCGCTGCCATTCACCACTCGGATGACGGTGGTGCGCCTATCGAACGGCGATCTGTTCCTTCATTCGCCCATTAAGTTTGCTTTGACGGTGGCCAAAGAGTTACGGAACTTGGGCAGAATTCGCCATCTCGTTTCACCCAACCAGTTTCACTACGCTCATATCGGTGAGTGGTCGAAGGCTTTCCCTGAGGCAATAACATGGGCATCGCCCAGAGTCCGGCAAAGAGCACGCGCACGGCACGCGGATGTGACGTTCGCACGAGATTTGGAGGCCGATCCTCCGGAGGAGTGGCGGCGGGACATGGATCAGACACTGTTTCCCGGTGGCTACTTCAAAGAGTTCATATTCTTCCACCAAGCTTCAAAGACGCTGATCCTTACAGACACGATCATCAATCTCGAATTGGACATGATCGATGAGCCTTGGCGCACGATGGCCAAGCTGACTCGGATGGCTCACCCGCACGGGCGGACCTTCTTTGGCATGCGGCTGCCAATTCTCTTCAATCGGCGGAAAGCACAGGCAGTAATATGCAAACTCCAGTCGTGGCAGCCGCGGCGGGTGATTCTCAGTCACGGCCGCTGCTTTGATGCGAATGAGGACGAGATTGTCCGTAGAATATTCGGAAAGTCGGGTTGGTGACGCAGTGGCTTTGGGAGGCCAAATGTCCATTTTGGGTCGGCTCCGGCGCTCGGCCTCGATCGCTTCAACGACCGCTCCTGTGATGCCTGCTCGTCCCGCTCGACGAGACAGACGGCAGAGAACCACCCAACCAAGCCGTTTGACCCGCACTGGCGGCTGCTGAGTAGGCGAAGTCCGCATCGCCTCGATCGCGCCAAGAGCGGACATGCGCCTTAGTCTTTCGTGAGAGGCAGCCGCCCAGTGTCATGACTAGCTCTAGGCGTGCGACCAGGCGCCTACTTCCGAACGGCTCACGATGACGCTACCCGCCTCGATTTCGCGCTGCATCCGCTGTCCCAAAGTTTCAATATCGACCTCAGCGGCCGTCGCAACGCCCCGGCTCTGGATATCCGGCAGCATCGTGACAATGAGTTCGGCGGTCTGGTGTGACCAGTCGAAGCCGCCATTGGTTCCCCCAACAACCGCCTCCATACGCATTGAGGGCGCGGTCAATCCAGCCGCGCGGAATGCCGCATCGAGCTTGATACCCATATTGGTCTCGATACCGCTGCGCCGGAACGTCTCGACGATCCATCGACAGCATTGGTCGTAGGTCGGCGCCGGCGGGCTGGATCGACAGCCGTCCCAATCCGGCTCATGGAAGACGATGGTCCCTCCAGGCCGGAGATGACGAGCGACGCCACGCAGCATGGCCACAGGATCGGCTTGAAACATCAAAATGTAGCGGCCGATCACGGCGTCGAACGGTCGGTCGAACGAGAGTGCCGCGGGATCGCCTTCACGGAAGCTGACGTTCTGGATCGGATGCGCCGCCGCACGCCGCTCCGCCGCCGCCAGGGCCGCTGGAGCCCGATCTGCGCCGATGACCTGACCTTCGCTGCCAACCATCTCGGAAACCAGGAATGTAACATCACCCGCGCCACAGCCCACGTCGAGCACGCGCATCCCGGGGCTCATGCCCGCAGAGAGCAAGATTCTTCGCGTGATCGGGTTAATGATGTCCGCCTGATGGCTGAGACGCCTGATCTCGCGATCGGAATGGACGAGAATATACGGGACGTGAACGTCGGCACCAGCGCCACCGGCGACTTCCATGGCCTGCCTCCCCTCATACGACTGTTCCCCAAATGGGGCATCGTGCTGGTCGACGACTATGCGCCGATGCGGCAGCCAGTCAACGAGACTCGCTGTCCACCTCAGCGCGAATGTCGCTTCAGGGTCACGACCCCCGGTTCCGCTAAAGGTCAGCTTTCGGGCCGCCAAATCGCCCCGGGAAGGGTCGGTTCGGGTCATCGGCGTGAATTCGCCCTCGACGAACGAACTTCCGCTCGGGGTCGACTCAAGCCGTAGCGCGAAGGTCAGGTTTGGAGAAGCGCCGGGAATGGCAGCTCCTGGCGCTCCTTGCCCGTTCGGCTGGACAAAACAAACAGCCGCTGTCCACCTCTGAGCGGCAGTTTAGTTGGGTGCCAAGCGTTAGATTTTGGCAGGAAGCGGCCGGCTTTGCGACCGCCACGCCGACCGCGGTCGATCAGCCCGCGCAGTTTCTGGAACAGGTTCGGTAGCCGGTGGACCTCGTCGAGGATAACCAGCTTGTCCTGATGCTCGGCCAAATAAAGCTCCGGCTGGGCAAGCCGTGCGCGGTCGGCGTCCGACTCGAGGTCAAGGTAGATCGAAGGACGCCGTTCGGCTATTTCCGGCGCCAGGGTTGTCTGCCGACCTGAAGCGGCCCGAGCAGCGCAACAGCGGGCATGCTGTCCAGCGTCTCGGTGAGTTCTATGCTGATGCGGCGTCCAATTATCCTTGCAATTATGGAGTATAGTTCCAGTTTTGCAAGGAAACCGGCAGCCCAGCCGTGCAAGACGCGCAGAGCCAAGGGCTTGAAAGCGCCGACGTCTTCGTTGTGAGATTGGCCCGGAACCGATCCCGCCGATGCTGACCCGGTTCATCACAATAAACAGAGCATTCGCCAAGGCACGACGGACTCTGAAACCGGGTGACTGTTCGGGTCATGCCGGTCGGATGACTGTCAGCACGAATACCGATCGCGCAGGAAAGAGATGAAGGTCGGCAGGGCAGGATTAGCGTTGTCGGATCGCCAACGGGCTAAACTGGAGATCTGAATTGGTTTGCCCCCGATCCGCAGCTTACGACAGATCGCATCTTTAAGAACCCTGTCGGCATCTCGGTCGTGGATCAGAGCGACTACAAGCCCGTTTCCGACGAGGCGCAAAAGATGCCTGCACTGACGTGATATTTGAGGATTGGAGGACGCTGCACGCTGCGTCCAACAGCGTCGGCGAGCAGAAATGCTTCGCCCCTGCGTACCAGCAGCGTTTCCTGGTGCAACTCGTGCCACTCGATCACGGAACGGCTGGCGAGAGAATGATTTGAAGCAAGAACGACAGCCAGAGTGTCTTTCCACAGCGTCAATTCGAACGCGCTGCCGGTAAACCGGGAGGAGGAGGTCACGACCACGTCGACCTGGGTGGCACCCAGAGCAGCCTCAGGCGAAGGGTAAGGACTCTCTGTCAAGCTGACGGTCACATTGGGATGAGATTGCCCGAACTCGATGATTGCATCCAAGGCCCGCCCGGCGCGGATGATCCCGTTGGAACCGATGGAAAGCTTTTGTTGGTCATCTCTGGTGCCGGACCTGGCCAGAGTGAGCGTGTTGTCGAGCTCGAGCAGCACGGAGCGCAGACGCTCCAGGAAGCGCTCGCCGGCCGGGGTTGGGCCGACGCCGCGGGCATGGCGATGAAATATCCTCGTACCCACCGCGTATTCCAGATCGCGGATGCGCCTGCTGAGCGCGGAGTGATCGATCCCTGTGCGTCGCGAGGCGCGAAGGAAGCTGCCCTCCTCCGCGACCACAAGTGCATAATTGAGGGTCGCAAGTTGGATGGAGCTCCGCATCTCTGCTCAAAGTCAAGTTGGCGACAAAACGCGTTTGAGCGCTTTTGGCCGCTGCGGGCTATCGCCAAATCTCACTATTGACACAGGGTGAGCAGTCCAACCCTCCTTACAAGAACAATAATGAAGACACGTGCATGGCGCGCTCGTTTTGGACGGTTGTCCGCATGGCCAACCGCGCTCGGTGAGTGCTGCTGTGTCTAGTCCATTATTGGGCGCCCCAATTGGTGGGGTCGATCTTGCCCGTATCTTTGCATGATGCGCTTGCCTTGCCACTACCAAGATTTGGCGAGTGACAGCATGGATCAGTCATAAGCATCATCTGTCAATTCCAGGTGAGGAGATGACGTGGTGACAAAGACGAGGATGACGAGATCTGGCCATCGGACAAGCTCGGACAACAACGAGGCTATCAGGCTGCCTCTGGCGGTAGGAGTCGGACGAGCGCACGCCCATCATGGGGAATTCCTCCAAGGCGTCTTTGAAGGGGAAAACGGAAGGCTTTGTCGCGGACTCGTAACCCTGCCGCTCACGTCGCAAGAGTCGCTAGCGACTTTCTGGCCGCATGAACAAACTGGGATTCGACCGCGGCCTGCAAACCGGACCAAAGCGGCTCGCGCGGCGGCCCTCACGCTCGCGCATATCGGAATAGCTGAAGGAGGTGGAGAACTTACGATCGAAAGCCCTATTATGATAGGGCATGGCTACGGTTCCTCGACCGCAGACGTCATTGCTGCGATTCGTGCGGTGGCAGCTGCAGCGGGCCTCACGCTGCGCCAGTCCACGATTGCGCGACTGGCGGTGGCCGCGGAAGGCGCAAGCGATGCCATTGCCTACGGCGACCAACCCCTTCTCTTCGCCCAGCGGGAAGGCCGTACGATCGAACACTTCGGTGGCGAATTCCCGCCCCTTCTCTTGGTAGGTCTCAGGGACGGCAGTGCCCGGCCGATCGATACGCTAACCATGCCGCGGGCACGCTACGATGGTGAGGAAATCGGGCTGTTCCGTGTTCTGCGGGGACTGGCGAACCGCTCCATCCGGCAACAAGATCCCCGCCTGCTTGGACGTGTCGCAACCATCAGCGCCAGTATCAGTCAGAGGCATCTGCCGAAGGCATCCTTCAATACCGTTTTGGATATAGCACGGGCGCATGACGCGTGCGGTGTGCAGGTGGCGCATAGCGGAACATTGATCGGCATCCTTCTGGACGCGGCTGCGCCCAGGGCGGCCATGCGCGCTGCTGAGCTGGCAAGGCAGGTGAGCGGCGCAGGCCTCCAAGGCGTCCATACGTTTGCCCTTAATGCCGAAACGGGGCCAATCCAGTGAGCGCGGCGCAAGACTATTTACGCGCCTATGAAACGCCGCGTTTTGCCCAACTCGCACCTAACCTCAACGCCGCCTGCTTTTCCCTCATGAAGCTGATCCCCGCCCGGTTCATGGTCGATCAGGCGGAAGCATCAGGACGCCTCAGGCAGGAAGGTCACATCATCGAAACGACGTCGGGCACATTCGGCCTAGCCATCGCAATGCTAGCTGCGGTTCGTGGCTACGCGCTTACACTTGTCACGGCCTCCAGCCTCATCGACCTGAAACTCAGGCGGCGACTGGAACAACTTGGTGCCAAAGTCATGGCCATCGACGATCCTCAAGGAGACGGCAATCAGCGCGGTCGGCTCCAGTATCTTCAGCAGACCCTGCAAGATAGCCCGGGCACGTATTGGCCTCGACAATACGACAGTCCGGAAAACCGCCTTGCCTACGCGCGCCTGGCCGACCTCGTTGTCCGATCATTCGGCCGTATCGATTGCCTCGTCGGCTGCGTGGGCACTGGGGGATCGCTTTGTGGAACCGGAGGCTTCCTTCGTGAGCTCTTTCCTGATCTCAGGATGATTGCTGTCGATACCCACAGAAGCATGCTCTTTGGCCAGCCTGTCGGACGTCGCATGCTGCGCGGGCTCGGCAACAGTGTTTTGCCGGAAAATGTTCGTCATGAGATGATCGACGATATTCATTGGGTGGGCGCATTGCCGGCTTACGCAATGGCGCATGGACTGTTTCGTGATCACGGGCTGTTCATGGGGCCGACCAGCGGCGCCGCAGCCTTGGTCGGCGCCTGGTTCGCCAGGCAAAATCCGGAAGCCTCCACCGTCGTGATAATGCCAGATGAAGGGCATCGTCATTCCGATACAGTCTACAACTCCGACTGGCTCGCCGGTTTGAAGGATTGGCCAATCTCAATTCCTCTTGAACCAACTGTTCTCACGCAAATTCGTCCGGCCGAAGAGACGGCGTGGACGAGATTCCCTTGGAACCGCAGAACTTTAAACGCCGTCCTCGCAGAGATGGATGGCTGGTTCCCTACGCAGTGACAGTTCCGAATTCAGGCAAGGCGACAAACCACATCGACCAGGGTCAGACAGGGTGCATGACCCGGTGAAGAAAATCCCTAGTGCGTTCGTGTTTGGGATATCGAAGGAGCTCCTTAGCCGGGCCTTGCTCAACGATCCGGCCGCCGTCGAGAAAGAGGACGCTATCGGAAACCTCTCGCGCGAACTGAATTTCGTGCGTAACCACGAGCATGGTCATGTTCTCGTCTGCGAGCGCGCGCATGACCTGCAGGACCTCGCCGACCGTTTCCGGGTCAAGTGCGGAGGTGGGTTCGTCGAAAAGAATGGCCTGTGGGCGCATCGCCAGGGCGCGGGCGATGGCCACGCGCTGCTGTTGGCCGCCCGACAATGAGGCGGGATAGGCATTCGTCTTGTCGGCTAAGCCGACGCGATTGAGCAATGCCATGGCCCGCTCGCGGACCTGGTTCCTATTTTCCTTCAGCACGTAGAGCGGCCCTTCCATGACGTTTTCCAGGGCGGTGCGGTGCGGAAACAGGTTGAAGCGTTGGAAAACCATGGAAACGCGGCTGCAGATGGCGTGAACCTGGGGCGAGGCGGCATCCACCACCGTCCCGTCGATGCTGATGCGACCGCGCTGATAGGTTTCAAGCCCGTTCACACATCGTAGAAGCGTCGATTTGCCGGAACCCGAGGGCCCGATCAGACATACGACCTGTCCCTTGGCGATCTCGGCGTTGATTCCCTTGAGGACTTCATGGGCGCCGAAGGACTTGTGCACGTCGTCGAAAGTGATCATCCCGCCGCCCCAAGATAGCTCTCGACTCTGTGCATAAACAGGTTCAGCGGAACCGTCAGGCACAGGTAAAGCAGTGCCACCAAGGTAAAAACTGTCATGTTGTCGAATGTGGACGACGCAAGCATCTTACCCTGCATGGTCAACTCCTGAACCGAAATCACCGATACAAGCGAGGAATCCTTCAGCAGCATGATCATGTTGTTGGCGTAAGGCGGCAGGATAATCTTGATTGCCTGCGGCAGCACGACGCGGCGCATCATCAACGGACGCTCCATCCCGATCGATTTTGCCGCTTCGACCTGACCCTTGTCGACCGCCTCGATGCCCGCGCGGAAGGTTTCCCCGAGATAGCAGGAGTGAGCCAGGCCCAGCCCGATCGTGCCAGCCTGGAGCGCAGTCAGGTTGATGCCGATCTCGGGCGCGACAAAGTAGATATAAAAGAGAACCACCAACAGTGGTATGCCGCGTACGAAGTCGACAAGGAGCCGCGTCGGCACGGCGAGACAGCGTATCCCCGATGTCCTGAACAACGCCCAGACAAGGCCGAGCGCCGTCGCAAGACACAGCGCAAGAAAGGTTATCACGACGGTCAGCCAAACGCCTTGAAGAAGAAGCGGTAGATATTCCGTTGCGTGGGCGATGAAATTGGTCATGGCCGGCTTCCTCTTGGCACGTTCCCCGGCTCTCACAGCCGGTCATTGCGATGCGATCCTATGGTCCTGCCAGCCGACGCTTGTTTCGAGCTCAATGCGGGATGGCTTCAGAGGCCATATTTGGCGAATATTCGGCTTAATTCGCCGCTTTCCTTCAGCTTGGTGATTGAGGCATTCACCTTTTCGAGAAGCAGCGGATTTTCCTTGGCGACCGCTAACGCGACTTCGCCTTGCTTCATCGGCCGATAGCCGTCGACGAGGCGAACTCCCAGTTCGGGGTTCTTTGAAAGCTGATATGCGACGATCGGGGCGTCACCAAAGCCGGCCTTGATGCGGCCCAGGACCACATCGCGCATCATGTCAGCGATTGAGTCGTAGAGCTTGACTTGACCGAAGACGCCAAGCGCTTCCAGGGCGTCGGCGTAGGTCGAGCCGATCTGCGCCCCCACGGTCTCACCTCTCAGCTCTTCGATCGTGTAGTTCTTGCTGTCGCTGGCAGCAACAAACATCGCCTCGCCATAGGCGTAAACCGGCGTGCTGAAATCGATCACCTGCTTGCGCTTGTCTGTTATGAACATGCTGGCGGAAATCAGATTGATCTTGTCGGTCGTCAATGCCGGGATCAGGGCTGGAAAAGCGTTTACCTGGAAGTCGGCGGTCGTACCAAGGTTCGCGGCAATCGCACTTGCCAGATCGACCATCGCGCCAGTCGGCTTTCGGGTTGCCGTGTCGATAAACGTGAACGGCACCCCGGTTGGCGTGACGCCGACCCTGAGGGTTTCCTCAGCCATCGCCTGAGTTGCCGTCGCGACGCCGAGGGCTGCGAGCCAGCCGATGAGTGTTTTGCGAAGCATGAAAATTCCCCTTTCATCATGTTTGAATCGAGATTCCGCTCGCTAAGCGAGTTGAATTTGCCTCTCGTGGATAGCTTTTGGAAGTCGCAATTCCGTCCAGTGGTGGACGAGATCATCAGTCGATCAGAAGTCGTATCTGTTCATGATCGTCTCTATCTTCTCTTCAGGACATCTTGGCCGCGCGTTGTTCATCAGAGGGCGTGAAATAGTCGCTGTCCTGGGCAAGGTGTTCCCACGCTTCGGCAACTGACCGAAACGATTGTTGTGCTTGGCCCGCGCCGGTCGAACGATCCAAATCCTTGAGGCCGCTCGCCGTCACGATGGCAACGACGCTGTCCGACCGCGCGATCGTGCCCTCGCATCTCAAGGATTCAATAGCTGCAAATGGCGTCACCGAGGCAAGCTCGGCAAACACTCCCTCCGTGGCCGCAAGCTGCTGCTGCATGGCTATCAGGCCGAAATTGCCGACCGGCATCGCCATGCCGCCGGATTCACGCAGCGCGTTGAGCGCCTGAAACGTGCTGCGTGTGGTGCCGATCGAGATGGCAAGCGTGTCGAAACCCGCGGGAACCTCGGCGACCAGATCGGCCTTGCCGGCAAGCGCCTTTGCCAAGGATCCGTGCACTTCCGCCGCCACGAGTCTCGGCAACCGATCGATCCTGCCTTGGCTGAGAAGATGCTTGAATCCCGCCCAGAGCCCGGCAAGCGCGTCGCCATAGCAAACAGGCACGGCGCACCAGTCCGGCACGGCTCCGTGCATCTGTTCGACGATCTCATAAGCCAAGGTCTTGTAGCCCTCGATCCCGACAGGATGACTGCCCACCACGGGGTTGTGAAACGGGGACGTCGCAAACCATCCGAGGCGCTCGGTACCAGCGGCAAGCAATGGCCAGCGATGGGACTTGTCGGCCAGGGATATGACGCTTGCGCCGTATTTGCGGATCTGCGCCAGCATTGCGCCGGCGGTGCCTGAGAATGTGACAACGACGCATTTCAGGCCCGCCCGTGCAGCATAGGCGGCAAGCGAGGCCCCGGCGTTGCCCGACGAAGCAGTCGCCACCACACGTGCGCCACTCAAACGTGCCATGGACACCGCCACGGTCGAGAAGCGGTCCTTGTGGGACCACGTAGGGTTTGCGCCCTCGTCCTTGATAAGAAGCTTGGGGACGCCGAGCTGCTTTCCCAGCCTCTCGGCGCTCAGCAGCGGCGTCAGGCCCTCGCCAAGGGAGATTGCATCGCCGAGCCCACAAGGAAGCGTGTCGGCATAGCGCCATAGCGAGGGCAGCGCGGCAACCGCTGCGGAAGCGGCCGACCTAGCTCCGGATGGATCGTAGACGACCTTAAGATTGGCTGGCGCTTCGGCGCAGCATATCGGGCAGCCGCGTGAGTCGATTTTGGTATCGATCGGGAACAAGGCGCCGCATCGAATACAGGAAAAACCTGCCGCGCGGCTCATAACGGAACCCGGGTGATTGCATCGTGCGTCTGCGTCAGCCGCTCCACTCCGCGCCGGCGAACAACCACCATGTCCTCCACCTGGAGTCCCCAGCGGCCGATTTCGTAGTAGGGGGTCTCCACGCACAGCACCATTCCTTCTTCAAGGACGTCTGTACTGCGCGCCGAGAGCGTCGGCGCATCGTAACCATCAAGGCCGATGCCATGGCCGACGTGATCGCGCTCGTAGTGGGCAATTCCTTCGCTCTGAACCACACGCACCACCGTCTCGAAGAGCTGTGCTGCCGGCATGCCGGGCCGGATAATATCGCAGGCATGCTGAACGCCGCGCAGCAGCGCCTGCTGTAGCCGATGCGCCTGCGGCGGCGGCTCGCCCAGCGTGGCGATGCGGGCAATGTCGGCGCGGTAGTGCCGAAACCGGCCACCGACGTCGAAGCGGATGATTTCTCCAGCGCCCAACTTGCGGTCGGACGGCTGGACGTTGATGAGCGCGCTGCGCTCGCCAAAGCCGATGCATCCCAGTACGGGCAGGGCGCCTTCCTCGACCGTCCTGACGTGAAAAGCGCGCGCCAGATCGGCTTCGGTGGCGCCTTCCTGAGCAAGGGCGAGGGCGGCTTGAATGGAGCGTTCGGCAATCTGGGCAACCTGGCCGAGCCGTTCGATTTCATCTGCCGTCTTTACGGCACGAACCTCGCGAAGCAGCGCCGTCGCTGGTAGGAACGACGCATTGGAAAAATGGGCTCTGAGGGTTTCCTGGTATCCTGGCGCGAGCCCCGCCTCGTCTATGCCTATCCGCCCGCGGCCGAGCCGGGCTTCTTCCAATGCCGCGATCAAAGCCGCAATTGCATCGCCATGCCTCGGCAGGTCGCGAAGCTGGAGGTGTCGTTCATTGGCGCGGTCCACGGTGGTCGAGGAACCGACATCGGCGTAAAAGTCGCCGTAGCGCCGCACCTTGCTAACCCAGACTTCCTGATCGGCAATGAGGTCGAGCGTGCTGGTGCTGGTGATGATTTCAGGCGTGCCCTTGTCCGGAGCCGGCCACATTACATAAGTCTGCGGACCACGACGAATCCATTGCGGCAGAGCCCAGAAGCCGCTCATATAGGTCACGTTTTCCGGTGTCGTGGCTATAACGGCATCAAGCCCGGCTGCCGACATGCATTGTTGCAGGCGGGCCTCGTTAAGCAGCATGGTGGGAATCCCGAGCCTGTTTTGCTTCCGGAAAGCCGAGGCCGGCAGAGATGCGCGCCGCAGCCGCCATTACTGCCTCTCCAGTCTCGCCGATCTCCACATGCGGCCCCACAGACCGGGGGTAGGCCACACTTATCGCCGCAATGATCATGCCTGATGCATCGCGAAGCGGTGCGCCGACAGCGATCAACCCGGTAAAGTTCTCGTCCAGGGAGGTTGTGTAGCCGATAGACTCGGAGGCTCTGATCTGAGCGATGAGCTTGTGCGGATCCGTGACGGTGCGTACGGCAACCTGCTCCAGCGGACCCCGTCCGAGAATTCCAACAACTGCATCGCCGCTCAGCTCCATCAGGAGTGCCTTACCCAGCGCGGTGGAGTGCAAGGGGAACATTTCGCCGGGTGACGAGCGAATGACGACCGGACTCTTGCTTTGCACGGTCAGGAGATAAATACCGCGATTGCCCCGCCTGATGCCCAGGAATGCATTGAGGCAACCTTCGGCGGCCAACGCCTGCAGTTCGATTTCTGCCAAACCAACCAGGCGATCTCTGTCCAGGACCTTCCGCGCCAGCGCGAGAACAGAGTGACCGAGCCGGTAGCGCCGCGAGTCTGGCGACTGCTCGACATAGCCCTGCTCTGCCAGGGTGTTCAGAATTCGCTGCACGGCGGGAGCACTCTGCTCAAGCCGGCGGGCGAGTTCGCGCACCCCGACCGCTTCGTCCGCTTCCTTGAGGACATTAAGAACCGCAAGGCCACGTTCCAACGAAAGATTTCCTGTCACTGGCGTTCCTTATTTCGGAATGGCGTTCCGCAATATGATGAGAAAAGCAGCAATGGCGGCGTCTGTCAATGACGAATGTTCACTATAGTGTGTCGTCCTAAAGTGTACGCAGCGACGACCATGCCCTCATGGACCTACGGGTGGTTGTCGGCTTGAACGTACAGAGGATTCGGCGCGCACAAGCCCTCTCTCAGGAGGAACTGTCGTTCCGTTCAGGGTTCACGCGCGCCTACCTGAGTGGTCTGGAGGCCGGCCGGCGCAACCCCACACTTCTGTCGCTTGCAAAGCTTGCCACTGCATTAAGCGTCGACATCGCGGAATTGACCAAACGGCCAGGCAAAGACGCCCCAGCTGTGGTGCAACGTGGGCGACGCAGCAGAAAATCCTGATCCTCCCGCGGCCTCTTAGCCGGTGGATTACGGCGAGTTGCGACGGACGAGCTGCTCCACGTCAACCTGCAATGCCAACGCCAGTACCTCCAAGGTATCGAGGGTCGGTGAGTTCTCCTCCCGCTCGAGCTTGCCGACATAGTTTCGATCAAGGCCGGCAAGGTCCGCGAGCTGTTCCTGCGACAAGCCGGTACCTTGGCGAAGCAACCTCAGATTGCGAGCAAAAACCGACCTAAGCCTCATGCTGCGAGGCAGTCAGAACGCGCCCTTTAGTGCCACCTACTATAGTAGTCAAACGTCATGCCGCATGTTGCGGTCGCGGCCAACTCATTTATTCTTTCTTTGTCTCAGTACATTGAAGGGGCGTGAAATGCCGGCAGTTCATGGGAGCGTCTTACAGCACCAGTTAGCGCAAATCTTTGAAGCAACCGCGCTGATTGATCGTGCAAGCAGCGTCGCCGAAATCATTCGGCAACTGCGCAAGAGCATCGAACGTCATGGCTATGCAGCCTGTCTCGTCACCGAATTGCCACGCCAGGACACCGGATCGCTGGATGGACACATCCTCGTCAACGGTTGGCCGGGGGAATGGTACGACCACTACATGGCTGCCGGGCACTATCGTCATGACCCTTGCGTTGCTTTGTGCCGTGGTGCGATCGGGCCGTTCCTTTGGAGGGACGTCCATCACGGCTTGACGAACGGCAATGCCAGGAGGGTGATGGATGAGGCAAAAGAATTTGGGCTTTGGGACGGGATCTGCATCCCAATCCAGGCTTCATTTGGCAATCCGGCCTGCGTAACGGTTGCCGGACGCGAAATTGATTTGGCGCCGACGGTGCGCTGCACCGTTCATGCGCTTGCGCGCCATGCCTACTCGGCTGCCGAACGACTCGTTGGCAGCTCGCTCGGGCGGCCGAGACAAAAGCTTTCCCAACGGGAGCGTGAAATCCTGCAGTGGGTCGCCGGCGGGAAGACCGCATGGGAGGTTTCCCGAATACTTGGCATTTCGGAAAACACCGTGACGACCCATCTGCGCAACATCAAGCAGAAGCTCAGCACCGCCAACGTCGTGCACGCCATTGTCGAGGCTTATCGCAGGCGCGAAATCGAACTTTGATCCATCCTCAGATCTGGGTATTTCATGGGCAATCGTCGCGTGGTCGGATGGGGTTCCATCTCGAGGAACCGCAATGATTCAGGTCCACGTTGTCGATGCGTCAAACAGCTTTGCCTATCGAGGGGATCTCGACAGTTACTTCCGCCTGCGACATGAAATCTATGTCGATGAACGTGGCTGGCACGAGTTGAGGCGCCCCAACAGTCGCGAGATCGACCCCTTTGATACACCAGAAGCGATTCATCTGCTCGGCATCCAGCCGGGAAGAGGTGTCGTTGCCGGATCCCGCCTGGTGCCGAGCCTCAGTCCGCATCTGATGAGCGAAATCTTTCCGCAACTTGCCGAAGGTGGCGTTCCACGCCGAGCCGATATCTATGAGTGGACGAGATTTTTCGTGGCCCGGGATTTTCGCGAGCCTGGTCGACCCTGCCAGGCCGCCGGCGTGATCTACTGCGGAATTCTGGAATTCTGCATTCAAAGAGGCATAGGCAATCTGACGATCGTCTGTGAGGACTACTGGTTCGACCGCTTGGCATCGATCGGCTGGTGCCCAAAGCAGCTTGGGTCTTCATTCAAGTGCGACGACATGACCATCATCGGCGTGATGGTCGACGTCGGCCCGTCTGCCTTGGCCGCGACGCGACAATTCTACCGCATAACCGACCCCGTGCTTTGGGCCGAAACGCCAATCAAGCGGCTGGCCTGACCGCGGCCGCCGTTGGGCGTTACGCCTCGAACGAACATGCTGCCTGGCAGACAAGTTGGTGGATGCCGGCGATGGTGCATCTACCTGTCAGCCGAAACGCTAATCGCAAAAACGGCCGCTCCAGTCACCACCGGGCGAAATCGGGCTGTTCGAAACCGGAGAATTTAAGCGATGGACTTGCCAACGTTTGGAAAAATCATGTCTCGACCGGCAGCCGGTTCGACCGCTTGATCTGCGCAAGCGCGAAGCTGGACTCGATCGAGGAGACGCCATCGAGCCGCGTCAGCTTTTCCTTCAGGAAGCGCTCATAGGCGTGCAGGTCGCGCACCACCACACGCAGCAGATAGTCGCGCTGGCCAGTCATCAGATAGCAATCGACCACCTCCGGCCAGCGCGCGATTGCCGCGTTGAACCGCTTCAGCTCGTTCTCGCGCTGGCGCTCAAGCTTGATCGAGGCAAACACCGAGATCGGCAGATCGACCATGTCCTGGTCGATCAGAGCGGCATAGCCGGTGATCACGCCCATATCCTCCATCAGCCGGACCCGGCGGGCGCAGGGGGAGGCCGAAAGGCCGACCCGCTCGGCAAGCTGCTGGGCCGTCATCCTGCCATCGACCTGCAGCGCAGCAATGATCTTTCGGTCGATACCGTCTAGTCGAGTTTTTGGCATGGAACGTTACTCCATTGGTCGATATTGCTGAAACCAGCTAACGCAGCTGCCATTCTCATGCAAGTTTAGCGACAATCGGTTCTTGCTCAGCCCTATGATTGCGACGATCGTAACCGAGAGTCTTGCAGCATGGACAAACAAAAACTGGAGGCACTTTCGGCGCTGGAGAAAAAGGTGCTCTGGCTGTCGACATGGATGATCCATAACGCCAATCACCTGCGCGAAAACACGGACGGCTTGAAGGTTGGCGGACACCAGGCGTCCTCGGCCTCGCTTGTGACGATCATGACCGCGCTTTATTTTTCGGTGCTGAGGCCGGACGACCGCATCGCGGTGAAGCCGCATGCTTCGCCAGTGTTTCACGCCATCCAGTATCTTCTGGGCAATCAGACCAGGGAGAAACTCGAAGGATTTCGCGCCTTCGGTGGCGCGCAAAGCTATCCGTCGCGGACCAAGGATGTCGACGACGTCGATTTCTCCACCGGTTCCGTAGGTCTCGGCGTCGCGCAGACGCTGTTTGCCTCGCTTGTGCAGGATTATCTCGGCGCTCGCGACCAAAATATGCCCGAGGGCCGCATGGTGGCGCTGCTCGGCGATGCCGAGATGGACGAAGGCAACATCTTCGAGGCGCTGCTCGAAGGCTGGAAACACGGCGTTCGCAATTGCTGGTGGATCGTTGACTACAATCGCCAGAGCCTCGATGCCGTTGTGCGCGAAGGCCTTTGGGAACGCTTCGAAAGCATCTTCAGGAATTTCGGCTGGGATGTGGTCATCCTGAAATACGGCAAGCTGCTCGAAGCCGCTTTTGCCGAGCCGGGCGGCGAGGCGCTGAGGGCCTGGATCGACGCCTGCCCGAACCAGCTTTATTCGGCGCTGACCTTTCAAGGCGGCGGCGCCTGGCGCAAGCGGCTGCTTGCCGACATGGGCGAAAAGCCGGGCCTGAAATCGCTTGTCGACCGGCGCTCCGATGCCGAACTCGCCGCGCTGATGACAAATCTCGGCGGCCACGACCTGCAGTGCCTGATCGAAGCTTTCGAGACGGCGCGCGGCAACGACCGGCCGACGTGCTTCATCGCTTATTCCATCAAGGGTTTCTGCCTGCCGCTGGCCGGCCACAAAGATAATCATGCCGGGCTGATGACCAAGGATCAGATGGCAGTCTTTCGCGCCTCGCTGTCGATCGGTGAGGGGCGGGAGTGGGATGCCTTCGAAGGCCTGGATATCGGCAAGGTTGATCTCACACGTTTCCTTGATGCTGTGCCTTTTGCCGCGAAAGGCCGGCGCCGCCGGCACGCCCAACGCATTCTCGTCCCCGATCGCCTCGGCCCGGAAGGCAAGGGCAGCGTCTCCACCCAGGTCGGATTCGGCAGGATCCTGGACGAGATTGCACGGGCCGGCGGGCCGCTTGCCGACGCTATCGTCACAACATCGCCCGATGTCACCGTTTCGACCAATCTCGGCCCCTGGGTCAACCGGCGCGGCCTGTTCGGGCGTCGCTCGCTTGCTGACACCTTCCGCAGCGAACGCATAGCATCGGCACAGAAATGGGAATTCGGCCCCTCCGGCCAGCACATCGAGCTTGGCATTGCCGAGAACAATTTGTTCATTCTGCTGTCGGCGCTCGGGCTGTCGCATTCGATTTTCGGCAAACGGCTGTTGCCGATCGGCACGCTCTACGATCCGTTCATCCAGCGCGGTCTCGATGCGCTCAACTATGCCTGCTACCAGGATGCACGCTTTCTCCTTGCAGCCACCCCGTCGGGCGTCACGCTGGCGCCGGAGGGTGGCGCGCACCAGTCGATCGCCACCCCGTTGATCGGCATGGCGCAGGACGGGCTTGCGGCTTACGAGCCGGCATTCGTCGATGAGTTGAGCGTCATCACGCGTTTTGCACTGGATTACATGCAGCGCGACGGCGAAGCCGTGCAATCGGAGCGCACCTGGCTGCGCGACCAGACCGGCGGCTCGGTCTATCTGCGGCTCTCGACGCGCCCGGTCGAGCAGATCATTCGTGCCATGGAGCCTGAGCTTGAGCAGGACATTGTCGACGGCGGCTATTGGCTGCGGCGTCCGGGTCCGAATCCCGAGGTGATCGTCGCCTATACAGGCGCCGTCGCGCCGGAAGCCATCGAGGCGGTCGGCATGATGGCGGAGGACCGTCGCGACGTCGGTCTTCTGGCCGTGACCTCGGCCGACAGGCTGAACGCAGGCTGGACGGCGGCAAGCCGTGCACGTGAGCGCGGCCTTGTTCATGCCAGGAGCCATGTCGAAAGGCTGTTCGCCGAGCTTCCGGCCCATTGTGCCATCGTCACCGTCGCCGACGGCCACCCGGCCGCGCTGGGCTGGCTGGGCTCAGTCTACGGCCATCGCACGCGCAGTCTCGGCGTCGAGCACTTTGGCCAGTCGGGGACAATCGGTGACCTTTACCGGCACTTCGGAATAGACGCCAATTCCATAGCGACAGCCGCCGACCGGATTGCTGGTGGGCGCCCCATCCGCTATCTGCGCGCGCTGGATTGATGCTGGCGACATTCTCTGGCCGGGGCCTCGTCGTGGATCTGAAGTCATGCCACTCGCTGCTCGGGTAACGCAATGTCTGAACGGCGCCTCTGTCGGACCGGGCTAGTGCTGAAGCCCGGTGATCATGGCGACAATCTCGTTCTTGTCGGTCTCGCTGGTCTTGCGCACGCCGATCTGTTTGCCACGTCTCAGAACACAGATCCGATCTGAGAGCCTGAACACCTGGTCGAGGCTGTGGCTGATGATCAGCACGCCGATATTGCGCTGCTTCAGCGACAGAACAATCGTCTCGACCTTGGCGGTCTCGGCAACGCCGAGCGCGGCGGTTGGCTCGTCGAGCAGGATCAGCTTGCTTGCCCAGTGCGTGGCGCGCGCGATCGCCACGCCCTGGCGCTGGCCGCCCGAAAGATCGCGGATGGTGGCGTGAGCCGATGGGATGCGAACGTCGAGATCCTTCACCAGCTTTTCGGTGTCGTCGATCATCCGGCGTCGGTCGAGCAGGCCGAAGCGGTTCACCGGCTCGCGGCCAAGAAACATGTTCATGTAGACGGTCTGCTGATCGGCGAGCGCCAGGTCCTGATAGACCACCTCAATGCCGTGTGCGCGCGCCATGGTGGCGCTCGACATTGCCACCGCCTGCCCCTCGATGATGATCGTCCCGGATGTCGGAGCATGGACCCCTGTCACGATCTTGACCAGCGTCGACTTGCCGGCACCGTTATCGCCGACCAACGCTACTATCTCGCCGGGATAGAGCTCGAGCGAGAAATTTTCGATGGCGGTGAGGCCGCCGAAATTCTTGCGGATGTCGCGCAGCTGCAAAACAGGGGGCGTGCCGGTCGTGGTCGCGTTCATCGCTTGCTCCTAGACAGGCCAGGCAGCGGTTTCGCCAAAACCGTTTTCGATCGTTTCGACTTGGGGCGCCCCCTTTGAGACACCGGAGATGCCGACCACGTAGGCGCGGGTCACGAACGCCTGGCCACGAAAGCCGAACACCGCCGTGTCGCCGGGGCGTGGAGCATTGGCGCCGCTAGCGTCAATCATTGCGTAATAGTCGATTGCCGCAGGCGGCGGCACCTCGACGCTTCTGAGCGCGGCGGCGGCCGTGGTCGGTTCTGCGGACACGATTGCCTTCACCTCGTAGTCCGGAAAGATCGGATCGATATAGAAGCCGCCACCCAGGCAGTAGGCTTTGCCGCCAGACAAATGCGAGACCTCGGTCAAATACAGAACGGCAGGGAGCTCCGGCAGATCCTCCATGACGTGCAGCGCGGTGGTGCCGGCCAAGCCATTGCCCGGTTCACATTGCGTGGCGCCGGCTTCGGCCAGCGCGCCAAGCAGGACACTCGACGTTGTGCCGGGCGCGTTCACCTCTATGTCGCTGCGGCCGGACTTGGCGAGCGCTTCGGCAGCTCTGCCCAGTGTCGCCAGATTGTGTGTCGGCAGGACCGTTCGCGTGGTCTGGTCGAACAACAGCGCCGGGAAGGTGGTGATACCAGCGAACCGTGCGCCGTCGAGACCATCCAGTTTTTCGGCGACCGCGGCGATATCGGCCGCCTCAAAACCACCTTCGTGGCCGCGGTAGAAAACGTCACCATCGGCGCGAATGCGGGCAAGTAGGTTTTGCGTGTACCCGGCGAGCCTTGCGCCGGCAGCGGCTTCTTCAGCCTTGGTGTCGTTGAAGACGGTCCAATAGTCCGGCCTGAATGTTTTGGCCGCCGCATTGGCCTCGTGCCTTGCGATCTGCTGCAGGTGGCCAAGATGACCGAGCCTCAGGCCGGCTCTGTGCGTTGCCCGCGCGCAGGCCATGTCGACGGCAACGGCCTGATCGATGCCGCCACGCTTGAGCGCATGGCAGAACGAACTGGCGCGGCCGACCTGCTTGGTCATCGCGAAAATCTTCAGGCCGAACCGGTCGGCCTCGCGCTTCAGAACCCGGCCGTTGCTTTCGACGGCATCGAGGTCGAGCACATAGGAATTAGCCGGCAGCTTTCCTTCCTGGTGCAGGCGCGTGGCGCTTTCTATAAAGCTCGGATTGCGGCGCCGCAGAACATCGAGGAACATGACAAAACTCCTTCAACGGGACTTTTCGCGCAGCGATACGGCGACGGCGGCAAGAATGATCAAGCCGCGCACGATCATCTGGTCGGAGACGGACAGGCCCATCAGGATGAGGCCGTTGTTCAGCATGCCCATCATAAGCGAGCCGACCAGCGCACCGACAATCGATCCCTTGCCGCCGTTAAGCAGGGTTCCGCCGACAATGACGGCCGCTATCACCGTCATAAGGTCGGTTTCGCCGAGCGTGTATTTCGCAGCCTGCAGCCGGCCGGCATAGAGCAGCCCGGCAAGGCCGGCGAGTCCGCCGCTTATGGTCAGAACGGCCAGCCTTATCTGCGCCACGCTGATGCCGGAAACACTGGCGGCACGGCTGTTGTCGCCGGTGGCCAGCACATGGGCGCCGAAGCGCGTCTCGCGAAAGATGAGATGCGCGATCGCAACGGCAATGACCGTCCACCAGATCAACGACGGAACACCCAGCAAAGAACCTGAGCCGAAGAAGCCGGTGAAGGCGTCGTTGGTGACCGGGATCGACCGCAAATCGGTCATCGAGCGAGATACCCCGGCAAACAACCCGAGCGTCGCCAGTGTTACCAGGAATGAAGGCAACTTAACGTAAGCCACGAGGGCGCCGTTGAGCAGGCCGATCAGCAGGCCGGCGCCGAGGCCGGCCAGCACCCCGGCCAACAAGCCGTAGGCGTTTATCGCCACCGCGGCGGCAAGGGCTGCCACGGCAACGATCGAACCTATCGAAAGATCAATCTCGCCCGCCGACATGACAAAGACGAGGCCGATCGCCATGATCGTCACGGGTGCCGTCTGCAGCACGATGTTCGACAGGTTGCGGACCGTCAGAAAACCGCTGTCCTTCAGTACGATCGCGAAGAACAGGAAGATCGTCAGAAATCCGAGATAGACGACATATTGCTGCAGGTTGAAGCGGCTGACCAAGCTCGCTGCCCGGCCGGGGCTGGTGTTGATACTCGACATTCTCACTTCCTCCGGCGGGGCGCCATTGTCTGCCGCTACTTCATGGCGGCCGCGATGGTCGCGGGCACGTCCTTGTTGAGGGACCGCTTCCACCCGTCCTTGACAGTGTCCTTGGTGACGGCGAGGGAATCGACCACGATGAACGGCGCGGCCTTCTTGCCGATCAACGCGGCGGCCGTGGCGCGTGCCAGCGTCACGCCGATGTCGTAGGCTTCGTCTGCGATGAGTGCCGCAACGTTGCCGCCTTTCATCATGTCCAATGCCGCCGGTTCGTTCAGGTCGAGCGTGACGATCTTGGTGTGGCTGTTGCCGGCCGCCCGCAATGTGGACAGCACGCTAAGCGCCGGCTCAGCCCAGGTAACGTAGATACCGTCGAGGTCTGGGTGCTGTGTGATCATCGCCTGCGCGATCTCCTCGCTGCGCGCGGGGTCGGCCATTCCGGCCTCGGCCACGATCTTCATGTCCGGATAGTCCTGCTCGATCGTGTGCTTGAATGCTCCATCGCGCTGGTTGGTGACGTAGAAATCGGCATCGTGAAAGATGTAGCCGACCTTGCCCTGCTTGCCGAGCGCGTCGGCCATTGCGATCCCGGCCTTGTTGCCCATCTGGAAAAGGTCGTCCGAAACGATGGTCACATAGTCCTTGTCCTGAACGTAGCCTGCCGGCGAATTGTCGACGAATCCCAATTTCACGCCGGCCTGGCGCGCAGGATCAAAGACGATGGCCGCACTTGCGGGATCGACCGGTAGGGACAGTATAATAGAGGGCCTTTTGGCGAGTACTGTCTCGACGTCGGATTTCTGCCGGGCCGCATCAAAGCCAGCGTCGGTCTGAGCGACGACCCTGATGCCGAGCCGCTTCAACTCGTCCTGGGCGCCGCTGTTCACCGCGTTGGTGTATTCGCTCATCTCATGCCAGACCAGCGCGGCGGTGTATTTGCCGTCCTTGATCTGCTGCTCCTCAGCTGGTGTGAGCACGACGCTCTTTGCCGGCGTCGGCTTTTCCCCGTTCGGTCCCGTGGTGGTGCCCTCGGCTGCGAAGGCGTTGGCGGCGGCGAGCGCTACCAGTGCCGACAACATTCCAATTGCTGTGCGCATGTCAGTTCCCCTTGTTTTTATGATGTCGGCGGCCCTGATTGGCCGCCGGGCATTCGCCTGTCATTTGGCCGCGTCGAGCACCGATTGCGGCGCGTCACGGTTCAACGAATCCTTCCAGCCCTGCGCAACGTTCTGCTTGGTCACGGTAAGCGCCGGGGCAACGACGAAGGCCGGGGTCTCCTGGCCGAGCAGCGCCTTGACGCCGACAGCGGCCATGGCGCGACCGAGCTCATACGCCTTGTCGGCCACCAGTGCGGTCACATTACCGCCCTTGACCATATCGAGCGCCACCGGTTCGGCGAGGTCGAGCGTGACGATCTTGGTCTTGGTGTTTCCGCTTGCCCGCAAGGCCGACAGCACGCCGTCGGCCGGTTCGGCCCAGGTGACGTAGATGCCGTCAAGATCGGGATGCTGCACGAGCATGGCGCTGGCCAACTCTTCTGCCCGCGCCGGATCGGAGATCCCCTGCTCGGCGACGATCTTGATACCGGGATAATCCTTCTCGATCGTTGTCTTGAAAGCCTGGTCGCGCTGGTTCGTCACATAGTAACTGGCGTCGTGGAAGATGTAGCCGACCTTGCCCTTGCCATCGAGCGCCTTGGCCAGTGCATCGGCCGCCTGCTTGCCCATCTGGAACAGGTCGTCAGTGACGATGGCGGCATAGTCGGTTCCGTGCTTGTAGCCTTTCGGCAGATTGGAAAGGAATACCAGCTTGGTGCCGTCGGTGAGCGCCTGACGGAACGCCTCGGCCGAAGTGACCGGATCGAGGGGCAGCGACAGGATGACGTTTGGCTTCGCCGCGAGCGCGGTTTCGATGTCGCTGCGCTGGCGCGCGGCGTCAAAGCCCGCGTCGGTGGTGGCGACGATTTGAATGCCGGCACGGGCAAATTCATCCTTGGCACCGGACGTGACCGCATTCGTGAAGTCGGAGGAGGTGTGCCACAGCAGCGCCGCCTTGTAGCCCTTCTCCTTTACTGCGGCCAGGTCTGCATCCGACAATCTAACCTCGGCGCTGGGTGTCGCCGTCTCGCCGCTTGGTCCTACTGTCTGTGCGCCGGCACCGTCGGCCACCAGCATCAGGCTGCCTGCAAGTGCTGTAGCAACAAGTCTGTCTATCAGCATGATAGTTCTCCCATTCGCTCTCAGTTGTCATTCATTCCGTAACGCCGCAATACTCCACCATGAACCGGGCGAAGCCTACGACGCCGGCCAGATATTCCTCGACCTCGACGTGTTCGTCGAAGGTGTGGCAGTTGCGAATGTCGCCTGGCGCGCAGTACACGGCGGGGATGCCGAGCCGGTTGGTGAAAAATGATGACTCTGACCAGAATGGCGCGCCTTCGATGGCGCCGCGACCAGCCATCGATCGGGCCATGGCGGCAGCAAGAGCGCCGACCTCCGGCCTGTCAGGTGCAATCTCGGCGGCGTTACCCCCGAGCGGATGATCGCGGCCTGCCGGATAGGCGAACGCCAACATAATTTCGGGATCGGTGATGGCGCCGCGCACCACTGCCTCGATTTCGGCGGCGGCCTCGTCCAGCGACTCGCCGGGCAACAGCTTGCGGATCAGCGACAACGTGCAGCGTTCGGGCACCGCGATGTAGCCGCCGCCCGCAAGGCGGGTGATCAGCAGGAAGCCACGCCCAATCAGCGGGTGCTCGGCTCTTGTTGCAACATCTTCCGAATGCTTCCACAGCGCGCTCATGACGGCGTGGCTTGCACGCAAGGCATCCTTGCCGAGTTCGGGTACGCCGAAATAGGCTGATCGTCCGGTGATGGTGATGTCGGTAATGAAGAAGCCAATTTGGGCCGGATAAACCGAAAGGCGGGTAGGCTCCACATAGACGACGAAATCGGGCGCCAAGACTTCGCCTCTCTCAATGCGGCCGACGAAATCCTTGATGCCGGCGGAGACGCCGGTTCCAGGCTGGCCGCTCTCCTCGTCGCCGACGAAGGCAAAGGCAACGTCGCCGGCCAGTTGGATGTCGGCTGTGTCGAGCAGAGAGAGTGCCGACAGCGCGGAGCAGATGCCGGCCTTGAGGTCGCCGGCGCCGCGGCCCCAGATCTGCCCGTCGATCATTGGCGCGGCAAACGGATGCTGCTTGGCGGTGCCAGCCCAGTGCTCGCGCCAGCCCTCGACATGGACCGTATCGGTGTGGCCGATGAAGAGCAGCCGCTTCCCGGCGCCAGCACCTTTGCGCTCACCCCAGACGTTGGGCCGGCCGGGCGCGAATTCCGCACGCCGAATTTCGCTCAAGCCAAGCACGCGCATCCGGTCTTCAAGGAAGTCGACAAAGTTTTCTTCGTGACCGGTTATGCTTTCGCGGCCGATTGCCCCCTGCAGAAGCTCCACCGCTGCGTCGCAATCGAGGGCGGCGCGCAAGCGGGCGGTGATGTCCTTTAAGGCGGTCATAGCGTGGCCTCGCGCAGCACGGCCGAACTGGCTGGGGGAAGCGAAATGCGTCCGTCGGGCGCGTCGACGCCGAACAGTGTGTTGTGCAACTGGCTGAGCCCGATGGCGGCAGCGCCGATGAGCGCTGCCCGCGACCCGAGTTCGCTGGCCTCAACGGCGATAGGGTAGGGGAAGCAGCGCGGCAGCAGGTCCCTAACGCGCAACAGGATTTCCGGCCGCAGCCCGATCGAGCCGCCCAGGACGACCTTTTGCGGATTCGCAATTGCCGCTATGGCCACAATGCCTTGTGCGAGGTAGCGCGCGGTTTCGTCGAGCACCGTCGCGGCATGCCTGTCTCCAGCCAATGCACCGTGGAAAATCGTCGGCACATTGACGATGTTGCCCGTCAGCGTTGCGTAGCGTTCAACCATGGCGTTGGTTGCGACCACGCGCTCGAAAGCGCCGGCGCGCAACGATGTCGGCGCGAAAGGATCGGCGCCAATCGGCAAAAAGCCCATCTCGCCGGCTGCATTGCTGGCGCCCCGCACCAGATTGCCTGCAACCATGAGGCCGCTGCCGATACCGGTACCCAGCGCTATGAAGGCTAGATTGTCGATACCGCGGCCGCACCCCTGCCAGTTCTCGCCGAGCACCGCCAGATTGACATCGTTCTCGATCATCACATGAACCCCGAATGCCTGCTCGAAAGCGCGAACGACATTCATCGTGCCAAAGCCGGCAATATTCGGGGCAAGCAGGACGCGGCCCGTCTTCTTGTCGGGTGCACCGGGAACACCAATCACCGCCAGCCTTATCTTTGTGCGCGAGATTCGGTGCCTCTCGGCCGCCTGAAGCGCTAGATCCACGATCTGGTCGACGATGAACTGTCCGCCCCGAGGATCGGTCGGCGCCGTTTCCTCTGCGAATATCTGGCAGGCAAGATCGGTGAGGGCGACCCGGACTTTGGCGCCGCCGAGGTCGACGGCCGCGATGTAGGCCGCGTCAAATACGAGTTCGTAAGTGACAGCCGTGCGTCCGACATGTCCGCTCGTGCGCCCTGTCTCCTGCACCCAGCCTTCCTGCTCGAGTGTCCTGACGATCTCGGAGATTGTCTGCTTGGACAAGCCGGTCTGCTTTGCGATTGAAGCGCGCGAGATCGGCCCGCCTTGCACGATCGCCTCCATGACGGAGCGCTGGGAGAACTGACGAGAAATGCGCGGCAAGTCGTTCAACAGCAGCTCCGATTAATTCGTTCTGTGACCGAACTTAATAATCATTTTGGACGGCCGTCAACTGGCCGCTCAACAAGGGGTTTGTCTACCATGCGACGGAGTGTCGCAAAACCAAAAACGGAGAAGAAAATCAATGCTTTAACGAAGAGCCATTCATCCATTAAAGCCTCGCAAAGTTGTCTAGGTGCAGAATGGAGCGGCGTCTACAACTGCTCGCGGCGCCAATGGCGTACAAAGAGCATTCGTCGACGAAGCTGATGCACGACGCGCCATTAACCACCACCAGCCTGCGGTGCTGTTATCCCGTGAGTCGGTAGGGGGAAAGCCCGGGCTAGCGCCCCGAGCATTTGTGGCGCAACTGCGACGTTCCCGGCTACGCTGACCGCATCGTCGGAGATTTTTCAATTCACGTTGATGAGCCATTGGGCCCTCCATTTCCCGCGTGGCGAAGGGCAGCAATGCGCCTCTCGGCCGTAGAGATCAGCTTCTCCGCGTCCTGAAAGCAGACATCGCAAGCGAGGACTCCGGAGGTCGCGGTTGCGCCCTCAAGCCCCGCCCGGTCGACCAGATAGAAGATCGCATTGGCCTCGCCGCCCGGCATCGTCTCGCTGCACTGGATGCGGCTGTTAGGCTGGATCAGACCGAGCAGGGTCTCCGCCGCACGATAAGCCTAAATTTCTTCCGCGAGCAATATCCTGGCCTCCTTGGCAGCAGCGATGAACGCCTGGCGCGCTATCCTTGGTGGTTTTTCTCCACGGATTACGGCAAGGCATGCTTCGATTGCGGCGAGCCGCGACTTGCCTTCCCGCGTCGGCCAATCCCTCAGCAGAACTTCGGCCGCGTCGGATACCGACGCAACAACTCTGTCGCGATCGATCCGGCCGGGTTGAACGATGACGGGCTTTCTGAAACGTCTCGTACCCACGACAGCCTCCAAGAAAAAGTTATGTTAGCTTCTGCGGATCCTTTGCGCCACATCAAACGTCCGCAAGTAACTAAAGGCATCCGCTTGGCCCAGAAGCTGCCGCCGCGATGGACGCTGGCCAGTGCTTCAGCACGTCGGGCTTGGCCCCGAGTTTCGAAGAGCGCATCGCCAAGAGCGGCGTTACCCAATAAATGATGCACAAATACCCAGTGAAGCGGAGTTCTCCGAACACCGCGAAATGGAATCTCGGGCCTGAATTTTACTCCATATCCGGCCACGAACTCAAATCTGGATAGAAACTTGGGGCAACGTCAGTCTCCATAGTCGATCTCGGCCAAGCGGTGTGCGTTGCCGGATTGGAGTTCAGATGACCGCGCATGCTTGGTGGAATTCGAGCCTTGCCGCGCGCGGAAACGGTTCTTGCCCGTGCCGTAACCAAAGATTGCAGATGAAAATCACTTTGAACTGCCCGGTGGCACGGCATCGCTGTCGAAACCGGACATCAGGCCCCAATCGATGCTCAGGGCTTCCTTCTTAAGCGCAGTAACTTTGAAACAAATCCTGCCGGCAGGCGTTCCAGGATGGCGGGCGGCGTTGCCGGAGGACCCAATGCCCGACGAATACAATGACATCGTCATCCCCCAAGACCACGATGCATCGCCACTTCGGGAGGAGGAGTATTTCGTCCTCTGCCCGGCGTGCGGTCAGGCGTTCGACATCAGGTGTATGGCAGAGGCGCTTCATCACAACGAGCTAGGCCACGAGCCATACGACCTCGACTCGTAGTCGGCAGTGATGGACGACCGTCGACGAGCGTTTGGAGATGTCCCTTCACGGCCTCTATGCGAGCCGGGGTCGAGACCAACACCGAGGGTAAGCTCTCGCTCATCTGGCCGGTCGCGTTGCCGACTGATCGGCCTAAAACGAATCCCTGACGCGAGGGCGGACCTTCGCCGGCACGCTATGTCTTCACAGGTACCTTGCGGGCTTTCGATGCGGCCGCGGCCGTCACCGACCGGGTTGTTAACCCAGGGCGACGGCGCCTACTCCACCGCAACCATGTCGCCCAGTTCTGTCGCGGCGCTCCGAAGCAGACCTGTTGCCGGCATCGGGTGCCGGGACCAACATGTGATCTCGATAATGCGTAAGAGCCGAAGGCCGATCGCCCGCAACAAGTCGCTCATTGCAGAGAAAGGTTACGATCGATCGGATGCCCGCGTTGCCTTCACCCGAAATGTTGCTGGGCGCCTCCTTCGACAGCGCGCACATGCGACACGTCCTGGCCGGGCGCGGCGCCTGTTGCCGAGAGCGACGATCGCGAATCCGAACGCTGGACGGCAGGTGAGGCGCGGTTGCGATAGGCCAGGTCTGACTTGCT